>NZ_JAMYOU010000002.1:0-477106 GCF_040319995.1 Mesorhizobium sp. M0815 | reverse complement strand
CTGGCCCGTCTGCTTCACTGCCATCGCGATTCCCTCAGACCGTCCACCTCAGAGAATCACAATCAGCGAATTACGCAACAGGCCCACAAGGGGAGAAGGGAAAGGCGGCCCTATCGCACCGGCGCTCCATAGACTGGCGTCGGAATGCCTTCCATGCGCGCCTTGATCTGCAGCGCCACGAATTTTGAATAGAAGCGCGACAGCGCAAGATTGCCGCCGTGGAACCACAGCGCTTCCTGCGCTGTCGGCTTCCACATGTTGCGCAACTCGCCTTGCCACGGACCCGGGTCGCCTTTCACGCCCGAGCCAATCCCCCAGCACGGCCCGACCTTGTCGGCGACTTCGCGCGAAACGATCGCCGCCACTGTCTCGTTCATCGAGAGATAGCCGGTGCAGGCGATGATTGCGTCGGCCGCCAGTTCCGTGCCGTCGTCGAAGAGGATGCCTGTCGGCGTCAGCGACTTGATCCCGACGCCGCTACGGATGCCGATCTCGCCGTCGATGATCAGATCGCAGGCGCCGACGTCGATGTAGAAGCCCGAGCCGGTGCGGTAGGCCTTCATCAGGAGCCCAGTCTCGTCGTCGCCGAAATCGATGGCGAAGCCGGCGCTGCGCAAGCGGTCGTAGAAGGCAGCATCGCGCGCCTTGATGACGTCGTAAAGCGCCCGCTGGCCTTGCGGCAGCAGCGCGAACGGCGTCGAGGCGACGATCATGTCGGCCTTTTCAGTGGTGATGCCGCGGGCCAGCGCCTTTTCCGAGAAGATCTCGAAGCCGATCTCCATCAGCGTGTCCGACTTGACCACCGTCGTCGGCGACCGCTGGACCATGGTCACCTCGGCGCCGCTCTCCCAGAGATCGACGCCGACGTCATGGCCGGAACTTGCCGCGCCGATGACGGCGACCCTTTTGCCGCGGAATTTCTCGCCGTTGGAATACTGGCTGGAATGCAGGATCTCGCCCTGAAAGACCTCGGCACCCGGCAGGTCGATGCGCCTGGGCGGGCCATAAGCACCGGTCGCGAAGACGATGTGCCTGGGCTTCAGCGTGATGCGCTCGCCGGCGCGGTCGAGCTCGACCGTCCAGACCTTTTCGGTCTCGTCATAGGAGGCACTGACGCATGCCGTAGAGGTCCAGTAATTGAGCTCCATGACGCGCGTATACATCTCCAGCCAGTCGCCCATCTTGTCCTTGGGGGTGAACACCGGCCAGTTTTCCGGAAACGGGATGTAGGGCAGATGGTCGTACCAGACCGGGTCGTGCAGCACGAGCGAGCGATAGCGGCTGCGCCAGGAATCGCCGGCCTGGGCGTTCTTCTCGATGACGATGGCCGGCACGCCCAATTGCCTGAGCCGCGCCCCCAGCATGATGCCGCCCTGGCCGCCGCCGATGACCAGGCAATAGGGCTGCTGGCTAACGCCGAGGTCACGCGCCTCGCGGCGCCTTGCCTCCAGCCAGGTTTCGCGTTCCGGATCGGCCTTGTGGCGGACGCCCAGCGGCCGCGCCGGGCCTTTGCGCTCTTCAAACCCCTTGAGATCGCTCATCGCCGTGAACAGCGTCCGGCACTTGCCGTCCCTGAGGCGCATGATGCCTTGGCCCCACGCCGATGACGTCTCGAAAGAAAACCAGGCTTCGATGGTGCCTTCGTCCGAGGTGGCTTCGCCGCTGAGCTGCCATTGAGCAGGCCTTGTGGTTGCCAGCGTCGCCGCCAGCATCTCGCGGATCGCGGCCGCCCCCTCCATCGTCTTGATGTTCCAGGTGAAGGTCAAAAGATCGCGCCAGTAGCAATCCTCGACGAACAGATTGGTTGCGGCCTCGACGTCGCCCGCTTCGAGCGCTCGCGCAAAAGAACCGAGCCAGGTGGCCGCCTGTTTCGACGGTGAAATGTCGAGCATCTGTCTTCCCTATCTTCCAGTGACGTTGCGCTGCCGCCATTCTTACCCTGTCCCGGTTCTTTGCGGGAGAGGGTGAGGGCAGCGCAAACAGTCCGGAAGCTATGGCGCAGCGCAAGGTTGAAGCGACTGCCGCTGCTGTCAGGCCCGCGCGCGGGCCTGATCCGAACCGCTATCCAGCCATGCAAGATCGTCCGGCGAAAGTGAGATGTCGAGCGCC
Source organism: Mesorhizobium sp. M0815 (assembly GCF_040319995.1). Taxonomy (NCBI): domain Bacteria; kingdom Pseudomonadati; phylum Pseudomonadota; class Alphaproteobacteria; order Hyphomicrobiales; family Phyllobacteriaceae; genus Mesorhizobium; species Mesorhizobium sp. M0815. The sequence goes on along the minus strand of NZ_JAMYOU010000002.1, from coordinate 474,997 downwards.
TGGAGGCTGTCTTCCAATTCGTCGAGCGAGCGGGGCCCGATCAGCGGGACGGACGGGAAGGGCTGCGCCAGGACGTAGGCGAGCGCGACGTGGATCGGGCTTTTGCCCAGCCGCTTGGCGAGCTCGATGGCACGGTCGCGACGGCCGAAATTCTTGTCCGAGTACCAGACCCGGACCAACTCCTCATTGTCGCGCCGGTCGCGGCCGGCGCGGTCGGTGAAGAAGCCGCGGCCCTGGCTCGACCAGGCGAAATTCGGCATCTGCCGGGCGGTGAGCCAGGCCTTCCACGCGTCGCTGGAGGAGGTGACACAGCCTGCCCAGATCGGCTCCAGCATCTCGGCCAAGGAGAAATTGTTGGAAAGCGCGCCGGGCTTCTGCTTGCCGGTGCGCTCGGCATAGGCAATCGCCTCGTCCATGCGTTCCATCGTCCAGTTCGAGCCGCCGAACGGACCGCGGATGCGGCCGGCCTTGACCTCGCGGTCCATCGCATCGACGAATTCGTCGACCGGCACGTCCGGATTGTCGCGGTGCATGAAATAAACGTCGATATGGTCGGTCTGCAGCCGCTCGAGCGACTGGGTGAGCTGCTTGCCGATGACGTCGGGATAGCAGAGCGGCGAGTGCGCGCCCTTGCCGATGACCACGGATTGCTCGCGCACGCCGCGGTTTTTCAGCCATTGGCCAAGCAGGGTCTCGGTATAGCCGGAACCGTAGACGAAGGCGGTGTCGAACAGATTGCCGCCGGCCTCGAAATAGGCGTCGAGCAGGATGGCGCCCGACGAAAAGGTGCGGAAATCCTCGAAGCCGAGCGCCAGGCACGAGGCCCGCCGCGGCAGGCCCGGAATGCTGCGCTTGGAGATGGCGGTCCCGCCGGAGCGCAGCTTCCGTCCGGAGATCGTGTTGACGCGCTTTGCCGGTTTCTCGATGTCGTATTCGAGCCCGATCGCGGCACGCCATTTGTCGAGCACGCGCAGATTGCCGAGACTGTCGGCCCAGCCCATGCCGGGCCAGGCGAACTCCTGCTTCCCGCCGAGAATGGCCTCGCCGGCGGCGTCGACCTCGAACGCGTAAAGCCAGCCGTCCTCCTTGACCTCGACCACCTCGGTGTTACCCGGACGGATGATGCGGATTTCGCCGGTGCCGCCTTGCTGGCCGCCGGCATACCAGAAGTCCGCCACCTCGATGCGGCCTTTGCTGCCGAGAATGCGCAAGACATTGTCCTGAGCGAGCGAGATGCTGCAGGAGACTTCCGCGACGATGCCGCCCGGAAAATGCAACAGCGCCGACGCCCATTCGTCGACACCGGATTGGCCGAGATGCGCAGTACCCACCACTTTGTCCGGCTCGGCGAAGGGCTTTCCCGCCGCGGCGCCGGCAATCAGCCGCGCCATCGACACGGGATAGCCGCCGACATCGAGGATGCCGCCGCCGGCAAGATCCTTGGCGTAAAGCCGGTGCTCCGGCATGAAGCCCGGCATGGCGAAGCCGAAGCTGGATTTGATCATCTTGATCTCGCCGATCGCACCGGCACTGATCAGCTCGACCAGCTTGGCCGTCTGCGGATGCAGCCGGTACATGAAGGCTTCGCCGAGAAAGGCGCCGGCCTTGCGCGCCGCATGGATCATCGCGTCGGCCTCGAAGGCGGTCAGGCCAAGCGGCTTTTCGCAAAGCACATGCTTTCCGGCCTCGGCTGCCTTGATCGCCCATTCGGCATGGCTCGGATGCGGCGTCGAAATATAGATCGCGTCGACATCCGGATCGCCAAGCAAAGCCTCGTAGCCGTCGAGGATGCGGGCGCCGGGGAAAGCCTCGGTGAGCCCGGCCTTGCCGGGATTGCGCGCCCCTAAGGCGACCAAGGTGCCGGTGCGCGAATGGGCGACGCCGCCGGCAAAGGCCTTGGCGATGTTGCCGGGCCCGAGAATGCCCCAGCGAATTTTTTCTGGTTTGGAAGTCATGTCAAATCTCCGTGGGGTGGCCGCGAGCAATCGCGATCGGACAAAAGAAAGATGGGTTAGCGAATGCGTGCGCCGGTGGCGTCGAAGAGAAGCGAGCGGTCGGCCTTGATCGACACCACCAGGTCGTCGCCGTTGGCGCGATGCCGTGAGGCCTCGCGCTCGATGATCAGTTCTTCGCGCCCGCCCCCGGTCCCGGAATTGGCATAGACATAGCTCACCGATCCCAAGTGCTCGGCGACGTCGGCCTTGAGGGTAAGGTCGCAATCGCCCTGGCCGGCGTCGAAGAAATGCTCCGGCCGCACGCCAACCACGACATCGCCGCCTATCGCAGGCAAGGCATCGGAAAGCGGCTTGCGCAGTCGCACGCCGCGATGGTTGACCAGCTCCACGATCGCCGCGCTGTTGTCGGTTCCGACCACTTTCGCCGCCAGAAAATTCATCTTCGGCGAGCCGACGAAGCCGGCAACGAAGCGGTTGGCGGGGTCGTCGTAGAGATCGAGCGGCGCGCCGATCTGCTCGATATTACCGGCGTTGAGCACGACGATCCTGTCGGCCAGCGTCATCGCCTCGGTCTGGTCGTGCGTCACATAGACCATGGTAACGCCAAGCTCCTTGTGAAGGCGCGATATCTCGACGCGCATCTGCACCCGGAGCTCGGCATCGAGATTGCTGAGCGGTTCGTCGAACAGGAACACTTGCGGCTCGCGCACGATGGCGCGGCCGATGGCGACGCGCTGGCGCTGGCCGCCCGACAATTGCCGCGGCCGCCGCTTCATCAGCTCGGCGATGCGCAGGATTTCGGAAGCCCGCTTCACCCGCCGCTCGGTATCTGCCTTGGGGTTGCCGGTCATTCTCAGGCCGAAGCTCAGATTCTGCTCAACCGTCATGTGCGGATAGAGCGCGTAGGACTGGAACACCATGGCGATGCCGCGATCGGCCGCCTCGACGTCGTTCACCACCTTGCCGCCAATGGCGATCTCGCCGTCGCTGATGTCCTCGAGCCCGGCGATCATCCGGAGCAGCGTGGACTTGCCGCAGCCGGAAGGGCCGACGAAGACGACGAATTCGCCGTCATCGATATCGATATTGGCGCCGTGGACGATCTCGAAGACGCCGAAGCGCTTGATGACGTTTTTGAGTGTGACTGCCGCCATGCTGATCCTTACTTGATAGCGCCGGCGGCGATGCCGGCGACGAAATGGCGCTGCAGAAGCACGAACACGACGAGCATTGGCGCCGTCAGCATCACCGCGCCCGCCATGATGCCGCCCCAGGACACCTTGGTGAGACCGATCAGCGTGCCGAGCGCCACGGGCGCGGTCATTGCGCCCGGCTTGGAATTGATCAGCAGCGGCCAGAGATAGTTGTTCCAGGAGGCAAGGAACAGGATGATGGCGAGCGCTGCCAGCATCGGCCGCGCCAGAGGCAGTGCGACGAACAGGAATATCCGCCATTCCTTGACGCCCTCGACCTTGGCGGCGTCGAACAGTTCGTGCGGCATCATCGAAAAGCTCTGCCGCATGAAGAGCACGCCCAGCGAATTGAACAGCGGCGGCACGATCAGCGCCACCCAGGTGTTGGCGAGCTTGAAGTCGCGCGCCACCATGATGAATTGCGGGATCAGCACGACCGCATAGGGCAGCGTGATGGTGCCGAAGATGATGGCGACGACCATGCCCTTGCCGAAGAAGTTGTAACGCGCCAGCGCCCAGCCGGCCATCGAGGTCAGCATCACCGACAGGAAGGTGTAGGTCACCGCCACCGAGACGGAGATGCCGATGGCACCGATGAAATTGGTGCCGCGCTGCAGATTGCTGACATTGTCGAGGAAATTGCCGTGCGGCAAAAGCTCGATGTCGGGGCTGAAGATGCCGTTGTCGGGCATCGTGGAAAAGACCACCATCATCCACAGCGGAAACAGCCAGACCAGCGCCAGCGGCGTCAGGAACAGATGCAGCGCGATGCTGCGGCCCAATCTGGCCTGGGAACGGCCGACCCGGGAATGGCCGATTGGGGAGCGCGAGGTCATTTCGGTTCCCTCGTCAGCCATATCTGCACCAGCGAAATGGCAATCGCCAGTCCGGCCATGGTGTAGGCGATGGCCGAAGCGTAGCCGAAATTGAGCGACCGGAAGCCCTGGCGATAAAGCAGCAGCCCGAGCGTTTCGGTGCCGCCGCCCGGCCCGCCGCGCTCGGTGATTAGGAAGGGCTCGGTGAACAGCTGCATGGTGCCGATGATCGACAGCACGGCGCAGAACACGATGATCGGCTTGAGCAGCGGCAGCGTGATGTAGAAGAACTGTTTGACCTTGCTGACCCGGTCCAGGGTCGCCGCCTCGTAAACATCCTCGGGGATGGACTGCAGGCCGGCGAGCAGGATGATGGCGTTGTAGCCGGCCCAGCGCCACGTCACCGCCATCATGATGACCGCCATCGCCGGGGTGACGTTGGTAAACCAGTCGACGTTGGGCAGGCCGATGCTGTTCAGCAATTTGTTGATGATGCCGTAGTCCAGATTGAACATCAGCCGGAAAACCGCCGAATAGGCGACCTCGCCGACCACGACCGGCGCGAAGAAGGCAAAGCGGAACAGGCCACGCGCCTTGAGCAGCGGCGAGTTCAAAAGCACCGCCATCACAATCGCTAGCGAAATCATCACCGGCACCTGGATGACAAGGATCAGCAATGTGTTCTTCAAGGCATTGAAGAAGGCCGGATCGCCGATCAGCCGGCCCCAGTTGAAGGTCGGCGCGAACCGCCACGGCACGGTGCGCGTCGCCTGGAACGAGATCAGGAAGGAATCGATGATCGGCCACAGCCAGAAGATCGAGAAGATCAGCAGATAGGGCGCAAGGAAGCGATACGCCGTGGCGTTCTGGTAGCGCATCGTTCTCCTCCTTTCTGCTTTCGCCTGCTGGGGCGCGCGGTGTTGATGTTTCAGGTGATGCGGCGCCGCAAACGGCGGCTTGTTCGAAGGCCGGTGCCGCCCCTCATCCGCCTGCCGGCACCTTCTCCCCGTAAGTGACGGGGAGAAGGGGCTGGGCCGCAACGCTGGTGACCCCCTCTCCCCGTTCTTCACGGGGAGAGGGTAAGGGTGAGGGGCAGCGCAAGCGCCCGGTAACTGACTCTGGGATCATTCCGTGTCAGATCACGACTTGACCGGCAGGCCGGTCGCCGCGGCGATCTGGCTTGCGGCATCGTCGAGCGCTGCCTTGGCGTCGGGATAGCCCCCGGCCAGATATTTGGTCTGCACCGCGCGGATGATGATTTCGGCGTCGCTCTGGAACGGCGTACCGCGGCTGGGGACGACCTTGGGCAGGGTGCCGAGGATGTCCTTCCACACGGCTTGGCCACCCCAATAGGGCAGGCCCTCGGAGACATAAGGGTCGTTGAGCGCCGAAATCAGCGACGGCACCAGGCCGAAGCCTTTCAGCATGGTGATCTGGCCCTCATTCGTCCCTAGCGTGTATTTCAGATAGGCGTAGGCGGCTTCCTTGTTCTTCGACACCGAGGTGATGGCGAGCGAGGAGCCGCCGAGATTGGCGGCGCGCGGACCGTCGGCGGTCAGGCTCGGCATCAAATAGACGCCCCATTTGCCTGTCCCATCGGGCGATTCGGTGCGCACAGTGCCTTCATACCAGCCGCCATACATCTGCGTGGCGACCTTGCCGGCGGTGTTGTTGGTGATCTTGGTGCTCCAGTCGGCAGAGGAAATGATGCCGGCGTCCTTCATCTCCTTGATCTTGGTCATGGCATCGACGCATTTGGGCTGGTTGGCCGTGATCGATTGACCATCGGCGGAGAAGTAGGCGCAGCCCTGCTCGTTGGAGATCATGCGGAAGAATTCGGAATCGCCGTTGAAATCGGCGTTGGTCATCGTGACGCCGGGATTGGCGGCCTGGATCTTCTTGGCGGCAGCGATGAAATCGTCCCAGGTCTTGATCGAGGACGGATCGACGCCGGCCTTCTCGTAGAAGTCGCGTCGGTAGAACATCGCCACCGGCCCCGAATCCCACGGCATCGCATAGGCCTTGTCGTCCACCTCGAGCTCGGTGCGCTTGAAGTCGGGGAATTTTGCCTGGTCTTCCGCGGTGTAGCCGAGCGTGTGCAGGTCGACGAAGCAATCCGGGAACTGGCTCCAGTAGTTTTCCGCTTCGCCGTTCTCGATCGTCACGATGTCCGGCAGGCCCTCGCCACCGGCGGCACAGCCGGCGATCGACTTGTCGTAGGTCGGCTGGTTGCCGAGGTCCTCGACCGTGACCTTGATGTCGGGAAACTGCTTGTTGAAGCCCGCTATGGTGGCCTTCAGCGACGAAGCGGCGATATTCCAGCTCCAGATCGTGATTTCACCGGACTGCGCAAAGGCCGGGCTGGAGCCCAAGGCAAGCGCGAGCGCGGCGCAGGTCAATTTTATGCGCATTGAAATCCTCCCATTTCAGTTGCTCTCTGTTTGCGAGCGTGGCTAGACTAGGCCTCGGGAAAGCCTTGTCCGCGACAAAGGGAATAAGAAATGAGCGGAAAGTAAGATGCCGGAAAGGCCGTTTTACCAGCCTGGCGCCAGCAGCGTGGAGGGCCTGCCGCTGCTGCTGCAGATGTTTCACACCCAGCCCCTGGTGATGCTCAAGCCGCATTGGCACGCCCAGGTCGAGGTGAATTTCATCGTGCGCGGGGCCGTGCATTACCGCATGGACGGGCACGAGCTTTCGCTCTCTGCTGGCGACATGTGTCTGTTCTGGGGCGGCCTGCCGCACCAGATGGACGAAGCCTCCGACGATGCCATCTATGCCGGCGCGCATCTGCCGCTGGTGCATTTCTTCCGGCTGCATTTGCCGGTCGACGTCCGCAACAGGCTGATGACGGGCGCGACGCTGGTAACCGACGCCACCGACCGGTCGGACGACCACAATTTCGAGCGCTGGAACCGCTATGCCCGCTCCGGCGACCCGGTCAAGGCCGAGCATGCCGTCAACGAGCTTTTGCTGCGGCTGGAGCGGGTGCGCTTCGAGCCTTACCGGCTCGCCCCCGAAACCCCGGTCGAACAGGAGATAGGCAGTCCCTTCGATCAGCAATCGCTGCGCAATGTCGGGCGCATGTGCGACTTCATCGCCGAGAATTTCCTCTACGAGATCGATTGCGTCGACATCGCCGCGGCGGCCGACATCCATCCCAAATACGCCATGAGCATCTTCAAGAAATCGACCGGCATGACGCTCAACGAATATGTGAATCTGCTGCGCCTCAGCTACGCGCAGGCGCTGCTGATGCATCAGGATGCCAATGTACTGCGCGTCGCCATGGAATCGGGCTTCGGCTCGCTCAGCGCCTTCAACAAATCGTTCCGCAAGCTTGCCGGCATGTCGCCGTCGGATTTCCGCAGGGGCGTGGCCGGCGCCAGGTAAGGGCACCGGCTGGATTCAGCCTATAGTCCCCAGGCGCCTCGGCAAGCGGTTCATCGGCAGCGGCCCGTTCGCGGTGATCAGGAACTGGTCTTCGAGATTGAAGCTGGCGAGACCGTCGATGTAGAGCGGGATCTCGAATGCCAGCACCATGCCGGCTTCGATCACGACATCGCTGTCGGCCGAGATGAACGGCCATTGCTCGGAAAACACGGAATGGCCGACGCTGTGGCCGAAATGGCCGCGGCGATAGGAACGCAGGCCCTGGCGCGCCAGGCTTTCGCTGGCGGCGCGATGCACGCCGGCGAACGGCTTTCCGGGCATAAGCGCGGCAAGCCCATCGGCGAAGGCGCGCTCGGCTATCGCATGCAATTCGGCCTGTTCGGGCGACGGCGGCCCGAAGGTGAAATTCCTCGACATGTCGGAGGCATAGCCGTTCACGCTGCAGACCATGTCGGCCTTCAGCGGATCGCCGGCGGTGGCTGCCACATCGGCGCTTTTGGGCCGAGCGCCCAGTGTGACGTATTCCGCCGTCGAGATTTGCAGCGAGGACCCGGCGGCTGCTTCGGCGACGCCTTGCCGGTAGAGCGCGACCAGCTCCGACTGACGCATGCCGGTCGCCGCATGCTGCTGCAGTCGCGACAGGCCGGTTTCCGACAGGACGATGCCCTGCCGCAGAAGGTCGATCTCGCTTTGCGATTTGATTGCCCGCAGCCTGTCGAGGATCGGCGAGCCGTTGACCAGGGCCGTGCCGGGCAACATCGCCTGCATCGCGGACAAATCGCTGGCCGAGACAAAATCCAGCTCGATGCCGAGCGTTGCACGCTCCAGCCCGAATTCGGCGAGCATCGTCTTCAGCTCGCGGACAGAGCGGGCAAGCTCGAAGGTCGCTGGACGTGCAAAACCGGGGGCGCGGCCAACCAGGCCGGCCTCGATGCGCTGCGCAACGGGCCGGCCGGCTGTCGCCGGCTCAAGCGACGCGGATTCGATCCAGATCGGATGCGTGCGCACCACGGCATCCGCCACCGCCGCCCGGAGCTGGGCAGCCTGGAAATCGGCAACCACTACGCCGATCGGCAGGTCGTCTCGTCTCGGGATGACCACGAAACCGGCGCCGGCCCGGCGGAACAGGCCGGCCGGGCCGATCCAGGCGCCGGTGGCATATTGGAATGCCTCAGGCTCGCAAAGCACCAATGCCTCGATATTGGCACGCTGCATCAGGTCTGTTGCGCGTTCTCGGTCGACAAAGCCCGTCACGGGATCTCCTCGCATGCAATCGAATCCGACGCCGATGCGGCGGCGTTTGGCCTCAGCGTAGCTTCAGGGCCGCTGTGGAGCAGCTTTTTTCTGGAAGCGCTGTTGACCTGCCGACCCTAAAAGCGCGGTGCGTTCGACCGGCCTCATGCGACGCGCTTCAGGTTCTTGTTTCATGCATGTCGGTGTCGCAAAACCGCTGCACAGTTTTGCGCGACATGCATCAAAGGCCTTGAGAGTTCGAACGCCAGGCGGGGAAACGAAAAAAAGCCGCGGCGAACCACGGCTTTCAACGCGACAAGTTGTCAGTTTCGAATGCTTACTCGGTTTCGTCAGAGGTGTCGTCGGCAGTGTTTGCCGCGTCTTTCGCGGCCTTCCTATCCAGCGCTGCCTGCAAGGCCAGGGTGGCCTGCGGTGAGGCCGGTGTCGTGGCAACGACCGCCATTGCATGAGCAACTCCGGTCGTCGACTTGTCCTTGGCCGCGGCCGAGGTGGCGGCTCCGTGTCCCTGCGAGCCGGCCCCAGCCGAGTTTCCGCCGTTGCCGTGGCTGCCGCCATTGCCGTTCCCGCCGCCATTGCCGCCGGGGGCAGCGAGGACCGGAGACGCGACAAGGGTGAGAGCGGCCGCCGCTGCGAATAGATAGGTGCGCGTTTTCATAATTCCTCCTTCGAGTGGCCCTCCCGCCAGGATGGGTTCCAGTGAGAAACGTGAGGACTTTCCAAAGTGGAGCCCGCTGTCCAACAAGTTCCGTTCAAATAGAGCATTCTGCAAGACGGACCTTGGTCCGAGGACGACACGCAAAAGTCCTGAATTCTATCTGCAGCGTACTTGGCGCGACCGCAGCGCCTGCTGGCAAGTGCGTCCTGTGCCGCCCAAATGCGAAAAAGCCGCGGCGGACCGCGGCTTTTCGATGCTTGATTTCCCTTGAGAGAAACTGGAGCGGGTGAAGCGATTCGAACGCTCGACCCCAACCTTGGCAAGGTTGTGCTCTACCCCTGAGCTACACCCGCTCGCGCGGCTTTCGGGCCGCAAGCCGCGCCTATATGGCTGAAGAGCGCGGCGATTGCAACAGGGAATTCGCAGGCTTTTTGCTTCGCCGGCAATGCGGACAAGCCGTCCCGCGACACGTCGCAAGGCAATCACCCCTGCATTGCGCGACGGGCTTGTCTTGGCCGCATCATTGGCCGTAAACGGCGTAGGCCGAACAAGCCGTTGAAAGCGGGCCATCAGAAGAAAGACCGATGCCGAAGACCGAAGCCGACCTTTTCGCCTTTCTTGCCGGACTCGGGATCGAGGTATCGACACAGCGGCATCCGCCGCTGTTCACTGTCGCCGATTCGCAGGTGCTGCGCGGCGAGATCGCCGGCGGCCACACCAAGAACCTGTTCCTCAAGGACAAGAAAGATAATTTCTTCCTGGTCAGCGTCGGCGAGGAGGCGGTGGTCGATCTAAAGCAGATCCATCATCTGATCGGCGCCGCGGGCCGCGTGTCTTTCGGCCGGCCGGAGATGCTGATGGTGCTTCTCGGCGTCGTCCCGGGCGCGGTCACCGTTTTTGGGCTGATCAACGACACGGAGCGAAGGGTCAAGGTCGTTCTCGACGAGGAGCTGATGAGCCATGCTGTGGTCAACGCCCACCCGCTGACCAATGAGGCGACGACTTCCATCGCCGCCACGGACCTGGTCAAATTCGTCGAGGCAACCGGACATGATGCTGTTATCTTGAAAGTCTCGGCATGATCGCCACATGGGTGACTGAAACCGGGTTCTGAAGAAGGATGTTGCGCCTGTCCCTTGGCCGGCGGCGCGACCGAAAGGGCGACGAGATGAGCGATAGCAACCCCTTTGGCCGCCCATTTGGCAGCAATGGCGGTCAGTATGCCACCACCGTGCAGTATGGCGGCACCGATGCCGCGCGTGAGAAGGTCGCACTTGCGGAGGTGCCGGCCGACGTCATCAAGGACACCACGACCGCTGGATTTGCCGCCGACGTCATCCAGGAATCGCGCCGCCAGCCGGTGCTGGTCGATTTCTGGGCGCCATGGTGCGGCCCCTGCAAGCAATTGACCCCGCTGCTGGAAAAGGCGGTGAAAGCCGCCGGCGGCAAGGTCAAGCTGGTCAAGATGAACATCGACGACCATCCATCGATCGCCGGCCAGCTCGGCATCCAGTCGATACCGGCGGTCATTGCCTTCAAGGACGGCCAGCCGGTCGACGGCTTCATGGGCGCCATTCCCGAGAGCCAGATCACGCAATTCATCCAGAAGGTCGGCGGCAAGGATGGTGGCGCACCGCAAGTGGCCGAGGCGCTGGCCGCGGCCGCCGAGGCGCGCGAGGCCGGTGACGTGCAGACCGCGGCCGACATCTACGACGCTATCCTGGAACAGGCGCCGGAGACGATCGAGGCGATCGCCGGCTTGGGCGATCTGCTGTTCGAGGCCGGCGATACCGAAGGTGCCGATGCGATGCTGGCGCGGGCGCCGGAGGCAAAGAAGGATGCGCCGCAGCTCGCCGCGCTGCGCGCCAAGATGGCGCTCGCCGCGCAAGCAGCAGTGCTCGGCAATCCGGCGGAACTGGAACGGCGGCTGGCCGAAAATCCCGGGGATCACCAGGCGCGGTTCGAGCTTGCGATGATCCAGAACGCCAAGGGTGATCGCATGGCGGCGGCCGACAATCTGCTGGCGATCATCAAGGCCGACCGCTCGTGGAACGACGATGGCGCCAGAACCCAGTTGCTGCAGCTCTTCGAGGCATGGGGCATGACCGACGAGGCAACGCTGTCGGCACGGCGCAAACTGTCGTCGCTGCTGTTTTCCTGAGCCGGCGCAGACTGTTTTGTCCGGCGGGCTTGCGGTCGGCGGCGGCTGCGCCAGATTAGGTTTTCGGACGGCATTCGATTTCGGGTTTCCGGTGTCGCGCCTTGTGCCGGCCGGGAGGAGACGGGTTTGGTGCGCTTCCTGACGAAGCGATCGGAGGATTGAGGTGCAGGCGGGAAACGCGCATTACCGACTCGCTGCGGACTTACCGTCGACCATGCCGATCTTTCCGCTTGAGGGCGCATTGCTGCTGCCGGGAGGCCGCATGCCGCTCAACATCTTCGAGCCGCGCTATCTGCAGATGGTCGATGAGGCGATCGCCGGGGCGCGGCTGATCGGCATGATCCAGCCCAGCCTCGACGGTGCGCTGCGTCCCGACGGCGAGCCGGAACTCTGCAATGTCGGCTGTGCCGGGCGCATCATCGCGCTGTCCGAGAGCGGCGACGGTCGTTATCTGATTTCGCTGCAGGGCGTGTGCCGGTTCCGCATTGTCCAGGAACTCACCGTCAGGACGCCGTTTCGCCAGTGCCGGTTGGCACCCTTTCTCACCGATCTCGACGACGACCAGGCGGAAGCCGAGATCGACCGGCCGGCGCTGCTCAAAGCGTTTCGCGCCTATCTGCAGGCCAACGATCTGGAGGCCGACTGGGAAAGCGTCAGCCGCGCCGAAAACGCCATGCTGGTCAACGCGCTGTCGATGATGGCGCCCTACGGGCCGGCCGAGAAACAGGCGCTGCTCGAAGCGGCCGATCTAAAGACACGCGCCGAAACGCTGATCGCCATCACCGAAATGGCGCTGGCGCGCGACAATGAGGATTTCGGTTCGAGTTTGCAGTAGGCTCTTGCCTTCTCCCCTTGTGGGAGAAGGTGGATCGGCGCGTAGCGCCGAGACAGTTGAGGGGTGCTGGACGGAGTGCCCTCGGTGCCAAGCTGGAACACCCCTCATCCGACCGAGATTCGCTCGGCCACCTTCTCCTACAAGGGGAGAAGGGAAGTCCGCGCGCGAAACCCCGAAGCGGTTGCCTTGTGGAAGGACGGATCGAATGGCGGATGGACGTGACGGGAACAGGACTGTCGATCCCAAGCTGCTGGAACTGCTGGCCTGCCCGCTGACCAAGGGGCCGCTTGCCTGGGATCCGGAGCGCGGCGAGCTTGTCTCGCGGGTGGCAAAGCTTGCCTATCCGGTGCGGGACGGCATTCCTATCATGCTGCCATCGGAGGCGCGGGTCATCGCCATAGACGATGCCATGCCACCGCCGCGCCTGGGTGGCTCGGAATAAGGGCCGCTCCGCAGCGATCCTTCGCGCCCCCCTTGTCCTGCCGTCATCAAATTCCGCACCGCAGCAACGCTCTGACGAAGACAGGGGGCCTATTGAAAATTGCGTCCCTTGGGCATGACCTTCTCCGCCTTTCCCAATAATTCCGTTTGCGCGATGCTGCCCGGCCGAGCCTCGTCTGTACGGCTCGAAGGCTCAGGTCCTGCCTCTTCCAGCAGCACCGACAGCCACGGCGTCAGATCCTCGACCTTCTCGGCGACGATATGGATGACGTCCGATTCCGATTGCAGCTTGCCGGTGACGCGGATGAGACGTGCGCCCATGACGATGGGGCGGAAGCGGTCGAAAGTCCTTTCCCAGAAAATGATGTTGGCGACCGCATTCTCGTCTTCCAGCGTCAGGAAAATCGCCTTGCCATTGCCCGGCCGCTGCCGCACCAGCACGAGGCCGGCGACCGAAACGCGCCGGCCGTCCCGCACCTGGCCGAGCCGCGCATTGGGCGTGACGCCGGACCGATCCAGCCTTTGACGCAGGAAGGCGACCGGGTGCGCCTTCAGCGACAGGCCGAGCGAGCGGTAGTCGTGGACGACGTGCTCGCCGAGCGGCATTGTCGGGAGCCGGGTTTCAGGCTCGAGATCGCGCAAGCGGATCGCCGGCTGATCGAACAGCGGCAGCTTTTCGGCGGCACTCTTGCCGTCGAGCGCGCGGACCGCCCATAGAGCGTTGCGGCGGTTCAATCCAAGCGAGCGGAAGGCGTCGGCCTGCGCCAGCTTTTCGATCTCGTCGACGTTGAGGCCCGAGCGCAGCCAGACATCGCGCACGGATGTGTAGCCGTCGCCGCGCCTCACCACAAATGCTTCCATGCGCTCCTTCGACAGGCCTTTGACCTGGCGAAAGCCAAGCCGGACGGCATGGCTGGTCCGGATGACACCGCGCATTTGAACATGGCGGTCGAGAATGCGGGCCGGATCGAAAGGCGATTGCTCCAAGGCGCAATCCCAGCCGGAAAAGTTGACGTCGACCTCTCGGATCTCGACGCCATGATCATGCGCGTCGCGGACAAGCTGAGCCGGCTGGTAAAAACCCATCGGCTGGGAATTCAGAATCGCGGCGCAGAACACGTCGGGATAGAAGGTCTTGAACCAGCAGGAGGCATAGACCAGCAGGGCGAAGGAGGCGGCATGGCTTTCGGGAAAGCCGTATTCGCCAAAGCCCTCGATCTGCTTGAAGCAACGCTCGGCGAAGTCTTTTTCGTAGCCCTTGGCAACCATGCCGTCGACCATCCTCTTGCGGTAATTGCCGATCGTGCCGGTGCGCTTGAAGGTGGCCATGGCGCGGCGCAATTCATCGGCCTCGCCCGGCCTGAAGCCGCCGGCAACGATGGCAATCTTCATTGCCTGTTCCTGGAACAGCGGCACGCCCAGCGTCCTGCCGAGTATTTTTTCCAGTTCCGGCTTCGGGTATTCGGGCTTTTCCTTGCCTTGCCGGCGGCGCAGATAAGGGTGGACCATGTCACCCTGGATCGGGCCGGGCCGCACGATTGCCACCTCGATGACGAGATCGTAGAAGTTTTTCGGCCGCAGCCGCGGCAGCATCGACATCTGCGCGCGCGATTCGATCTGGAAGACGCCGATCGTGTCGGCGCGGCAGATCATGTCGTAGACATGTTTGTCCTCGGCCGGGAGAGTGGCCAACACATAGGGTTGGCCATATGCGTCCCGCGCCTCGGGATAATGATCCTGGAGCAGGGTGAAGGCGCGCTGCAGGCAGGTCAGCATGCCGAGCGCCAGCACGTCCACTTTAAGGATTTTCACCGCGTCGAGGTCGTCCTTGTCCCACTCGACCATCTTGCGCTCGTCCATCGCCGTCTTGACGATGGGTACGATCTCGTCGAGCCGGTCCCTTGTGATGACGAAACCGCCGACATGCTGCGACAAATGGCGGGGAAAGCCCATGATCTCGTTGGCGCATTCGATCACATGCCTTGTCGAGGGATCGGTCTGATCGAGGCCGCCGGCTTTTGTCTCCTTTTCGCCGAGCTCCGAGGTCGACCAGCCCCAGATCGAACTGGACAGCGCGCTCCGGACGTCGTCCGACAGGCCCATCGCCTTGGCCACTTCGCGCACCGCAGAGCGGCCGCGGTAGCTGACGACAGCGGCGGCCAGCGCGGTGCGCTTGGTGCTGTATTTGGAATAGATGTACTGGATGACCTCCTCGCGCTTTTCATGCTCGAAATCGACATCGATGTCGGGCGGCTCGTTTCTTTCTTCGGAAATGAAGCGCTCGAAAAGCGTGTCGATCTTGTCCGGGCCAACTTCGGTGATGCCGATGCAGAAGCAGACGATCGAGTTGGCGGCGGAGCCGCGCCCCTGGCAGAGAATGTTCTGGCTGCGGGCGAATTTGACGATGTCGTAGACAGTCAGGAAATAGCGCGCGTAGTTCAGGCGCTCGATCAGAGCGAGCTCCTCCTCGATGCGCTGCGTCACAAAAGCGGGCACGCCCGAGGGGTAGCGGATGGCGGCCCCCTCCTTGGCCAGCCTTTCCAGCTCGGCCTGTGGCCCGAGGCCCGATTCCGTCGGCTCGTCGGGGTAGTTGTATTGCAGGTCACTGAGCGAGAAGCTCAGCTCGCCGGCAAAACGCAGCGTTTCCGCCAGCGCTTGCGGATGCCTGCGGAAAAGCCGTGCCATCTCCAGCGGTAGCTTTAAATGACGCTCGGCATTGGCCGCCAGTTCCAGCCCCACCTCGGCGACGGGCACATTGAGGCGGATCGCCGTCAGCACGTCCTGCAGCGGGCGCCGTTCCGACGTATGGTAGAGCACATCGTTGGTCGCCATCAGCGGGATGCCGGCCAGTTCGGCCATCGCCGCCGCCTGCTCGATACGGAAGCGGTCGCTGCCGCGGTAATCCGGCGAAACCGCAAACCGCAGGCTTTCGCCGAAGCGATCCGTGAGCCGGCTAAGCACAGCAAGGCTATCGGCCGCGCCCGTCGACACATCCGGCAGGATGGCCAGCGACAAGAGATCGCCCCATTCGAGAAGATCGCTTTGTTTGAGAAGCGTTGCTCCCTTTTCGTTTTCGTCGCGCAAATTGGCCTGCGTCAGCATGCGGCAGAGATGGCCCCAGCCCTTGCGGTTCTGCGGGTAAGCGAGAATGTCCGGCGTGCCGTCGCAAAATACCAGGCGGCAGCCGGGATGATAGGAAACACCCTCCACCTTGGCCTGCTGCCAGGCGCGCACGACGCCCGCCACCGTATTGCGGTCGGCGAGCCCGATCGCTGAAAACCCCATGAATTTCGCCGCGACCACCAGCTCCTCCGGTTTCGAGGCGCCGCGCAGGAACGAGAAGTTCGACTGGATGCCGAATTCGGCATAGGGAACGGCTGTCAGCGCATTCATGCGAAGACTCCATGCATGAACCAGCGCGGAGCGGGCTGCGAGGCGCCGTAGAGGCCTTGGCGGTAAAGCCAGTAACGGCGGCCGTCGGCATCCTCGATGCGGAAATAGTCCCGGGTCGGCGCATCTTCCCGTCCCGCCGCCTCTCGCCACCATTCAGGCGCAATGCGCTCCGGCCCTTCGGCGCGCGCGACCCGGTAGAGCGCGCGCCGCCAGCGGAAGTTCAAAGGTGGGCCTTCCGGCATTTCGGTGGCCGGCACCTCGATCGGCTCGGGCGAACGGAAAAGCCGGATCGGCCGTTCCGGCTGGAAGACGGTCGTGGGAGCATCCTTCACCTTGTCCGGCTGCTTCGGCGGCGAGCTTCTCTGCGGCGCTTCGGCGAAGGGAATGGCGGCGACGGCGCGCTCCGGCAGATGGCTCTCGACGGCGACCGGCTTCAAGACCGCGCCTTCGCCGAGCCGGGCGCGGATGCGGTCGGCAAAAAGCGCGATGTCGGCGCCCCCGTCGTTCGTCTCGCCGGCAAGGTCTGCCTGCTGCATGTCGAAGGCGGCGGCGGTCAGCACCGAGAGGCGCACGAGATCGAAACCATAGCCGGCGTCGATATCCTGTTCGAGCGCGGCAAGCCTTTCGTGAAACAATTTCTGGATCAGCAGCGGCTCGCGCAAAGGTCGCGAGGTGCCGACGGCGATGCGGCTGACGCCGCCATCGACGCGAAAGAGCAGCAGCGCCAGCCGCCTTGCGCCCTCGCCGCGACGCTCGAGGTCCTTCTTCAATGTGGCCGCCAGCATGCCTGTCAGCCGCTCGATGTCCTCGGTCAGCATGATCGGCTCGGCGAGGTGGCGTTCGACCGAAAGCGGCGCGACCGGCAGGCGCGGCGACACGGCTTCGTCGAGGCGGCCGAGCGCCTGGTCGAGGCGCAATAGCAGCGATGCGCCGAAGCGGCGGGCCAGCGGCGCGCGCGGTGCCGCCATGACGGCGCCCGCCGTGCGCAGGCCGACGCTTTCGAGGCTGGCGCGGACCTCTGGATCGATGCGCAGTGCCGCCAACGGCAAGGGCGCGAGAAGCGCTTCCTCCTCACCATCGGGAACGATGCGGTCGCCGGCAAACCGCGCCGCCGCCCAGGCCGAGCCCGGCGTGGCGGCAAGCCCGGCGCGGACATCGAAGCCCTGATGGAAAAAACGCGACAGGATGTCGTCCAGCATCGAGCGTTCGCCGCCGAAAAGATGGGTGCAGCCGGTGACGTCGAGATAGAGGCCATCGGCCCCGTCGAGCGCCACCAGCGGGGTATAGCGGTCGCACCAGTCGGCGAGGCCTTCGAGCAGGCGCCGGTCGGCTTCCGGATCGGCCTCCACGATGTCGATCGAGGGATGCATGGCGCGTGCATCGGCTATGCCCATGCCGCGTTTCAGGTTAAGCGCTTCGGCCCGCTCGTCGAGGGCGGCGATGCGCTGGGCGTTCCGGTCGCGGTGACTGATCACCAGCGGCAGGTGATCCGACGGCCGGGAACGCCAGGACCGCCCCAGGCGCTGCCGCAGGATCCTCTCGGCGGCGAGATGTGGAAACCACAGGGACAGGATTCTTTGCCCATTCCTCGCCCCGTCTTTCTTCGAATATGCGTTCATCGGGGTTCCACTCCAGTGTGAATTTTCCGGGCAAGGCAGTGCGGCTCTTGCCGATGGTGATGGTGAAGGCGGGCCGGCCGATCGAGCCGGCGAGCGGCCCGGCGATCGTCTCGCGCGCTGCCGCCGGTGCCGCCGACAGGATGAGGCGGACGGGCGCTGCCGTCGGCTCGGGCTCGCCGGCCTGGCGCAGCAGGAAAAGCGGCCGGCCGGCACTCTGCGCCCGGGCGTGCAGCCGCCGCGTCGCGGTGAGATCCAGCCGCTGCGGGTTGCCACGGATTTCGAGGATGACTGCGGCCAGCGCCGTCATCCTGGCGGCCTCCTCGGCGACCCACAGCGCATCGAGCAGCCTTGGCGCCTCGGAAAACAGCAATTGCTCCGGCTCGATGCCGAAGAAGGCGTGAAGCCCCCCGGCATAGGGAAAGCCGGCCTCGCGGAAAACCTCGGATGTGCCGATCCACAGCACCGGCAGTCGCGGCCCCTGGCTGAGGATCAGGCTGATGAGCGACAGGACAAAACCGGCGACTGCTCCGGCATCGCGGGTCGCGGCGCCATGAAACTCGCTCAGCGCCGCCTTCGGCAGGCCGCCGCTCAGCGCAGCATCGAGGCGCTCGGCACCGGTGCGCAAAAACGCATCGGGCGGCGCCACGGCGAGGCCGCGACGGACAATCGTCAGATTCCGAGCGGGTGTCGGATTCCGAGAGGATGCCAGACTCTGGCGAGGCACATCCGCGTCAAACGACGAACCGGCCGGCGCTTCCAGGCGCTCGGACAAGGTCCCTTCGATCTTCGCGATCTGGCGGCGCAGGGCAAAAACAGTCTCCCGCGCCACGGCGCTTGTCGCCATGACGGTCAGCTTCCACTCACAATTGTTCCTGTTATGTTCCTATAGATTCCAGAGGGCGGCCAAAGAGTCAAGCGGAGTCATGGGGAATTTATTCCTGCCTTGATGGCATGGTCCGGGCGCTCCAGCCCGACCATTTGCCGAGTCCGGCCCGAAAGCCTATATGCCGGGATCAAAGGACAAAGCATGGCTCGCATCTACCAAACACGCATCTGGCACGACCAGCTTTCGCCAACGATGGAGGAAATCGAGCTCCTGGCGCTGGAGGCCTATGCCCATCTGCCGGAGGAGTTTCGCAAGCTGACCGGCGAGATCGTCATTCAGATCGCCGAATTCCCGACCGACGAGATCATGGACGACCTTTCGCTGGAAACGCCCTTCGACCTGCTCGGCCTGTTCGAGGGGCGCGGCATCGCCGAGCGCTGGAATCCGCAGACCGGCGAAGGCCCGAACCGGATCACGCTCTACCGCCGCGCCATCCTCGACTACTGGGCCGAGAACGAGGAGACGCTGGGCGACATCGTCACCCATGTGCTGATCCATGAGATCGGTCACCATTTCGGCCTGTCGGACGATGATATGGAGAAGATCGAAGAGGCAGCGGAGTGACGTCGTTTTGACTGGAGAGCGCAGCGTTCCTTCGCGCCAGCGTCCAGAAGTGTCCCGCATTCGCGGGCACCCGAAGCGATGTCAGCGCTACCAGTCGCTGAGCTTGGTGTCGGGGCCGTATTCCTGGCCTTCGATGTCCTTCACCACCGCCTGGCCGCAGCGCATGGTCTTGGCATTCTTGTCATAGGCATAGGTCGGCGAGCCGAACAGGTGCCAGCCCTTGTTGAGCGCCGCCGTCACCTTGTGGCAGAAGCTGGCGTCGTCCGGGCCGGACAAAAAGCGGTAGAGTTTCATTTTCAATCCCGTCGTGAGTTGCAATCATGCGCGAACAGCGGCGGCCTTCGCCAGCAGTTTTTCGGCCTGCGCCAGATGCAGCCGCTCGACCATCTTTCCGTTCAGCGCAATCACCGCCTTGCCGGTATTTTCGGCAAGCGCGAAGGCATCCTTGATCGCGCCCGCCTCGGCTATCGCTTCAGGCGACGGCGCAAAGGCCCGGTTTGCGGCCTCGATCTGGGCCGGATGGATCAGCGATTTGCCGTCGAAGCCCATGGCGGCCGCTTCCGTGCACTCGCGCGCAAACCCGTCCATATCGCTAAAATCATTGAAGACGCCGTCGAGCAGGTCGAGGCTGCCGGCGCGCGCGGCGAGCACCATCTGCATCAGCCACGGCACGAGATAGCGCCGGTCGGGCGTGGTGAGAATTCCGGTGTCCTTGACCAGATCATTCGTTCCGGCAACGAAACAAACCAGTCGAGAGGCTGGGTCGCGGCCAAGCTCGGCGATCGGGCCGATGTTGAGCAGCGCCTTGGGTGTCTCCATCATCGCCCATAGCTTGACCTCGTCCGGCGCAAAATTCTCGTCGAGAACGTCACCGGCCTCGAGAATGTCGCGCGGCGTGTCGACCTTGGGCAGCAGGATGGCGTCGGGAGCGCATTTTGCCGCAGCCAGCAGATCGTCGGCGCCCCATTCGCTCGACAGCGCATTGATGCGCACAACCATCTCGCAGCGCCGGTTGGAACGGCCGGCGAAAATCCGCGCCAGTTTTTCGCGCGCGGAAAGCTTGTCGGTCGGGGCGACGGCGTCCTCGAGATCGATGACGACGGCATCGCAGGCCAGCGACCGGATCTTGGCCAATGCCTTGTCGTTCGAAGCCGGGACGTAAAGCACCGAGCGGCGCGGGCGGGAGGGTTCGGCAGTCATGTCCGATCTATGCCGCCTGCAGACGGCCGAGGCAAGCCGTGCATAAAAACTGCACGCAATTTCGGAAAATCTCCTCGTCTCCGCCCCGCTTGCCACCCGACAGAATGCGACAAGGGCGGCATGCAAGAGCAAACAAATTGCCGTTGGTCCCTGCCGTACCGGCTTCGCCGCGACAGCTGGTGGCTTGTCGATCCGCCCCCGGCAAACCTCCTCCCTTTCGTCCGCAAATCCCCGCCCAGATATTCCGGCCGCATCAAAGCGGCCGAGAAAGCCCGATCATGACAGCGTTCCTCACGCCGGCGCCGAGCTATTGCAGCCGCTTCGGCGTTGCCGTCCTGCTCGTCGCGCTGGCCGATTTTTTCTTCTATAGCCAACCGGCCGGCATCACGCTTTTCCTGTTCGGCGTTGCGATTGCCACCACGAGCATGGCTGTCCATCCTCTCGGCTCCTTCAATGATGGCAGGCCCTGGTTCAAGCCAGTTGCGCTGCTTGTGGCGCTGCTGCCGGTCGCGGAAAATGTCAGTGCGCTGTCCGTCTCGATCGGGCTGGCGGCGCTGGCCGTCTTCGCGCTTTCGCTGGCCGGGCGGTTGAAGCACGGGGTTGCCCGCATTGCCGGCCAACTCTCGCTATTCCTGCTTGCAACGCCCTTTCGGTTCGTCCTGGATTTCTTTCGCTGGCGCAAGGCGGCCCGGCAGCTTGGCCGACGGCGCGTGCGCCTTGCGACGATTGCCGTCTGGGTCATGCCGCTAAGCCTCGGCGCGGTGTTTCTCGCGCTGTTCGGCGCCGCCAATCCGGTCGTCGAATACTGGCTGTCGCTGATCGACCTAATGGCACTGCTCGAGCTCATCCAGCTGCCGCGTCTCGCCTTCTGGCTGTTCGTGCTGGTCGGCGTCTGGGCCTTTCTGCGCCCGCGCCTACCGCGCTTTCTCCGCTCCATTCCGCGTGTGCTGTCGCCTGTGCCTGTCGGCCGGGCGACGACAAAACCCGCCAAGGCGATCGAGGACATCATCTTCGGCAAGGCCGCGATTCTTCGTGCGCTGGTCGTCTTCAACATCCTTTTCGCGATGCAGACCGCGCTCGACGCCACCTATCTGTGGGGCGGCATCGCGCTTCCCGACGGGCTGACCTACGCCGCCTATGCGCATCGCGGCGCCTATCCCTTGATCATCACAGCGCTGCTCGCAGCTGGCTTCGTCCTGGCGGCGCTGCGGCCGGGCAGCACGACCTCCAGCGATCCGCTCATCCGCCGGCTGGTCTACGTCTGGGTGGCGCAGAACATCGTGCTGGTCATCTCGTCGATCCTGCGGCTCGACCTCTATATCGGCATCTACGCGCTGACCTACTGGCGCATCGCCGCCTTCGTCTGGATGGGACTGGTGGCGGCGGGCCTTGCCCTGATCATCGCCCGCATCGCGTTCGAAAAATCCAATGAATGGCTGCTTTCCGCCAATCTTCTGACGCTTTCAATGACGCTCTATGCCTGCTGCTTCGTGAACTTCGCGGCGCTGATCGCCAACTACAATGTCGAGCACTCATTCGAAATGACCGGCCAAGGCACCGAACTCGATTTCTGGTATCTGCGTACGCTCGGTCCCAGCGCCTGGCCGGCGCTCGACCGTTTCCTCCAGCATCAGGGCAGGACGAATGCGGCCAGCGTTTCCTCGTACCGCGAACTCGCCCGTTTGCTTGGGCAGGACGAGGTCCGCTACCGCGCCGGCCTAGAAAACTGGCGCGCCTGGAGCTTTCGCGACTGGCGGCGCCTTCGTGCTCTCGACACACGTATCCCGTTCGTGGTTCCTCCGATGTCCGAACCCTTCATGCCGGGCCGCTGATTTGATGCCGCACCACATACTGGTCGCCGACGACGATCCGCACATTCGCGAAATCATCTGCTTCGCGCTCGAAAAGGCCGGCATGAAGACGCTGGCGGTGCCGGACGGCGCGGCTGCCTTGCAGGCGATCGAACGCCGCGCGCCCGATCTCGTCGTGCTCGACATCGGCATGCCGGAAATGGACGGGCTGGAAGTGTGCCGGCGGCTGCGCCACACATCCGACGTGCCGGTGCTGTTCCTGTCAGCGCGGGATGAAGAGATCGACCGCATCCTCGGGCTGGAAATGGGCGGCGACGACTATGTCACCAAGCCGTTCAGCCCGCGCGAGCTGGTCGCCCGCGTCAACGTCATCCTGCGCCGCGCCCGGCCTGCGCCCGAACATGCCGACGATCGGCAATTCTCGCATGGCAGACTGGCCTTAGTGCCGGCAAGCCATACAGCCAGCTTCGACGGCAAGCCGCTGGTGCTGACGGGCATCGAATTCGCGATCCTGAAAGGGTTTTTGGCGCGTCCCGCGCATGTGCTCGGCCGCGACATGGTGATGGCTAATGCCTATGCTGCCAATATCCACGTCGCCGACCGCACCGTCGACAGCCATGTCCGCAACATCCGCGCCAAGCTGGCGGCGGTCGGCTGCGTCGATGCAATCGAGACCGTGCATGGCGTCGGCTTCCGGCTCGGCAAATGCGGCGCGTGAGCGCCCAAGAACGGATTGGCAGCAAATGGCGGCCACGGCTTGCCACGGTCGTCATTGCCATCCTGATCATGGTCATGGCACTGCCGCTGGCCGGCCTGTTCTTCTTCCGGCTGTACGAGAACCAGCTGATCCGCCAGACCGAGGCCGAGCTGATCGCGCAAGGTGCCGCCCTTGCCGCGATCTATGCGCTAGAGGTCCGTGAGGCCGGCCTTGCCCCGGAAAAGCTCGGCACACCCATGCCTCCACCCAGTACAAGGGATCGGGCTTCTGCCTACCAGCCGATCGAACCGCGCCTCGATCTTGCGTCCGACAGGATACTGCCGACCCGGCCCGCGGCCACGGCGGCCAGCGTCGATCCTGCCTTCGCGGCAATCGGCGCGCGGCTGTCGGGCATTCTTGCCGAGACGCAGAAAACCACGCTGGCCGGCTTTCGGCTGCTCGATCCCAGCGGCGTGGTCATTGCCGGCCGCGAGGAGGCCGGCCTGTCGCTCGCCGCGGTCGAAGAGGTTCGCGCAGCGCTTGCCGGCCGCTACGCCAGCGCGCTCAGGCTGCGGGTTCCCGACCAGCCATCGCCGCCGCTCTATTCGGTCAGCCGCGGCACCAAAGTCCGCGTCTTCGTCGCCATACCAGTTGCGGTCTCCGGCAAGGTCGCCGGCGTGGTCTATCTGTCGCGGACGCCGAACAACATCGTCAAGCATCTCTTTGGCGAGCGCGGCAAGGTGGCGCTGGCGGCAATCGCCATCCTCGGCGGCACGCTGCTGATCGGGCTGGTCTTCCTGCGCACCGTCAGCCGGCCGATCTATGCACTGATCGAGCGCACCGAGCGCATCGCCGCCGGCGACCGTGAGGCGAGCAGGCCGCTTGATCACCACGGCACGCGCGAAATGGCGGCGCTCTCCGCGGCCTTCCTCGACATGGCCGAAAAGCTGCATGCGCGCTCCGACAGCATCCAGACCTTCGCCACCCACGTCTCGCACGAACTCAAATCGCCGCTGACGGCGATCCAGGGGGCAGCCGAACTGCTGCGCGATTCGGGCGGCGCGATGGACGAGGCCGAGCGGCGGCGTTTTTCAGACAATATCGTCACCGATGCCGGCCGGCTCAATCTGCTGGTGCGCCGCCTGCTTGACCTTGCGCGTGCCGAAAATCTCGAGCCCAGCGGCCAAGGCACATCACTCGCTCCGGCACTGGCGCTGCTGCCGGCCGACCACAGGCTGGCGGTGCGCCTCGAGGCGGGCGCCGATATCGGCCTGCGCATATCGGCCGAAAACGCCGCGATCGTGTTGGCCAATCTCATCGACAATTCGGCGCGACACGGCGCGACGCTGGTCTCGGTCACGGCAGCAAGCGCGGATGGCAAGGCCACCATTGTGGTGGACGATGACGGCGCCGGCATTTCGCCCAGCAACCGAGGCCGCATCTTCGAGCCGTTCTTCACCACGCGCCGCGATTCCGGCGGCACCGGCATGGGCCTCGGCATCGTGCTGGCCCTCCTGAAAGCGCATGATGGCACGATCCGGCTGGTTGACTCGGCGAGCGGCACGCGCTTCGAGATCATCCTGCCGGCGGCGTGACTCGGCGGTTCAGACCGGAAGGGCGAAAAAGGTGCATTACGACATCATCATCATCGGCGGAGCCATCGTCGGCTCCTCGGTCGCCTATTATCTGCGCGAGGAAGGGTTTTCGGGCCCGATCGCGGTTGTCGAGCGCGACCCGCAATTTTCCCATGCGGCGACAACGCTGTCCTGCGCCTCCATCCGCCAGCAGTTCTCGATCCCTGAAAACATCCGGCTGTCGCAGTTCACGCTGAAACTGTTCCGGCGGTTGAAGGAAGAATTCGGGGCGGACGCCGATATCGGCTTTCGCGAAGGCGGCTATCTGATCCTTGCCGGCGAAAACGGGCTGCCTATCCTGCAGGCCAACCACGAGGCGCAGATGGCCGAGGGCGCCGACATCGTGCTCGAGGATGCCGAGGCGCTTGTTCGTCGGTTTCCGTGGCTATCGGCCGAGGGTATCAGTGCCGGGGCCTACGGCCGCAGCGGCGAGGGCTGGTTCGACGCGCATGCGATGCTGATGCTGTTCCGCAAGGCGCTGCGGACGAAGGATATCGACTTCATCACGGCGTCGGTGACCGGCATCGAGCGGCAAGGCGGCCGCGTCACCGGTGTGACCCTCGAAAATGGCGAGCGGCTTGAGGCCGGCATCGTCGTCAATGCTGCCGGGCCGAATGCCGGCAAGGTGGCAGCAATGGCCGGGCTGGCGCTGCCGGTGGAGCCGCGCAAGCGCAATGTCTTCGTCTTCGAGGCGCGCGAAAAATATGACGACATGCCGCTGCTGGTCGACCCGAGCGGCATCTATGTCCGGCCGGAAGGTTCGGTCTACATCACCGGCGGCGCCGAGCCGGAAGAGGGCGAAGGCCCCGCCGACCCCACAGATTTCGAACCCGACTGGCCGCTGTTCGAAGAGGTGATCTGGCCGGTGCTGGCGACCCGCATTCCAGCCTTCGAGGCGATCAAGCCGACGCGCGCCTGGGTCGGCCATTACGACTACAACACGCTCGACCAGAACGCGGTGATCGGTTCGCATCCCGAGGTCGGCAATTTCTTCTTCGCCAACGGTTTTTCCGGCCACGGCTTGCAGCAGGCGCCGGCGGTCGGCAAAGCGCTGGCCGAACTGATCGTCCATGGCGGCTATCGCACGGTGGATTGCTCGGCGTTTGGGTATAGCCGTGTCGCTGAGGGGCGGGCGTTTCGTGAATTGAACGTGATTTGAGGGAAGGCCGCCCAGAATAAGCCGCTCTGTCGAGTTCCCGCCCACCCCCTCTGTCCTGCCGGACAGAGGGGGGCTGTCCCGCTGATATCAAAAGTCCGCACGCTAGTAGTCAAAACCTGACGCTTGGTACCCGAAACGGAATACCGCTGCCGACTCATTTCGGACATCTAGGGCAGATACTTAAAGAGCCATGGAAAGCAGGAATTTGACTTGACCTCCACTAGTTGGAAGGCACTTTCAGTGTTGATGTTCGCAATTATCCCATTCTCTGGATGAAGCAACGACCCTGAGTCACCGGAGAACAAACGTATATACTCTGTTCTCCAGCATCAGGAGTTTGAATTACGTCAGCAGAATAATCGTGCCAATTATTTCTTTGGCAAGCGAGTAATGGATACTGAAATCAATACTATCGCCTTCCCACTCGCCAGTGAGGCGAAAGGCTATGTAGTGTTTTATGCCACGCCCGAAGAGGGTGGGTTAATTCTGTCGGTTCCGCAGCAATATGACGATATCAGTCTGACGAAGCAGACGCTTGAAGCCATCGTTGATAAAGGCCTCATCTCA
This sequence comes from Mesorhizobium sp. M0815, assembly GCF_040319995.1. Classification (NCBI taxonomy): domain Bacteria; kingdom Pseudomonadati; phylum Pseudomonadota; class Alphaproteobacteria; order Hyphomicrobiales; family Phyllobacteriaceae; genus Mesorhizobium; species Mesorhizobium sp. M0815. The sequence continues at coordinate 448,768 of NZ_JAMYOU010000002.1, read as the reverse complement.
AAGCCGCTTGAAATTCACCTTGCGTCACGCGCGCACTGAGCGCTTTGCCAAAAAGTACATGGTAGCGTCCGCTTTCCACCCTGAGCGGGCTTACGGCCCCGGAACCAAGCGTCAGATTTCGACCACTAGTGGTTAAGTTCTAACGCTTGGTACCCGATCGTGAGCGCGGCCACATCGCGAGCGCTCCTTCTCCTACAGGCAGAAATGTCTGACGCCATCTGGCCGCAAATGTTATCTCTAGTGATCCGTCCTCGATCGAAGAAGGATGCAGTCAGTGGATGACTGGAGAATCGGGAATATCTGGATAACCAGAATTCTGGAGATGTGCGACCCCCTGCGGACGCCGTCGGAATGGTTTCCCGACTGCACCGATGAAGCGCTCGAACCGCATCTTCATTGGCTCACGCCGCGATTAATATCGCCTGCAACCGGCCGGCTTATTCTTCCCATCCAGAGTTTTCTTGTTCGTACCGGACACCACACCATTCTGGTCGACAGTTGCGTCGGCAACGATAAGACGTTCGCATACTTCCCCCATTGGCATCGCCGCAATGACGGCACCTTTTTGGAGCGCCTGGCAAATGCAGGTGTTGCTCCCGAGCAGATCGACTATGTGCTGTGCACCCATCTTCATGTCGACCATTGCGGTTGGAACACACGATTGGTGGACGGGCGTTGGATACCGACATTCCCGAACGCCCGCTACATCATGGCGCGGCGCGAGTTCGAGGCCGCACAGGCGGCCTCCGGTGATGACGAAGATCGGACCTATGAGGACAATGTGTTGCCAATCGTCGAGGCTGGTCGGGCTGTGCTTGTCGATATGGATTATGAACTCGATGGCGAAGTGTGGCTGGAACCGACGCCGGGCCACACCCCGGGGCACGTAGCCATCGGCCTGAAATCTCGAGGCGTAGGGGCAGTGTTTTCCGGCGATCTCATGCATTGGCCGATGCAATGCATATACCCTGACTGGAGCTTTCGGTACGACACGGACCCTGACCAGGCACGTCGGACGAGATGGGCATTCCTGGAGGCTTGCTCGGACAATGGCCGCATCGTAATGACGTCGCATTTTCCCTTGCCGTCGGTGGGAACCATCTCGCGACGCCAGTCATCATTCTGGTTCGAGGATCAGCAGCCGCCGTAGTCGCCGAGGACGCCGACTGGGCGATCGCCCTCGGCCACCCGCACTTGTCGAAGCGCCGCTCAAGCGCGGCGTCTTTCACTCGGTGGTCGACCTCCAGGGCGGCAATCTACCCCTTCCTCGCCGAGCACAACCAGCAGCCCAGACCCTTCATCTGGACCGCCGACCCCGACAGGATCGCCGCCGCGGTCAAACGCGGGCACCAAACGTTAGATTCGATCCACTAGCTGGCAAGGCAACGCGTCAGCGCTTGCGGTCGAACCAGAACGCGTCGGACACGCGCTTCATGCCGATGCGCTCATAAAAGCCGACGGCGTCGGGCATGGAAATCAGGCTTATGGCAACGGAAGGCCCGAGTTGCCGGCGCGCTTCATCAAGCAGGCCCTTGCCGATGCCGAGCCCTTGCGCCGATTTGCAAACGGCGAGCTCGGAAACGTAACAGACCCACGAGAAATCGGTAACACCGCGGGCAACACCGACCAGCGGCTTGCCTTCTGTATCGAGACGCGCGGTGAGCACCAAATTGGCCCCTGACAGCATCGCGTTCAATCGGGTGTCGTCATCGACGGGGCGATTGGCGCCGAGGCCGGATTCCACCAGAACGCGGCGGAACTCGGCGATGCCGAGACCCGGTTCGCTGGCGTAGAGGACCTTGGATCGCGTTGTCATGTCGACAAAAGTGCACCATGGGCCGGTGGTTTTGAAGCTGTTTTGTACCGATCTTGCGTTTCGATCGACGACGGAGGTCCAAAAACAGCCGCCTTTTATTTGCCCGCGGCTTTGTGTAAACCGGGCGCCAGCAATTTCCCGCAACAAGAAGAAGACGGGCAAGGACATGGAAAAATTCACCAAGCTCACCGGCGTCGCCGCGCCGATGCCGATCGTCAATGTCGACACCGACATGATCATCCCCAAGGATTATCTCAAGACGATCAAGCGCACCGGACTCGGCACCGGCCTGTTCGCCGAAATGCGCTACAAGGACGATGGTTCGGAAAACCCGGACTTCGTGCTCAACAAGCCGGCCTACCGCAAGGCGCAGATCCTGGTCGCCGGCGATAATTTCGGCTGCGGCTCGAGCCGGGAACATGCGCCGTGGGCGCTGCTCGATTTCGGCATCCGTTGCGTCATCTCGACCTCGTTCGCCGACATTTTCTACAACAATTGCTTCAAGAACGGCATCCTGCCGATCACCGTCAGCCCGGAAGATCTTGAGAAACTGATGGACGATGCTTCGCGCGGTTCGAACGCGACGCTGTCGGTCGATCTGGAGGCCAAGGAAATCCGTGGGCCTGACGGCGGCGTGGTCAAGTTCGACCTCGACGAGTTCAAGCGCCATTGCCTGCTCAACGGGCTCGACGATATCGGCCTGACCATGGAAAAAGCCGGCGCCATCGCTTCGTTCGAGAAGAGGAACGCCGCTGAGCGCCCCTGGGCCTGAGCGGTACGATGCCCCGGCCGCGACAGGCCGGGTTCGTGGCGGCTGAACGGAGGGACAGTCATGACACGTTCGCTTCTTGTCGGCGCCTGCGCGCTGGCGTGGATTCTGATGCCGGTGGCTGGCGCGCATGCACAGACCGACATGGTGCTCGTGCCGGCTGACGATGCGCCCGGCAGGGCCGCCGACCAGGGCGCGTTGAGCAATGCGGCCCTAGCCGACAATGACAAACAGGCGCCGATCCCGTTCGAGGGCGGCCAACTGACCATCACCCAGGAGGAAGAGTACGGGGAACGGGTGCTCGCCTTCGACGGCAAGGAACTGGCGCGCAATTACGACGTCTTCTTCGACAAGATCGTCGAGGTCGGCGGCGTCAAGGTGGCGCTGATCGATGTCGGCGACGGCGGCAATCAATGCGGCCCGGCCAAGGTGATCGTGTGGAAGCCGGAAGGCGGCACGATCCAGACGGTCACGGTCGAGCAGGACGAATGCGGCGCGCCGCCGACCGCGATCTCCGACAGCGCCATCTATTTCGTGCCCTATCTGCTGCCGGGCGATTCCAAGCCGGCGCTGCAATGGTCGCCGACAGCCGGACTGATGACTTCCGGCAATCTCACCTACATGCCGGAGCCGGGCACCGACTGGAAAGACGTCGATCCGTCGAAATACGACAACATCATCGACGCCTTCCACAACGAGGCTGTCTACAAGCAAGCGGAGACGCTGCTTGGCAAGGACATGCCCGACATGGCGACCAGCCTGCTGGTCGGCGGCGGCACGGAAAAAACCGCGTCGGGTGCCTTCTTTGCCAGCGGCTGCGTGCCGCATGATTGCGGCGGCAATGACGGCTTCATGGCGGTCGACCCGGTCAAGCACAAGCTCTATTTCGCCCGCCGCGGCGACAAGCCCGAGCCGGACGCGTGGCCAGCGGTGAGTACATGGCCGGCCGACGTCAAGGAAGCGCTGGACAAGGCGCTGGGGTCGGCGAATTAGGTACTTTTGCAAAGCGCAGTGACCACCACGCCTTGGACGAGAGGGCTTTGTCGAGGCGGGAGACTCATAACAACCGTCAGTTCTATCTGGCCCATGGCGGGATCGGCTCGTTCCCTGCAAGATATCCGCGACGATTTGCGGAGGACCCATGCGAAAACTGATCTCCACCGGTTCGCCCTTCGAAAAGACCGCCGGCTATTCGCGCGCCGTGGTGCAGGGCGACTGGTGTTTCGTGTCCGGAACGACCGGCTACGATTATGCGACCATGTCGATGCCGGAGACCGTGGAGGCACAAACGCGCAATTGCCTGACGACGATCGCCAAGGCGTTGCGAGATGGCGGCTTCGAAATGGCTGACGTGGTGCGGGCACATTACTACATCACCGATGCGGCTTTCGTAGATGTGGTGTTCCCGATCCTCGGCGAGGCGTTTGGCGAGATCAGGCCGGCAGCGACGATGATCGTGTGCCAGCTCAACAAGCCGGAAATGAAGATCGAGATCGAGGTGACGGCGCTGCGGCGCACAGCCTGATACCTGTCACGGTTGTGACAACGATACGGTTAGCACGAGGATCGGCCCATGGTGAAGGTCAGACGCATCGTTGCAAACATAGACACGCAGGATATCGCGGCGGCAAAACCCTTCTATCGGGATGTGCTCGGCCTCGATCTCAAGATGGATATGGGCTGGATCGCTACCTATGGCTCGCAAGAGACGATGTCCGTACAGGTCAGTTTCATGGCCGAAGGGGGATCAGGAACGCCGGTGCCGGACATCTCTATCGAAGTCGACGACGTCGATGCCGCGCTTGAAAGCATGAGGACGGCCGGCTTTGCCATCGAATACGGTCCGGCGGACGAACCCTGGGGCGTGCGGCGCTTCTTCGTGCGCGACCCGTTCGGCAGGCTGGTCAATATCCTTTCGCATCTGTAGGCGTTTTGTCTTGAGCATCGGATTTTCCCAAAACCGGTTTCCACTTTGAGTCCGATGCTCTGAACCGCAGGCTTGCGCGCCGGCTGCTTGGCGTTTAGCAAGGCCGCGGCTCACGACACAGGACGGTTCCACATGGCTTCGAAAAATCTTCTCCTGCTTGCCGGCGATGGCATCGGCCCCGAGGCGATGGCCGAGGTGAAGAAGCTGATCGCCGCTATGAACGACAAGCTCGGCAGCGATTTCGTCACCGATGAGGGCCTTGTCGGCGGCTGCGCTTACGACGCACATGGCGCGGCGATTTCCGATGCCGACATGGCCAAGGCAATGGCGGCGGACGCGGTGCTGTTTGGCGCCGTCGGCGGACCGAAATGGGATGCCGTGCCTTACGAGGTGCGCCCGGAGGCGGGTCTGCTGCGGCTGCGCAAGGACATGGAGCTGTTCGCCAATCTTCGACCCGCCATTTGCTATCCGGCGCTGGCGGCGTCCTCCTCGCTCAAGCAGGAGGTGGTCGAGGGGCTCGATATCCTCATCGTGCGCGAGCTCACCGGCGGCGTCTATTTCGGTGAGCCGAAGCAGATCATCGATCTCGGCAACGGCCAGAAGCGCGGTATCGACACCCAGGTCTACGATACTTTCGAGATCGAGCGCATTTCGGGCGTTGCCTTCGAATTGGCACGCACGCGCAAGAACCACGTCACCTCGATGGAAAAGCGCAATGTGATGAAATCGGGCGTGCTGTGGAACGAGGTCGTCAGCCAGACGCAAAAGGCCAGGTATGCCGACGTCAAGCTCGACCATATGCTCGCCGATGCCGGCGGCATGCAGCTGGTGCGCTGGCCCAAGCAGTTCGATGTCATCGTCACCGACAATCTGTTCGGCGACATGCTGTCCGACATCGCCGCCATGCTGACCGGCTCGATCGGCATGCTGCCGTCGGCCTCGCTCGGCGCGCCGGATGCCAAGACAAAAAAGCGCAAGGCGCTCTACGAGCCGGTGCATGGCTCGGCGCCCGACATCGCCGGCAAGGGCATCGCCAATCCGATCGCCATGATCGCCTCCTTCGCCATGTGCATGCGCTATTCCTTCGGCATGGTGACTGAAGCCGACAAGCTCGAAGGTGCGATCGCCGCCGTGCTCGACGACGGCCTGCGCACCAGGGATATTCATTCGCCGGGGATGACCGAGGTCGGCACCGCTGAGATGGGCGACGCGATCATCGCCAAGTTCCTGGGCTGATCCTGTGTAGGTCGACGTCCGCTGGGCGACTGCCGCCGATGCGGCGGCACTCCCGCGGTTAGATTTGGACACCCGCCGGCACCGGACCCCACTGGTTTTCACGCGGCTGGGTCGGGATCAGCGCAAAGATCAGGATGATCACGGTGCCGAAGGTCGGGATCAGGAAAAGCAGGAAGAGCCAGCCGGTCAGGCCGATATCGTGCAGGCGGCGCACGTTGAGCCCGAACCACGGCAGGGCTGTCGCCAGCAGGAAGAGGCCGCAAAGGCCGACCGTCACTGCCGGCAATTCACTGTTGTCGAGATTGCCCATGGCGTCGTCGATGAAGACGCCGAATCCTATCGCCACGATCAGCGCGATCGTCCAGAACAGGCAATAGCCCCAATATTCCTTGCGGCGGGCACGGCCGGCGAAGTTGAAATAATTTTCGGTCAGGCCACGCGAGAAGTAGCTCCACAGGCCGGTGGATTCGGCGGTTTGATTTTCAGCGGAACGGCCGAAATGTTGCGGCTGACGTGCCGCGGGCGCATTGCCGGCCTGAGATGGGGCGGCGGTTGCAGCGGAGGCACGGGCGGGTGCACTGGCAGGTTGGGCGTGGATCGAAAAAACATCGCGTGCCCGTCCGCCAGCCGGCTGGAATTCGACGGTCGTGCCTCCGGCAACCGACGCTTGGCGGCGCAAGTCCTCGCGCGCGAAGCTGTAGCGGTTGCCATCGGCCCCGGTAATGAAACCGAAGGCCTGGTCCTCGTCATAGTGAAGAACTTCGCCGCGCATGTCCTGCCCACCCCATTGCCCTGCCCCAGACTGTGCAAAGTTCCGGTAGACCGCAAGGGGCGTGCGCGAAATGGAAGGGGCAGGCTATTCACCCCGGCCGTTTCTTCGATTTCTTGTGTTTCGCCGGTCCGCCTTCGAATTTCGCCTTGGTCGGTTTGCCGGCCCAGGGCTTTGCCTCGAATGCCGGGCGCTGGTCAGCCGGTGCGCGCTTCTCGAATTTGGGCGCGTTCTGATCGAATGTCCGCTTGCCGCGGTGCGGCTTCTTGTCGGGGCGCGGCTCCTGATAGCCGGCCCGCGACAAATCCGGCGTGCCGTCCAGCCGCTTGACCGCGATGTTGCCCTGCAGCTTGCGGTCGGGGCCGATCGCGGCGAGGAAGCGCTCGGCCCAGTCCGCCGCGATCTGCACGAAGGTTTCTTCCGGCTGCATCTTGATGGCGCCGATCTCGCGCTTGGAGATGCCGCCTGTCCGGCACAGCATCGGGATCAGCCAGCGCGGCTCGGCATTCTGCCGGCGTCCGACCGACAGCGAGAACCAGACGCTGTCGCCGAAATCGTCGCGGCGGCTCGGTGCCTCGTCCCGGCGCGCAAATTTTTCGCCCGACGGCGTGAACGGTGCGACGTCGAGAAGATCCTCCGGCGCCGAGCGGCTGGAGCGGCACATCCGTACGAAGGCTGCGGCGACCTGTTCGGGTCCGTGCTGATCGAGAAGCGCCTGGACGAAGCCTCGCTCCTCATCCTTCATAGGCTCGCTGAGGACCGGGTCGGCGAGAATGCGCTCGTCATCGCGCCGGATCACGTCGTCGGCCGAGGGCGGGCTCGCCCAGGTCGCCGCAAGGCCGGCACTCTGCAGCAGCCGCTCGGTGCGTTTGCGGGCATTGTTGGGCACGATCAGCGCGCTGACGCCCTTGCGCCCCGCCCGTCCCGTTCGCCCGCTTCGGTGCAGAAGCGTCTCCGGGTTGGTCGGCAAGTCGGCATGGATCACCAGCTCGAGGTTGGGCAGGTCGATGCCACGCGCCGCGACGTCAGTGGCGATGCAGACCTTGGCGCGGCCGTCGCGCATCGCCTGCAGCGCGTGGCTGCGCTCGTTCTGGCTCAGCTCGCCGGACAGTGCCACGACGGAAAAGTTGCGGTTGTTGAAGCGCGCTGTCAGGTGATTGACGGCGGCACGCGTGTTGCAGAACACCAGCGCGTTCTTCGCCTCATAGTACCGCAGCACGTTGATGATGGCGTTTTCGCGGTCGGCCTGCGCGACGCCCAGCGCCCGGTATTCGATGTCGAGATGCTGCTTCTCCTCGCCCGAGGCCGAGATGCGCACGGCATCGCGCTGGTAGCCCTTGGCCAGCGTGGCGATGGAGCGCGGCACGGTCGCGGAAAACATCAACGTGCGGCGCTCGGCAGGGGCGGCGTCGAGGATGAATTCCAGGTCCTCGCGAAAGCCGAGATCGAGCATCTCGTCGGCCTCGTCGAGCACGACTGCCTTGAGCGCCGACATGTCGAGAGAATTGCGGGTGATGTGGTCGCGCAGGCGGCCGGGCGTGCCGACGACGATATGGGCGCCACGCTCCAGCGCGCGTCGCTCGGTGCGCATGTCCATGCCGCCGACGCAGGACGACACCGTGGCGCCTGTCAGCTCGTAGAGCCATTCCAGCTCGCGCGTCACCTGCAGGGCCAGCTCCCGTGTCGGCGCCACGGCCAGCGCCAGGGGTGCCGCCGCGTGGGAAAAGCGCTCGGCGCCGTCGAGCAGCGTCGGCGCCAAGGCCAGTCCGAAAGCGACGGTCTTGCCGGAGCCGGTCTGGGCTGAAACCAGCGCATCGGCCTGACCGAGCTCAAGAACCGCTTTCTGCACCGGTGTCAGCTCGACATAGCCGCGTTTTTCCAGCGCCTTTGCCAGCGCGGGGACAATAGCTTCGAAGTTGGACATATGCTTCTTTCGAAATTCGGATTCTTAAATGCCCGGCGACGGGTCTGATGTCGGCAAGCGCCACGACGGGCGCCACGAGCCAAACGATGCCCGTTCGTACTTCGTGCCGCCCTCATTGTACAGGGCGGGCGATCCGCCTGGTTGCGATTGACTCCTTACGCAAACCGCGTAAAAGCCGGCACCGAACGGGATAGTTTTCGATGCGCGGCCTTTTGATGGCGCTTCTTGCCTTCGACATCCCCGGCCCCAATGCGAACCATTGGGCCGGACGTCTCGGTGCGCCTTTCCGTTCCAGCAAAACCACGTTCTTGGTCAAAAAAACCGGTAAAACGACCACCAAAACGGTCTGATTCCCTTGGCCTAACCACCCTCTCCCGGGTCCGGCCCGGGGTGAAACCCGCATTGGCCGGCGGGTTTTCTCCAGAAACCGAGCGGAGAGGGACAGGAGATTTCGATGAGTTTCAAGGTTGCGATCGTCGGCGCCACGGGCAATGTGGGCCGGGAAATGCTCAACATACTGGAAGAGCGCGGCTTTCCGGTGAGCGAGGTGGTGGCGCTGGCCTCGCGGCGCAGCCAGGGCACGGAAGTGTCGTTCGGCGACCGCACGCTGAAGGTCCGGACGCTCGACCAATATGATTTTTCCGACACCGACATCTGCATCATGTCGGCCGGCGGCAACGTCTCCAAGGAATGGTCGCCGAAGATCGGCAAGCAGGGCTGCGTCGTCATCGATAATTCATCGGCCTTCCGCTACGACCAGGACGTGCCGCTGATCGTTCCCGAAGTGAACCCGGATGCGATTTCGCTGTTCACACGCAAGAACATCATTGCCAACCCGAACTGCTCGACGGCGCAGCTGGTCGTGGCGCTGAAGCCGCTGCATGACTTCGCCACCATAAAGCGCGTCGTCGTCGCCACCTACCAGTCGGTCTCCGGCGCCGGTAAGGAAGGCATGGACGAACTGTTCACGCAGACGCGGGCGGTGTTCGTCGCCGATTCCGTCGACGTCAAGAAGTTCACCAAGCGCATCGCCTTCAACGTCATCCCGCATATCGACGTCTTCCTCGACGACGGCTTCACCAAGGAAGAATGGAAGATGGTGGCCGAGACCAAGAAGATGCTCGATCCCAAGATCAAGCTGACGGCGACCTGCGTGCGGGTGCCGGTGTTCATCGGCCATTCGGAAGCGGTCAACATTGAGTTCGAGAAGCCGATCACCGCCGATGAGGCGCGCGAGATCCTGCGCGAGGCGCCGGGCTGCCAGGTCATCGACAAGCGCGAGGACGGCGGCTACATCACGCCGCTGGAATCGGCTGGCGAGGACGCCACCTTCATCTCGCGCATCCGCGAGGATTCGACCATCGACAACGGCCTGTCGATGTGGATCGTCTCCGACAATCTGCGCAAAGGCGCGGCACTCAACGCGGTTCAGATCGCGGAGCTGCTGGTCGAGCGCGGGCTGATCCAGCCAAAGAAGAAGGCGGCATAACTTCTCGCTCACGGGCCGCATCGCCGCTTCGCGGCTGGCCCTCCGCGGGGGCGCCGGACGGCCGGCGGCCCGCGGTCGCAGGCTTGTGAGATGAGCATTGCGACTAAAATCGCGCTGCGTCCGGCTAACGGGTCGGACGCAGGCGCAATTGCCAGGATCATGCGCGCAGCGCTTTCGTCGTTCGACTGGATGCCGGTCCTGCATACACCGGATGAGGAGATGGCCTTCATCAGCGGCACCGTGCTGGCGCAGCAGCACGTGACGGTCGCCGAAATCGACGCGGCCATTGTTGGCTTTGTCGCCGTTGCAGGAGAATGGGTCGAGCAGCTCTATCTGGATCCTGCCTGGACTGGCCAAGGCATCGGCGCCCGGCTGCTGACACAAGCAACCGCGAATTTGCCGGTTGTGAAATTGCATTGCTTTCAGTCGAACTCAGGCGCTCGGCGCTTCTACGAGCGCCATGGCTTTCGCGCGGAAGCTTTGGGCAACGGCACGAACAATGAAGAGCGATTGCCCGACATTTTGTACGTCCGAAGGCATTGATCCTTATCGTGCGGCGTCCGCAGCGAGTTTCTGCAAAACATCCAGCGCCTCCTCCGCCCGGTCGGCGGGCACGAACAGGTGATCGTGGTAGAAGGCCGAGACCGGATTGACGCCGATGCCGGCGGTGGCCAGCCGCGCGGTGATGGCGGCGAGGAAGCCGACCGCTTCCAGCGACGAATGGACGTTCAGCGTCAGCATCCGGCAGCGGAACACGGTTTTCAGGCCAGCGGTCTTGGCCTGGTCTTCAAGCACGATCAGCGTCATGCCCTCGTGCTCGCGAAACAGCATTACCGGATCGAGCTGGTCGGGAACGGCCGCATCAGGTGGCAACGTGGTGAAGACATGAACGCCGGCAAGCAACTCCGGCGTCATTGCCGCCAGCAACTTTTTCAGGTCGGTCTCTCCGGCCATCGCTTACTTTCGTTGTGCGATTAGGCGGCTGCTGCCGTCGAGCGCTCGGGAGATACCCTTACGGATTTCCAATAACGCCCTCCACCTCACCTCGCAAGGTGGACTTGGCCAGGTTGGTTGCTGGCTGAACTTGCACATCCAAGGTCGCCGTCCCCGGAGTGAAAAGCACTGGAGGCATGTCGGATGGCCGTCATGGGACGCGTCCTTGGTTCGAGCTGGCAGAAAAGCCAGTGCTCGCAACGACCGGAGGGAACATCAATGACCAAGTCTCAGGCAGCATCCGTCTCACCGCGCGCCCTCTGGGCCGGTCGCGTGCTCAGCGCCGTCATCGTGCTGTTCATGATCTTCGACGGCGTCATCAAGCTACCGCCGCTCGAAATCGTCACCCAGACCATGGTGCAGCTCGGCTGGCCAGCCGATGCCAATGTCTCGCGCATGCTCGGCATCATTGGATTGGTCTCGACAGCACTTTATGTACTGCCGCGCACCTCGGTGCTCGGCGCCATCCTGCTCACCGCCTATCTCGGCGGCGCCATCGCCACGCATGTGCGTATCGGCAGCCCTTTGTTCTCGCATATGCTGTTCGGCGTCTACCTCGGCGCCATCCTCTGGGGCGGCCTGTATCTGCGCGATCCAAGGGTGCGCGCGCTGATCCCGTTCAGCCAATAGCAGCGACTTCCAAAGCCGTTCGATGGCGGCCACGCCGCCAGAGAGGGCGCTGTCTGCCGCCGCCTTTCTTCTCTTTGGATCAAATCGAGCGCCGCCCGGTCTGCTGCCGATCTTCTTCTTTGGATCAAATTGGCTGGTTGCGAGTTAGGGGGCGCAGCGGCGAGGACGGCACCCTGTTGGAGAGGAACGACAATGAAAAAGGTGATGATCTTGATGGCCCTGCTGGTGCCGCTCGGTGCCTGCTCCCGTACTGAGCAAGGCGCGGCCGTTGGTGGCCTGGGCGGTGCGGCGGTCGGCGCCGCAGTGGCCGGCAACCCGACCAAGGGCGCGGTGATCGGCGGTGCGGCCGGCGCCTTGGCCGGTGCGCTGATCGGCCGTGCCAGCGAAAGCGGCCAGTGCCGTTATCGCGATCGCAATGGCCGTGTCTACGTTGCGAGTTGCCCGGAAGGCTATTGATCGGGCCGCATCATACGGATGGACAGCAAAACGGCGGGCAAAGGCCCGCCGTTTTGTGACTGGTCAGCCGTTTTGTGAAGGGCAATCGATGACTTATTCGGCGCTGGCGGCTTCCGCCTCGGCCGGCGCGGCGGAAGCGGCGGCAACAGCGGCTGCAGCTTCCTCCTGCGCCTTCTTCAGCAGGGCTGCGCGCTCTTGCGCCTTCTTGCCGGGCTCGGCCTTCTTCGGGTTGGCGCGGGCTTCGCGCTTGGCGAGGCCGGCCTCGTCGAGGAAGCGCAGCACGCGGTCGGTCGGCTGGGCGCCGTGCGACAGCCAATGCTTGACGCGCTCGGCGTCAACCTTGACGCGTTCGCCGTCCTTGGGCAGCAGCGGGTTCCACGAGCCAAGCGACTCGATGAAACGGCCGTCGCGCGGCGAACGGGCATCGGCGACGACGACGTGGTAATAGGGACGCTTCTTCGAGCCCGCACGGGCCAGTCGGATTTTCAGTGGCATTTCTTTTCTCCTAAAAAGCTCTGATTTGGTTGATCGGTTGGTGGCTGGTCCTCAGCCGTTTTTCGTTATGCCGTTGGATGCGGCGATCTGCTCGTGATGGCGGATCACTTCGCGGACGACGAAGTTCAGGAATTTTTCCGCGAAATCCGGGTCGAGATGGGCGTCCTTCGCCAGTTGGCGAAGACGGGCGATCTGCTGCTGCTCGCGTGCCGGATCGGCAGGCGGCAGGCCATGCTCCGCCTTCAGCACGCCGACCGCCTTGGTGCAGCGGAAGCGCTCGGCCAGCATGTGGATCAGCGCCGCGTCGATGTTGTCGATCGAGGCGCGATAATTGACCAGCGCCGCGCGCGCGTCAGCCATGTCCTTTTCTTCGTTCATGGCGCCCTCATTTCTTCTTGCCGAGGCCAGGCAGCCCGCCGCCGGATCCCGGCAAACCAGGGAGCTTCATGCCGCCGGGCAAGCCAGGCAGGCCACCGCCAGCGGGAAAGCCGCCGGGCAGGCCCTTCATGCCGCCGAGCCCGGCCGCCTGTGCCTGCTTCTGCAAGGCCTCGAGCTGCTTGGGGTCCATCTTGGACAGATCGGGCATGCCGCCGCCCATCATGCCGCCTTGGCCGCCCATGCCGGGCATCATGCCGCCGAGCCCCATCTTGGAAGCGAGGCCGCCCATCATGCCGCGCATCAGGCCGCTACCTTTGCCCTTGCCGCCCATCGCCTTCATCATGTCGGCCATGCCGCGATGCATCTTCAACAGCTTGTTGATTTCGGCCGCGTCGGTGCCCGAGCCGGCGGCGATGCGCTTCTTGCGCGAGTGCTTCAGAATATCGGGATTGGCGCGCTCGGCCTTGGTCATCGACGAGATGATGGCGAGCTGGCGGCCGAACATCTTGTCGTCGAGACCGGCGGCGGCCATCTGGTCCTTCATCTTGCCCATGCCCGGCATCATGCCCATGATGCCGCCCATGCCACCCATTTTCGACATTTGCTGAAGCTGGCCGGCGAGGTCGTTCAGGTCGAACTTGCCCGACTGCATCTTCTTGGCCATCGCCGCCGCCTGCTCGGCGTCGATGTTCTCGGCTGCCTTTTCGACGAGGCTGACGATGTCGCCCATGCCGAGGATGCGGTCGGCGATGCGCTTGGGGTGGAATTCCTCCAGCGCGTCCATTTTTTCGCCGATGCCGATCAGCTTGATCGGCTTGCCGGTGACGGCGCGCATCGAGAGTGCTGCGCCACCGCGACCGTCGCCGTCCATGCGGGTCAGCACGAGGCCGGTGATGCCAACACGCTCATCGAAGCTTTTCGCCAGATTGACGGCGTCCTGGCCGGTCAGCGAATCGGCAACCAGCAGGATCTCGTGCGGCGACGACACCTTCTTGATGTCGGCCATCTCGACCATCAACGGCTCGTCGATGTGCGTACGGCCGGCGGTGTCGAGGATGACGATGTCATGGCCGCCGAGCTTTGCCGCCTGCACGGCGCGGCGGGCGATGTCGACTGGCGTCTGGCCGGCGACGATCGGCAGCGTCGCGACCTTGACCTGCTCGCCGAGTTGACGGAGCTGCTCTTGCGCGGCGGGACGCCGCGTGTCGAGCGAGGCCATCAAGACCTTCTTGTTCTGGCGCTCGGCCAACCGCTTGGCGATCTTGGCCGAGGTCGTCGTCTTGCCGGAACCTTGCAGGCCGACCATCATGATGACGACCGGAGCCGGCGCATTGAGGTCGATGGCGACGCCCTCGGCGCCGAGCATCTCGACCAGCTCGTCATGGACGATCTTGACGACCATCTGGCCGGGCTTGATCGACTTGACCACGGCGGCGCCGACGGCCTTCTCGCGCACCTTGTCGGTGAAGGAACGCACCACTTCCAGCGCCACGTCGGCCTCGAGCAGCGCGCGGCGCACCTCGCGCAGCGCCGCCGAGACATCCGCCTCCGACAAGGCGCCGCGGCCGGTGAGGCCGTTCAGGATCGAACCAAGACGTTCCTGTAGCGATTCAAACATTCTTTTTCCTTTTCCCTGGCACCCGGATGATGCCCGAGAGGTAATGCGTTCGCGCCAGCTGTCCAAGCAAAAGCCGGTCCGGGCAAAAGCCCAAAGCCAAAAAGCACCCGGGGGCGCACAGCGCTGCCGGGTGTTGGCCTCCGGGATCGATTTACAGCACTTCACCTCAAAGAGGTTTCGGCGTCCCGGTCGGTTTGCTCGGAGGAATACTCGTCGCGGAATTTCGCGGCGTGTAGACAGGAAATCGGCCGCGGAGTCAAGCTTTGGTCAGGCTTTGCGCCAAATATGCTCAGGACAACCAGGCAAGGCGCATCAGCGCACGCTGCTGGCGCGCGCCATATCCGGCTCGACCTTCAGCGGGGAGCGCGGATGCAAAAGCAGCAGAACGGTCAACAGGCTGCTGACGATGCCGATCGCGGCGATGAGGACGGCGTCTGAAGTCGTCCAGCCGGCGGCTTCGAGCGGCTTGGCGTTGAACAGGGCGAAGGAATTATAGCTTTGCTGGTGCGAAATCAGCAGGAAGCCGGTCAGATTGTTGCCGAGATGGGCGCCGAAGCCGGCACCGAGATTGCCGGTTGCATAGACCAGAAGCGTCAGCAGCAGCGCAAAGGCGGCGATCGAGGCCAGCACGCAGGCATTGATCGCGGCGCTCGAGCCTGGGCTCCAATGTAGCGAGGTGAACAGCAATCCCGGCAGCAGCGCCCAGATGAAAGGGTTCTGGAACCGGCTCGCCAGGCCCCTGAGCAGATAACCGCGAAACAGCATCTCCTCCGACGAGGTCTGCAGAAAGGTCAGCGCAGCGATCGGGATCAGGAACAAAAGCCACGAAGACAGGCCGATCGTACCGCGCGCAATATCGGGCTGCAGGCCGTAAAGCAGGATCTCGGAAAGCAGCGAGGTGATCAGCACGGCGGCCAGCCCTTTCAGGAACCCCGACCATGAAATGCGCCGGCTGACGCCGATCAGGGCCGTCAACTTCTCGCGATGGATCCAGCGCATGGCAGCCCAAAGGCCGAGCCAGATTCCGGCAAACGAAGCCAGCGCCGCGAGGATGCCCGCTGGAGAGGCCATGAAATCCTGCACCGCTCCTCCACCTGGCGGGGCGGTGCCAGACGACGCCTGCCAAACGGCAAAGGCATAGGTGCCGCCGAACAGCACGGCGGCAGTGATTCCGAGCCAGAACAGGATGACGACGACCGTTCCAAGCAGAAGGCGCGGCAAAGTGGTCTTCTCGTAGGCGGTGTGCCGGTACTGTTGGAAGGCGGTCGGGTCGATCGTCACGCGGGCTCGCTGGCTGGTGCTTCGGCTCGCATGATCTAGAGCATCGGACGCAAAAGTGGAAACCGGTATTGCAGCGGCAATGCCGGCTTGTGGCAATGTCGGGGTGTGAGCGGCCGCCATTACAGGGCGACCGCCCTGTTTTGCGCGTCAGCGCACGACGTACACGATACGCCGGCTGCTCGGATCGACCAGCGCCGGCTGGCCGTTCACATAGACGTAGCGATAATCATAATCGGGTATCTCGCGCAGCTCGACGGTGTCGGGCAACATCGCGCCGGTAACCACCTCGCCTTCGAGATAGACGGGATCGAGCCGGTTCGTTTCGACATAGGTGCGGATTTCCGCCGGCGGCCGCCGGATGGGCTCGATCGCCTCGCCGGCAACGATCGCTCCGGTATAGCTGTCGGAATATTCGGCGCTATCGGCAGGCGGTGTCACGACGGCAATGTCGGCGCCGGCCGGACGCTGTGTCAGGACCACACGGCTGCCGCCGAAATCGGCCGTCACATAGTCGGAATAGACCCAGCCTTGGCCGTTGGCCTCGGCGATGGTGCACCATTTGCTGTTGGCGATGCAGCCGTCGAGCGTCGCCGACTGGCCGGCCGCGAGTACCCCGATGACCGGATATTGCGGGCCGGGGCCGGCGCGTACATTGAGATCGGTGATGGCCGAGACGGCGGTTTCGGCCAAAGCAGAGCCCGACATCGCTATGAGCGCTCCGGCCACCGCCGGAAACAATATGCGTTTCATGGTTTTCTCTCCGTTTCACAGTCCCTCGGGACCGAAAACGAAGCAAAGCGGCATGCGTTCCGGCTAAAAAGCCTCCGCCGGCTCACGATTTGTTCCAATAGTTTTCGGCAGGTCAGTCAAAAGCTCGTGAACAAAAGCAAGCTTTTGCGCCGCCACGTCGGAGATTACGAAGGGATACAGATCGGGCAGGCCCATGCAGCGGTTGATCGAGTTGGAAGCTTCCGACAGCACCAGCCAGCGGTCGAGGATCTTTTCGAAAGGCTCCGGCCTGGTGGCGGGTTCCGATGGTGCCGGCTGCAGCTCGCCGCCGGTATCGGCGCGCGGCAGCTCGTTGGCTTCGACGGTCTCCAGCCGGCCGAGCGGGAAATTCAGCGCATGCACCATCTCCAGCGTGTCGGTGATGTGCATGTGATGCGCCCATGTCTCGGCCCAGTCCTCCCACGGGTGCGACGTCGCATAGGCCGAGATATGGCGCTGCTGCCAGTCGGGCGGCGCGCCATCGGCGTAATAGGTCTTCAGCGCTTGTTCGTAGCCGGCGCGTTCGTCGCCGAACAAAGCGCGAAAACCGGCAAGCTTTTGCGGATCGTCACGGATCAGGCGGTCCCAATAGTAATGGCCGAGCTCATGGCGGAAATGGCCGAGCAGCGTGCGGTAGTTCTCGCCCATCTCGACGCGCCGCCGCTCGCGCTCAGCCGAGTCCGCCTCGGCGACGTTGAGCGTGATCAGGCCGTTGTCATGGCCGGTCAGGATACGCTCGCCACCGGGACCGCCACCGATAGGATCGGCAAGAAAATCGAAAGCGAGGCCGATCTCGTCGCCGGGATTCTGCTTGGATGCGACCGGCAGGCCGAAGGCGAGCAGCGAATAGACGGCACGCTTCTTTGCCGCCTCGACACGGATCCAGCGGCGGCGATTGCCGTCGACCGACAGATCCGGGATCAGCTGGTTCAGCGTGCAGGCGCGGCAGAAGGCGTGGCCAGGCTCCGCCATCCAGTTGCAGGCGCATTCGTCGGCGTTGGTGCATTGGAAGATGTCGTCGATGCCGGACAGCACAAAACGCGCATGCTCGGGATCATAGAGCACGAGGCTGGCGCAGTTCAGGCATTGCGCGTTCTCGAAATAGAGACGGTGGCCGCAATGCGGGCAGTCGAAAAGCTTCATTGGCGTCTCAAATCATTCGAAATGCGGAGGACGAGGCGAACAGGACAAGGCCAAACGCCTGTCACCGGCCCACGTTCCTGCCGGCCGATGCTATTTTGCCGCAAGCTGGGCCACGACCTCCCTGGCCACTGCCTCGCCCGACAATCTGGCGCCGCCGCAGGTCTGCATCAGCGGACCGGCCAAATGCTCGCCGGCGAAGAAGATCTTTTCCGCCACCGGCTGCATCAGCGTGGCGCGCGCTTGCGAGCGGCCGGGCCGCGCCGCCGCATAGGCGCCGCGCACAAACCGCTCAGCGCCCCAATTGGTCATCATTGCGCGTCCGACATGCTTTCGTACGTCGCCGCCAAAGATGCCGCAGAGCCGGTCGACGACGAAGTCGATGCCGGCCGCCTCGCCCGCCGCCGACATCTCCCAAGCGAAATCGCCGCCGACGAAACCGACCATCAAATCGAAGTCGAAGGGAAAGCAGAGGAAGTAGATGTCGTGCCGGGCCAGCCGCTCGATCAGCAAATCGTCGAACGGCTCCAAGCCAAGCCTCGTGCCGGATATTTCGACCGGCAGCTTGGTCAGCATGCCCATCGGCAGATCGAAGAAGGCAGCGAAATGCCCATCGGGGAGTGCGGGCGAGAACGCAATCTCCTCGAAGGCGAGCACTGCCGGCGAGGCGGTGACGATGACAGCCTTGGCGCGGATGGTACCGCGATCCGTGACGCAGGCTACGCCCGGCCCATCCCAGAGGATCTTGCGCACCGGCGTCGACAGCTCCACCGGCACGTCGGCGCCGAAGCGCGCAACCAGCGTGCCGAAGCCTTCCCTGGTGAAATAGTTCGGATCGAGATCGGCGGCGGCCTGAAAGTCGCGGATCGATATCTCGTCCTCGTCGGCGCCGAAATCCATCGGCCCCGCGAAGGTTGCGGCGGCGCGCGGCGCGTGGCCTTTGGCGAGCAATGCCGAAAGGCGGTCATCGTCGCCTTCCCTCACCTGACGTGCCGCCACCAGTTCGAGCAGTCTTGCGTCGGCCACCTTCATCGCGGCCTCTTCGGCTTCGCTTGCCTTTCGCTCGCGGTAGTAGAGATGATCGACATTCATGTCGTGGTGATGAAGCGTCCAGGCGGCGGCTTTCGCCTCGGGAAAGTAGGGATTGCGGTCTGCCGCATGCAGCCAGGCGCAGCCGATGTCGAACGGCACGCCGAAATGCTGGTCGCTGGTCCAGGCGCGGCCGCCGACGCGGTTCATCGCTTCTAACAATTTGAAGGAAAAACCGGCGGCGCGCAGGGTCTTGGCAGCCGAAAGTCCGGCCGAACCGGCGCCGACGATCACGACATCAACGTCTTTCATGCTTATTCTGTCCCCGCCACAATAATTACTTGATCGTAGGCAAATTCCCGGGCATCCGCCAGTGTGGTGGATTTGAAGTTCCTGCTGTATTGAGTGCATCGGCGCAGCGCCGGGACAGTGACAAGCAGGTGTTTCGCTGGCAAATTCGCAATTGGGAACGTGATTCAGGCAACCAGGAGAGCAGCATGGCATTTCTTGCCAAGGGGAAGATGTTTGTAGTGGCCACGGTGGTGGCGGTGCTTGCGCTGGCGACGGGCGCGCAGGCGGCGGCCAGTTGTGGCAAAAACGGCGCCGGCTTCGAGGCGTGGAAACCGGAGTTTGCCGCGGAGGCCAAGGCCGACGGTGTCGGCTCGAAGGGTCTGGCCGCTCTGGCTCGCGCAACCTACGCGACAAAGACGATCTCCGTCGACCGCGCCATCCATAAGGCTTTCAGCGGCTCGGTCGAAGCTTTCATGAAGCGCCGTGGCGCGTCCGCGATCATTGCCAGGGGCCGTGCGCTGAAGAAGGCCAATGCGGCGCTGTTCGACAAGATCGAACGGAATTACGGCGTGTCGCCGGGTGTGTTGATCGCCATCTGGGGTATGGAGACGGGCTTCGGTTCCGCCATGGGCAACCAGAATACGGTCTCTGCCATTTTAACGCTCGCCTATGATTGCCGCCGTCCGGAGTTCTTCTATCCCCATGCCATTGCAGCCCTGAAGCTGGTCGATCGCGGAGCGTTGAGCGCCTCGTCGGTCGGTGCCGCACATGGCGAGATCGGCCACACGCAGTTCCTGCCCGGAAATGTTTTGACGTATGGCGTCGGCAACAAAAATCTGCGCGACAAGAGCACTGCGTTGGCTTCCACGGCCAACTTCCTCAAGGGCCATGGTTGGCGGGCCGGAGCGAGCGCGCAGGCGAATATGGGCGCAATCGCTGGCTGGAATTCCGCTAGCGTCTATCAACAGGCCATCGCCCGCATGGCCACAGCCATCGATGCCGACTGACAGAAATCTCTATTCGATAGAATGATTCGACAGAAAGCCCGGCCATGCGCCGGGCTTTCTATTTCACGTCGAGCGCGTAGGAGCAGCCGGCGAGAACCTTGCCGGGATGTGAATTAACGGTTGAGACATTGAGCGCAATGTGCGTGGAAAATGTCATGCCGTCGGCTTCCTCGCTGCTTTCGACGAGCACCTTCTCGCCAAGGAATTTGTCCGGTGTCGAGATTTGCGCTGTGACGCCGAGCGCTCGAGCGAGATCGGGCGCGGAAACATCGTCAAACACCGCCATCGGCCCGGTCGCGGTAAGGACGACGGCCGCCGTTTCGCGCCCGAAGACGCCGACCGTGGCCGGCAGCTCGTATTGCCTGAGGAAAGGATTGCCGGCGGTGACTTCCTTCCAGCCAAGTTTTTCCGCCGCGCCGGGCTCACCGCTCAGCCACAAGGCGAATCCGTTATAGGCCGGCACGTCGGCCCTGCATTCAATCAGCGCGGCGAGGTCGAGCGAGGTGGGATCGAATTCCTCCGCTCCGGCTGCTGCCAGGCCCGCCAGCAACATCAGCGGAAGTCGCGTGGCGCGTCGCAAACTAACCATCGCCGACCTGTCACTTGCCTTTGATGACCTTCCAGATGTCGGTGGATTGG
Source organism: Mesorhizobium sp. M0815 (assembly GCF_040319995.1). NCBI lineage: Bacteria > Pseudomonadati > Pseudomonadota > Alphaproteobacteria > Hyphomicrobiales > Phyllobacteriaceae > Mesorhizobium > Mesorhizobium sp. M0815. Next base: position 428,113 of record NZ_JAMYOU010000002.1, on the reverse strand, counting down.
TCGAGCTGAAGGCTGTTTATGTCGGAGAAGCCAATTCGGCCGCTGCGCACCGCATCGCCCAAGCGCCGGCAGAAGAGGCTCGGCATGCGTTCCTGAGAAACGCCCATGAAGGCTGCGATCTCATGTTTGAACGTAATGGTCCATGTAGCGACAGCGGCGATGCATCCCGCCTGGGGATCCTTCTTCGTGATGTCCTGTCCGGTCTGGCAGCCCGCCAGAATGCCGATCATCGCCGTCAAAATCAAAAGACCAAGTCGCATTATTACAGCCCCATTGCCCAAAAAAACAATTGGACAATCCGGCCATGAGGTCAAGCAAGAAAAGCTCTGCAGCTGTCATTAGAAACAACTACATTAGCTCACTAAGAGTATGGATCCAGGCTAAGCAGGATTTTCATGAATATATACTTAGCCTTTACGACCACGCGCCGCCAGCGTGCGCAGCCTCAGCGCATTGAGGCGGATGAAACCTTCGGCATCTTTCTGGTCGTAGGCGCCGCGGTCGTCCTCGAAGGTGACCAGCGCGTCGGAATAGAGCGTCTTCCTCGACTTGCGGCCGGTGACAATGACGTTGCCCTTGTAGAGCTTCAGCCGCACGATGCCTTCGACGTCTTCCTGGCTGTTGTCGATCATCGCCTGCAGCATCAGCCGCTCGGGCGCGAACCAGAAGCCGTTATAGATCAGCTCGGCATAACGCGGCATGAACTCGTCCTTGAGATGGGCGGCACCGCGGTCCAGCGTGATCGATTCGATCGCCCGGTGGGCCGATATCAGGATGGTGCCGCCGGGGGTCTCGTAGACGCCGCGCGATTTCATGCCGACGAAACGGTTCTCGACCAGATCGAGCCGGCCGATGCCATTGTCGCGGCCGAGATCGTTCAGCGCCGCCAGCATCGTTGCCGGCGACAGTTTCTTGCCGTTGAGCGCGACGGGATCGCCCTTGAGGAATTCGATTTCGATCTCTGTGACCTCATCCGGCGCATCCATCGGCGAGATGGTGCGCTGGTGGACGAATTCCGGCGGCTCGCTCCACGGGTCTTCCAGCACCTTGCCCTCGGAGGAGGAATGCAGCAGGTTGGCGTCGACCGAGAACGGCGCATCGCCCTTCTTGTCCTTCGGCACCGGAATCTGGTGCTGCTCGGCGAAATTGATCAGATCGGTGCGCGACTTGAACGACCAGTCGCGCCAGGGCGCGATGACCTTGATGTCGGGGTTGAGCGCATAGGCCGAGAGTTCGAAACGCACCTGATCGTTGCCCTTGCCGGTGGCGCCATGGGCGATCGCATCGGCGCCGGTCTCCCTGGCGATCTCGACAAGATGTTTCGAGATCAGTGGCCGGGCGATCGAGGTGCCGAGCAGATAGGTGCCTTCATAGACAGCGTTGGCGCGGAACATCGGAAAGACGAAATCGGATACGAACTCCTCGCGGACATCGACGATGCGAATATCCTTGATGCCCATCATCTCGGCCTTGCGCCTAGCCGGCTCCAGTTCGCCACCCTGGCCTAGATCGGCGGTGAAGGTCACGACCTCGGCGCCGAGCTCGGTCTGCAGCCATTTCAGGATGATCGAGGTGTCAAGGCCGCCAGAATAGGCGAGCACGACTTTCTTGACGGCTTTTGCTTTCGACATGGTGGGCGGTTCCGCGACAGGATTCTTGCGGGCGAGGTATCACGGCGTTTCGGGGCTGCGCAAGGGAGGAACAGGCGCCTGGGAGCCGCAAGCGCTGGACCAGACGCCGTGGCGGCGAGATGCTGGCGTCGGCGAGGCGCCTGCGCTATAGGCTGCGCCTTCTTGTCCGAGGCCGCCAATGTCCTTCATTCCCGACAACGCTACGCTTATCCAATTCGCCATCGCGACGGTGATCCTGGCGATTACGCCTGGGCCGGACATGACGCTGTTCGTGTCGCGCACGCTGAGCCAGGGCCGCGCCACCGGCTTCGCCTCGATGGCCGGCGCGCTGTGCGGCACGCTGATCCACACCACGTTGGTGGTGGTCGGCGTCTCGGCGCTGATCGTCGCCTCGCCGATGGCGTTCTTCGTGCTGAAGATTTTCGGCGCCGGCTATCTGGTCTTCCTGGCCTGGCAGGCGATCACAAAAGGGTCGGCGTTTTCACCGGAGAAGAAGAGCGGGCCGCAGATATCGCTGGTTCGCAGCTGGGCGGCGGGGCTCGGCGTCAATCTGCTCAATCCGAAGATCATCCTGTTCTTCATGACCTTCCTGCCGCAATTCGTCTCCGCGCATGATCCCAATGCGCCGGGAAAGCTGTTCTTCCTCGGCGCGATGTTCGTCGTGCTGTCGGTCCCGGTGACAGCGCCGATGGTGCTGGCGGCGGAAAAATTCTCGGCGGCGATGAAAGCCAGCCCGCGCGTGACGCGCGTCGTCGACTATCTGTTTGCCGGAGTTTTTTCGGCCTTCGCGCTCAAGATCCTGACGGCCCAGGCGAAATAGGGCGTCCGATTTGACGCCAGCTCCCAGCCGAGCGGCCGGCGCTCAGCCAGTAGAAAATACCGCCGACCATGCCGCAGCCGATCACCGCCAGCATGACGCTTGTGTTGGTAACCTCGAAATTGGCGTCGTTCGTCTGGTGGACGAAGCCGAGGAAGACCGCCGCCACCGCCGCGCCCGCCAGTGCATAGAACAGCCAGTCGCGCCGGCCGAGGATTTCGGAAACCAGGATGGCGATCGCCGCCGGCATGAAAGCGAAATAGGCGACGAACAGCGCGACGAAGGGGACGGAAAAATAGAGGGAAGCCGTCGCCGCCGGCGGTGCCTGCTCCGGCGTGTAGCCCAGGGACGCCAGAAACATGATATTGAGAAATGCGCTGGCCGCCAGCGAGGCGACGCCATAACCGATCAGGATGACGGCGAAGCGGATCAGATAGGCGACGACGCGATTCACGCCTCGCCGTGCCCTGCGATCATCATCGCTTCCAGCGCCAGCCGGTCGACTTTGCGCATGCGCTCGGAGTCCGATTTGAGCTGGCCGCAGGCGGCGAGGATGTCGCGGCCGCGCGGCGTGCGGATCGGCGAGGCATAGCCGGCATTGTTGATGTAGTCGGCGAATTTCTCGATCGTCTCCCAGTGCGAGCACTGGTAGTTGGTGCCCGGCCACGGATTGAACGGGATCAGATTGATCTTGGCCGGGATGCCCTTGAGCAGCTTGATCAGCGCCTTGGCGTCCTCGATGGAATCATTGACGTCCTTTAGCATCACATATTCGAAGGTGATGCGCTTGGCGTTGGACAGGCCGGGATAGGCACGGCAGGCAGCGATCAGCTCGTTGAGCGGATACTTCTTGTTGATCGGTACCAAAAGGTCACGCAGATCGTCATTGGTAGCGTGCAGCGAGATTGCCAGCATGACGCCGATCTCTTCGCCGGTGCGGAAGATTTCGGGCACGACGCCCGAGGTCGACAGCGTGATGCGCCTCTTCGACAGGGAAAGCCCGTCGCCGTCGGATGCAATCAGCAGCGCCTTCTTCACCGCCTCGAAATTGTAGAGCGGCTCACCCATGCCCATCATGACGACGTTGGACACTTTCCGGCCCTCGGCCGGCACGATGGCGCCGTCGGGCGTGTCGCGGTCGGGGAAATCGCCGAGCCGGTCGCGAGCTGTCAAAAGCTGGGCGAGGATTTCTTCCGCCGTCAGGTTGCGCACCAGCTTTTGCGTGCCGGTGTGGCAGAAGGAGCAGGTCAGGGTGCAGCCGACCTGCGAGGAGATGCAGAGCGTGCCGCGGCCTTCTTCGGGAATGTAGACGGTCTCGATCTCGACCGGCCGGCCGGCGCCGCGCGGCGGAAAGCGGAACAGCCATTTGCGCGTGCCGTCGGAGGAAATCTGCTCCTCGACGATCTCGGGCCTGGCAACGGTGAAATGCCTGTCCAGTGCGGCGCGCAAATCCTTGGAGATGTTGAACATGCCGGCAAAATCGGAAACGCCGCGCACATAGATCCAGTGCCAGAGCTGCTGGGCGCGCATCTTCGCCTGGCGCTCCGGCACGATGCCGGCGGCGACGAGGGCGGCCCCGAGTTCGGCGCGCGTCAAGCCGATCAGCGACGGCTTTTCAGGCGTGCGGGTGCGCAACGCGTCACGCGCGCCTTCGGCGGTAAGATCGAATGAAAGGGTCATTGTTGCGCCAATATAAGCGATTTGCGGCCGATTACAGCATCGTGCCCGAAATGAAGCGCGGCGCATAGCACAGGTTGATGGCGGAGTCATGCAGGGGGTTCTTCCTTCTCCCCTTGTGGGAGAAGGTGGCCGAGCGAAGCTCGGTCGGATGAGGGGTGTTCCAGCTTGGCATCCCCTGCACTCCGTCCAGCACCCCTCAACCCTCTTGGCGCTGCGCGCCAATCCACCTTCTCCCACAAGGAGAGAAGGCAAGACCGCACGAACGCTGGTTCTTTACGTCGCTGTGTTAGGTGGTGAACGTCCCGGACGAGGACTTTACTTGCACTTGGCGATCGAGGCCAGCGCCGCCGAGATGCCCTTCAGCGAGAAGACGTAGGTGGTGGTATTGCCGCGGCCGGACTTGGCTGACACCTTCATGTCGGTGCCGGTCTTCATCGCGGCGATCAGCACCGGCTCCTCGGCGGCGTTCTCGACCCAGGCCGACTTGCCGCGCGTGAACATCGAAAAAGACTTCTTGTCGATGGTGACGGTGGCCTTGGAACCTTCCTGGAAGGTATAGCCGGCGATGAATTGCGGCTCGTAGGACACTTGCTGCCCCGGCCGCTGGCTGACGAAGAAGAACATGTCGCCATGATCGAGCGTCGGCGGCTGCTTGTCGGTTGGCACGGTCAGGACATAGCAGACCTTGCCGCCGCCCGACGCCTGGTAGCTGTAGGTGCCCCAGGCATTGTGCTGGCCGATCTTGGTTGCCGACTGCGCCAGCGCGGGCGCCGTCAAGGCCACCAGGGCCAGGCTGGAAACTATAGCAATCAATCCGCGCATCGCTTTTCCCGTATTCCACTGGTGCGGCGGCAGGCCGGCTCGGCGTCCTGCCCGTCGCTTCATTTTGATTTAATCTGGGTTACCAAACGGTGAATTTCCCCTGAGAAAAGGATGTTCACGCCAGGAAACCGCCGCCGTCTTCGCGCTGCCGCTTGAAAAAGCGGCTGGCGCAATGTCCCTGCCGCGACTTGGAGGCCACGAAAACGGCAAGAGTTTGACTTTTCAAGCAGCTAGGTCTTGCAGCGATTCTCGCTTTTCTGAGAGCTACGTGACGAATTTCCCGCCAGGCGGTATATGTCTGCGTTCGGCTCCACGGCACTCGGCCAGGGTGCCCTCCTTGGCGGCTTACGGGAGATTTGGCCATGGCCATTTCCGAGACAGTTCTGATCCTGGCGGGCGGCACAGTCGTCCTGGCGATCGTGTTCGGCATTCGTGTCGCCGTCCGCGCGGTGGCCAGCGGCGCGGTGCCCCGGTCGGATGGCGGAGAGGTGGCGGGCGGACCGGGCGCGCCCGACGTGGCGGGGGTCATTGCGCTGCCGCCTTTGATCTTCCTCGGCTTCCTGGCGGCGGCAACCGTGCTCGAGGTGCTCGCGCCGCTCTCGGTCATGGCCGGGCAGGCCCTCGCCCGCTATCTGGCCGGCGCCGTGCTCGCGGTGTGCGGCTTGGTGCTCATCTTTATGGCGGCGGGCCGCTTTCAGGCCGCTGGAACCAACATACCACCGACCTTGCCAACGACGGCGCTGGTCGTCGACGGTATCTATCGGTGGACCAGAAATCCGTTCTATCTGGGAGCGACCCTTATCTATCTGGGCCTCGGTGTCGCGGCCGGAAGTCTTTGGGGTATCGCGCTCGTCATTCCCTTGCTGTGGGTGATCAATACGGGCGTCATCGCGCCGGAAGAGCGTTATCTCGAGCGTAAGTTCGGAGACGCCTATCGCGCCTACAAGACGCGGGTGCGGCGGTGGCTTTGACGGCCGGAAAGTCGGATCCCGCGCGATTTTTTGCGCCGTACCGGCTCAGCTCTTGTCGGCGATGGCCTGCCTGGCGGCGAGCCGGTGCGCCGGCGTGATGTGGGCGCTGACGGTTGTGATCGCCGCGGTCAGCACAGCGATGTCGTCGGTGAAGCCAAGCCCAAAGATGAAATCGGGGATGACGTCCGTCGGCAGCACGAAATAGCCGAGCGCAGCCAGCAATGTGCCCTTGGCGCGCAGCGGCGTCTTCTTGTCCATGGCGCAGTAATAGGCGGCGACCACCTCCTCCATGAACGGGATCTGCCGGGCAGCCTTCTTCGCCGTACGCCAGAACTTTTCGCGTACTTCGCTCTCATTGCCCAGCTTGCTGCCGAGGCCGAAGAAATCAAAACCGGATTTTTGCGCCATCAACCTCTCCTTGCCGCCGTCGCGTGACTTCACGCGTGACCGCGAGGCAAAATGTGGTGAAAGCCGAACCTCGCTGCAAGGTGCAGATAACGTCAGGTGCCGAAATAGCGGTTCATCTTCCTGGCCAGATCGAAATCCAGCGCGGTCAGGCCGCCGACGTCGTGGGTGTTGAGGGTCACGTTTACCGTCTTGTAGACGTTCGACCAGTCGGGGTGGTGGTCCATCTTCTCCGCAGCCAGGGCAACGCGGGTCATGAAGGCAAAGGCTTCCGAGAAATTCTTGAAAGTGAAGCTGCGGCTGATCGAACCACCATCCTTGGCCAGCGACCAGCCGTCGAGGCCGGCAAGTTCGGCGCTGATCGCCTCTTTTGCTAGTTTCTCCCTGGCCATGTCCCGTCTACCGCATGATCCGCGAAGCGTCGGCGGCGCCGGCCAAACGGCTGGCGACGCGGTTGTCGGCACCTGAAAGCGGCCAAGCCTCCTCGACGACGTAAGGCCCGCCGCCGACCGAGTCGCGCGACGACATCAGCACGAAGCGGCCGACCCGGAACGGCAGCGTCGAAAAATTGCCGCGCGCCGACAGATACTGGGCGACGTCGAGCGGGCTCGCATTGCGCAGGCGGGCCAGCGTCACATGCGGCATGAACTTGCGCGGGTCGGCCGGGATGCCGAGCCGCTGGCAGATGCGCTCGATTTCGCTTTGCAGAGCGGAAAGATCGGGCGAAGCGGCGACCCCGGCCCACACCGCATGCGGCTTCTTCTGGCCGAAGGCGCCGACGCCGGACAGCGTCAGCGGGAAGGACGGGCGGTGAACGCGGTCGAGCGCGTTGGCGATTTCGTCGGCGACATGGCCCTCGACATCGCCAATGAAGCGCAGCGTCAGATGATAGTTTTCGACGTCGATCCAGCGGGCTCCGGGCAGGCCGCCCCTGAGCAGGGACAGCGAAAGAGCGGCATCACGCGGTATTTCGAGGGCGGTAAAAAGACGCGGCATGGCAAGCCTCCTGTCCTCGAATCGAACTCTTGCCCCTAGCGAATCATCGATATTCAAACGGGGCAAGGGGTTTGTTGGTCGCAGGCCTGCCTAAAAGCTTCCCCCGCGGAAGGTGTTGCGGCGGCGAACCCTCGCCTTCAGGAATTGCCCCGGATCGCTTCAATGGTCTTCTCCACGCTGGGCAGGATACCCTCGACGATGCGGTCGACGCCTCGGGCGTTTGGATGAAGACCGTCTTCGAGCTGCAGGACGGATTGGCCGGCGATGCCCTCGAGAAAGAAAGGATAGAGCGGCACGCCGTATTTTTCAGCCAGTCTCGGAAAGGTCGCGTCGAAGGCCCTCTGGTAATCGGCGCCGAGATTCGGCGCCGCGCGCATCCCGGCCAGCAACACGGCGATCTTGCGCTGCTTCAGCTTTGCCAGCATGGCGTCCAGGTTCTTTTCCGCTATGGCGGGCGAAACGCCGCGCAGCATGTCGTTGGCGCCGAGCTCCAGGATGACCAGCTGCGTGCCGTCCGGCACCGACCAGTCGAGCCGCGACAGGCCGCCGCTCGTCGTATCGCCGGAAACGCCGGCATTGGCGACCGTGACATCGTAGCCCTTGGCGCGAAGCGCGGCCTGCAGCTTTTCGGTGAACCCCTGACCCGGCCCAAGGCCATAACCCGCCATCAAGCTGTCGCCGAAGCCAACGATGGTGAAGGGCTCGGCGCGCGCCGACGAAATGGCGCTGCAGATCGCGAGGAAAAGGGCGAAGGCTGCGGCAAAAGTGTGTTTGAAAGCCATGCGGCAGGCCCCATATGACCAGGAACATCTGTTGGCGAAGGCAGGTTTTCGTCTTTGTCGAGCATCGGATGCTCTAGCCCTCTTTCCCCCATATAGGACGATTTGATTTTGGAAGAAGCCGTCATTTCGCTGAAAGACGTATCGCTGACGCTCGGCGAAGGCGCATCCTCGGTGCATGTGCTGAAGGGCGTCAGCCTTGATGTGGCGAGCGGCGAAGCGACAGGCATCGTTGGACCTTCGGGTTCGGGAAAGTCGACATTGCTGATGGTTTTGGCCGGGCTTGAAAGGGTCGATTCGGGTGCGGTACGAATTGCCGGCGAGCTGCTCAACGGCAAAAGCGAAGACCAGATCGCATCGTTTCGAGGGCGAAACATCGGCATCGTGTTCCAGTCGTTCCACCTCATCCCCAATATGACGGCGCTGGAAAACGTCGCCGTCCCGCTTGAGCTTGCCGGCCATGCCGATCCGTTCGGCGTGGCGGCGCGCGAACTGGCGGCGGTCGGCCTTAGCGATCGCATCACCCATTATCCCGGCGAATTGTCTGGCGGCGAGCAGCAGCGCGTGGCGATCGCCCGGGCGCTGGCGCCGTCGCCACGCATCCTGATCGCCGACGAGCCGACCGGCAATCTCGACCAGGCGACGGGACGGCACGTCGCCGACCTGCTGTTCGCCAAGGCGGCCGAACGCGGCATGACGCTGGTGCTGGTCACGCATGACCCGGTGCTCGCGGCGCGCTGCTCGCGCCAGGTGTCGATGCGGTCGGGGCTGATCGAGGACGCATCCAAGCCGGCCTCCAGGGCCGGCAAGGTGACCGCCTGATGCCGCTGTCGCAAACGCTGAGGCTGGCCTTCAAGTTCTCGCTGCGCGAAATGCGCGGCGGGCTGTCCGGTTTCCTGATCTTCCTTGCCTGCATTGCGCTCGGCGTCGCGGCAATCGGCGGCGTCAATTCGGTGGCGCAGGCGATTTCCGCCGGTGTTGCCGACCAGGGTCAGACGCTGCTCGGCGGCGATCTCCGCTTCCAGATCAACCAGCGCGATCCGACCAGAGCCGAACGCAGCTTCCTCGGCCGGCTTGGCACGGTTTCGCACAGCGCCAACATGCGCTCGATGGCGAGGCTCGAGGACGGCTCCGACCAGGCGCTGGTCGAGGCCAAGGCGGTCGACGGCGCCTATCCGCTCTATGGCGCGCTGGAGACCCAGCCGGTGCTGTCGCGAGAGGATTTGTTCGGCGAAAAATCCGGTGTCTTCGGCGCCGCCGCCCCGGACCTTCTGTTCGAGCGGCTGAACCTTGGCATCGGTGACCGGTTGAAGCTCGGCAGCGCGACATTCGAGCTGCGCGCCAAGCTGGTCAACGAGCCAGATGCGGTGTCGGATGGCTTCGGTTTTGCGCCGCGGCTGATGGTGTCGACCGACGGGCTTGCCGCTTCAGGCCTGATCCAGCCGGGCAGCCTGGTCGAGAACGCCTATAAGGTCCGCCTGCCCGGCGGCACCACTGAAGTACAGATCAAGGCGATCCAGGAGCAGGCCGCGAAAGAGTTCCCGCAGGCCGGCTGGTCGATCCGCACGCGCAGCAACGCAGCGCCGGCGCTGTCCTCGAACATCGAGCGGTTCTCGCAATTCCTGACGTTGGTCGGGCTGACGGCGCTGGTGGTCGGCGGCGTCGGCGTGGCCAATGCGGTGCGTGCCTATCTCGACGGCAAGCGCGGCGTCATCGCCACCTTCAAGAGCCTGGGGGCTTCGGGCGGGTTCGTCTTTGCCGTCTACCTGGTGCAGATCCTGATGATTGCCGCCCTCGGTATCACGCTGGGCCTTGTGCTTGGCGCGCTGATGCCGTTCGCGGCCAGCGCGGCACTCCAGTCGGTTATTCCGGTGCCGGCGGAAGGTGGGTTCTATCCCGGCGCCCTCGGCATGGCAGCGCTGTTCGGGCTGCTGGTGACGCTGGCCTTCGCCCTGCTGCCGCTCGGCCGTGCTCGCGACGTGCCAGCGACGGCGCTGTTTCGCGAAATGGGTTTTGAGGGCCGCGGTTTTCCCCGCCCGCTCTATGTCGCCGCGGCAATGGCCATCGCGCTGCTGCTCGCGGTGCTGGCGATCCTGTTTTCCGGCGACCGCCGTATTGCCTCGATCTTCGTCGGCGCCACGGTCTTTTCGTTCCTGGTGCTGCGTGTCGTCGGTACGCTGGTGCAGTGGGCGGCGAAGAGAAGTCCGCGTGTGCGCTCGACGGCGCTCAGGCTCGCCATCGGCAACATCCATCGGCCTGGCGCCTTGACGCCGTCCGTGGTGCTGTCGCTGGGTCTCGGGCTGACGCTCCTGGTGACGCTGGCGCTGATCGATGGCAATCTCAGGCGGCAGATTTCCGGCAGCCTGCCGGAACGGGCGCCGAACTTCTTCTTCGTCGATATCCAGAGCGGCGACGTCGATGCCTTCTCCGCGCTGGTCGGCAAAGAGGCGCCGCAGGGCACGCTGATCAAGGTGCCGATGCTGCGCGGCCGGGTGATGGCGCTCAACGGCGTCGATGTCGACAAGGTCAAGGTTCCGGCCGAAGGCGCCTGGGTGCTGCGCGGCGACCGTGGGCTGACCTATGACGCACAATTGCCGGAGAATGCAACGCTGACCGAGGGCAGCTGGTGGCCGGGGAATTATTCCGGCGAACCGCTGGTCTCGTTTTCCGCCGAGGAGGGCAAGGAGATCGGGCTGAAGCTCGGCGACACCATCACCGTCAACGTGCTCGGCCGCAATATCACGGCCAAGATCGCCAATTTCCGCCAGGTCGAATGGGAAACCATGGGCATCAATTTCGTCATGGTGTTCTCGCCCAGCACATTCGCCGGGGCGCCGCATGGCTGGTTGGCGACGCTGACCGAGACGAATGCGTCGGCGGCCGACGACGCGCATCTTCTCAATGCCGTCACCCGGGCTTTTCCCGCGGTGACGACGGTCAGGGTCAAGGACGCGCTCGACATCGTCAACCGGCTGGTGGTGCAGCTCGGCACCGCGATCAGGGCCGCGGCGGGCGTGGCGTTGATCGCCTCGGTGCTGGTGCTGGCCGGGGCGCTCGCCGCCGGCAACCGGGCCCGCATCCACGACGCGGTGGTGCTGAAGACCCTGGGTGCGACCAGGAAAACGCTGATCGCGGCCTTTTCGCTGGAATACATGCTGATCGGCCTTGCGACCGCGATCTTCGCGCTGGCGGCGGGCGGTGTGGCGGCGTGGTACGTCGTCGCGCGCATCATGACGCTGCCATCGCACTTCATGCCCGAGGTAGCGGTGGCGACCATCGGCTTTTCACTGGTGGTCACGGTGGGTATCGGCCTGGCCGGCACGTGGCGGGTGCTGGGCCACAAGGCGGCGCCGGTGCTGCGGAATCTTTGAGCCAGAGCCGGTTTTGATTAAATCTCGTTAATGTTTCGACCGGCAAGGCCAATAAAACCGGATCTCCGGCACTTCACGGAGCATTACGTCCGGTTACGGTCTTGTCCTTTACGCCAAGAACCATCATATTTCGGCGCAGGCATGCTGGAGCCCCGCCAGCGGCGCCTGGGTTCAAAAGGACCTGACACCGGACGGGGCAGAAGCAATATGAGGATTTCCATGGCTGATCCCGTTCGCAATTATCAGACGCGCGCCGTGCCCGGCGCCGGCGTCGATGCTGCCATCGACCAGGGCCTGCGCGCCTACATGATCAAAGTCTACAACCTGATGGGGCTTGGCCTCCTCATCACCGGCCTTGCCGCGGTCGGCACAATCATGCTGGCCACCACCAGCGATCCCGCCTCGGCGGTTGCCACGTTGCCAAGCGGCGAGATGCTGACCTCGTTCGGCTACGCGATCTTCGGCTCGCCGCTGAAATGGCTGGTGATCTTTGCCCCGCTGGCAGCGGTGATGTTCCTGTCGTTCCGGGTCCAATCGATGAGCGTTTCGGCGGCGCAGACGACGTTCTGGGTTTACGCCGGCCTTGTCGGCCTGTCGCTGTCGTCGATCTTCCTGGTCTACACCACCGCCAGTATCTCGCAGACCTTCTTCGCCACCGCCGCCGCGTTTGGCGGGCTGTCGCTCTACGGCTACACGACCAAGCGCGACCTTTCCGCGTTCGGCTCGTTCCTGGTCATGGGCCTGGTCGGCCTGATCATCGCGATGGTGATCAACATCTTCCTGCAGTCGTCGGCGCTTTCCTTCGCCGTTTCGGCGATCGGCGTGCTGATCTTCGCAGGCCTCACCGCCTATGACACGCAGAACATCAAGGAGATGTATTTCGAGGGTGACGAGACTGATGTCGCCGGCCGCAAGGCGATCATGGGCGCGCTGAGGCTCTATCTCGACTTCATCAACCTGTTCATGTTCCTGCTGCAGTTCATGGGCGACCGTCGCTAGTACGGCGTTCTTTGTTGACCATGATCTGTTCCGAAAACCGGTTTCCACTTTTCGGGATCATGGTCTGACTCCAGCGAGTTTGGAAAGGGCGGCCCAATGGCCGCCCTTTTCTTTTGTGCCGGCTTTTGCTGTGATATAGGGCAGATGAACGACGTGCATAAATTATGAGCAGCATCACCTTGCGGGCCGCGACGTCGGCCGATCTCGACCGGATCACGGAAATCTATGCCGACGCGGTGACAAACGGCACGGCGAGCTATGAACTCGACCCGCCAAGTCGTATCGAGATGGGAGCGCGCTTCGACAGTTTGGTAGCGGGTGGCTTTCCCTATCTCGTGGCGGAAAAAGGCGGCATTGTGCTCGGCTATGCCTATGCCGGCGCTTTCCGGCCGCGCCCGGCATACCGCTTCGTGGTTGAGGATTCCGTCTATGTCGCGCCCGACGCCAAGGGGCAGGGCGTCGGGCTGCTCCTGATGCAAAGGCTGATCGAGGCAGCCAAGGCGGCGGGCTTTCGCCAGATCATCGCGGTGATTGGCGATGGCCGGCCCGACAGCGCCTCGGTGCGGTTGCACGAGAAGCTCGGCTTTCACCATTCCGGCCGCCTGGAAGGCTCCGGCTACAAGCACGGACGCTGGCTGGACACGGTGTTCATGCAACTGCCGATCAACGGTGGAGCGTCGGTCCCGCCCGATCCGAAATCGCTGCCCGAGCGGAAGTTCCGCAAACAAAAATAAGGGGTTACGCCTCGACCAGCTTCAGCGTTCGGTCGAACACGCCAAGCACCCGGCCGAGTTCCTGGCCACGCTTGAGGATGCGTCCGCCGGCGGCGATGACGGCGAATGCGCCTTGCCGGCGCGCCAGCTTCGGATCCTTGACGATCTGGAAAAGCGGCACTTCGCTGGTGCGACGGAAGACGGAAAAAACGGCGCGGTCGGTGAGATGGTCAATAGCATAGTCGCGCCATTCATTGGCGGCGACCATACGGCCGTAGAGCCTGAGGATCTGGTCCAGTTCGCGGCGGTCGAACCGCACCGGCTGGTCGAGGCGTTCGTGTCTTGCCTCGTGCAGCGGGATCAATATTGCGGATGCGTCCCCATCCTCCGTCCCGCTGCTGCGATCAGTCATGCCTGGATCCTCGCAATGAATCGTACGCCGACCAAAGTTGGCGCTTTCGTTGCCGAATTGCAAGGCCCGGCCGGGCAACGGCAGCACCGCGCGGTTTCTCCAACGTCCAGTCACGTTTGCGAAACGCCTGTTGGAATTGGTGATGCTTCGCCACAATCCTGCCTTTTTTTATCCGTGCTCATGCCCCAATGTCCGACGAATTTACCGGCGTTGCCTGAGACGGTTCGGTCCGGCACCGGCTCGTAAACCCCAAGCCCCCCGCCCACGGGTCTGCGTCGGATCGAACCAACCTCGGTCTTTCCTTGGAAAGATCGGGTGCGACGATCCCAAAACCTAAATGACCGGCGTCAGAAGCAAGCTGACGCCGGTTTTTTATTGGCTGGAGCCGTGGCGGTGCGATCCATCCGGATAGGCTGTCGTCGGAGGCTTGAGCGCGGCTATCCCTTCTCCCCTCGTGGGAGAAGGTGGATCGGCGCGCAGCGCCGAGACAGATGAGGGGTGTTGGACGGAGTGAGGCGTTGGCGTTCCCTGGAACACCCTCATCCGTCGCCTTCGGCGACACCTTCTCCCACAAGGGAGAAGGGAGAGCGCTCCATCTAAGGCTTGCGGATAAAGGCTGCACCCAGGATCGGACCGGGCACGCCGTCCTTGCCGACCGACTGCAGCAGCACGGCGCAGCCGCCCTTCTTGGCGATCTCGCTCATCGGCAGTTCGTAGCGCTGCGCCTTGCCGTGCCACATGCCGGCGGTCTGGATGCTGGAGACGGCGTTCCAGTAGGTCATGCTGCGGCCGGTGTTTTCACCCTTGCCGATCTTGATCGTCTGCGGCGGGTTGAAATAGACGATGACGACATGCGCGTCGGCGGGGCCGGTCACGGCGTCGCCGGCATCGATCATGACGCGATCGCTGGTCCGGCTGACCTTGATGCCGACGCGCATGCCTTCGCCGACCCTCTCCATGCGGGCCAGCGCGCCGTCGACTTCCTTGCGGCTGGCGCCATTGACATGGCTGCGGCCGTTGATGACGGCTTGCGGGGTGTAGACGGAACGGCTGCCGAAGGCGCGCATATACTCATATTGCCGCTCGGTATTTTCCTTGCGGCTCAGCGTATCCTGCCAGCCGAGGTAATCCCAATAGTCGACATGATAGGCGAGCGCGACGATGTTCTCCTTGGCGGCGAGCTCGGCGAAGAATTCGTCGGCCGGCGGACAGGAATTACATCCCTGGCTGGTGAAGAGCTCGACGACGCCTAATGGCTTGTCGGCCTGCTCGGCGAAGGCGCTTCCGGCAAACGCCGAGAGAGCCAGCGCAACGGCCGCAAGCCGCAATGGTCTTCGAGATGACATGGCCGTTCCGATCCCGCCGGTGATGCCGGCTTTGTTCTGATTGTCGAAATATGTGGCAGAAGCGGCAGTCAACGGGAAGTCACGTTGCGGTGAAATTTTGCCGTTGCAACCGCTGGCAAGGGCGCAATAGGTGGACGCGCACTTCACGATGGAAGCGATTCGGGCGGCAATCAGCATGTGGCAATCTCTCCTGGCGCCGGTCGACCTCTATTGCGAACGGACGGGGCCGGAATTCTGGGCTGAACCGCTCAATGCGCTGAGCAATCTGGCTTTTTTTGCCGCCGGGCTATGGGGTGTCTGGCAGGTGCGCAAGCGCGGCACCGGCGCCTTCGCCGAAGTGCTGGCCTGGTGGGTGGTGGCGATCGGCGTCGGCTCGTCGCTGTTCCACACCTTTGCCACAAGGGGAATGATCCTGGCCGACGTGCTGCCGATTGCAGGGTTCACGCTGGCCTACACGCTGTTCAACCTGCGACGTTTTCTCGGCATGAAATGGGGCAAGGCGATCGTCATCTTCGTCGCCTTTTACGCCGTTGCCGGGCTGGTGACCTTTGCCGTGCCGGACTGGCTGCGCCAAGCGTCGAACGGCACGACCGGCTATCTGCCGCCCTTCCTGGCGCTTGCCTTCTTCGGCGCCTGGGTGGCGGCCAGCGGCAATCGTGCCGGCTGGTACAATCTGGCGGGTTCGGCGATCTTCGTCGTGTCGGTCGTCTGCCGGATGATCGATCCGCTGGTCTGCGGCGGCTTTCCGCTCGGCACGCATTTCCTGTGGCACATCCTCAACGGGCTGATGCTCGGCGTGCTGCTGGCGGCGACAGCGCGGTTTGGAAAGCCAAAGTAGGGCAGTTGGGCAGTAGGTGCTTGTCCTTGCTTCCCCTACTGCCCTACTCCCTTATTGCCCTACTCCCTTAAGCCGCAAGGTCGCGCAGCACGTATTGCAGGATGCCGCCATTCTTGAAGTAGTCGAGCTCGTCCAGCGTATCGATGCGGCAGATGATCGGAACCTCTTTGACGCTGTCGTCGCCATAGGTGATCCTGGCGATCATCTTCTGCCGCGGCTTGATGTTGCTCAGTCCGTCGATCTCGACCAGTTCGTCGCCCTTGAGGTTGAGCGAGGCCCACGAGGTGCCTTCCTCGAAGACGAAGGGGATTACGCCCATGCCGACCAGGTTGGAGCGGTGGATGCGCTCGAAGGACTGAGCGATGACCGCGCGGACACCGAGCAGATTCGTACCCTTGGCCGCCCAGTCGCGCGACGAGCCGTTGCCATATTCGACGCCGGCGAAGATGACCAGCGGCACGCCCTCCTTCTTGTAGTGCATGGCGGCGTCGTAGATCGATTCCTCTTCCTTCGACGGGTAATGGATGGTGTAGCCGCCCTCGCGGCCGTTCTCGCCCAGCATGTGGTTGCGGATGCGGATGTTGGCGAAGGTGCCGCGCATCATCACCTCGTGGTTGCCGCGGCGCGTGCCATACTGGTTGAAATCGGCGACGCCGACGCCGTGGTCGGTGAGGTACTTGCCGGCCGGGGAGGCCGCCTTGATCGAACCGGCCGGCGAAATGTGGTCGGTGGTGATCTTATCGCCGAACAGACCGAGCACACGCGCGCCCTTGATATCGCCGATCTTGCCGAAGCCTGATGTCATGCCGGCGAAATAGGGTGGGTTCTGCACATAGGTCGAATTGTCGTCCCAGGCATAGGTCTGGCCTTCCGGCGCCTTGACGTTCTGCCAGTACTCGTCGCCCTTGAAGACGTCGGCATATTTGCGGGCGAACAATTCGCGCGTGACATTCTTCTCGATGAATTCCTGGATCTCGACTGAACTCGGCCAGATGTCCTTGAGATAGACCGGATTGCCGTTGCGATCCTCGCCGAGCGGCTCGGTGGTCAGATCCTTGGTCACGGTCCCGGCCAGCGCGTGGGCGACGACCAGCGGCGGCGAGGCGAGATAGTTCGCCTGCACGTCGGGCGAGACGCGGCCTTCGAAATTGCGGTTGCCGGACAAGACTGCCGCAGCAATCAAGCCCTTATCGTTGATGGTCTTGGAGATCGGCGCCGGCAGCGGGCCGGAATTGCCGATACAGGTGGTGCAGCCGAAGCCGACCAGGTTGAAGCCGATCTGGTCGAGCTCCTTCTGCAGACCGGATTTCTCCAGATATTCGGCGACGACCTGGCTGCCCGGCGCCAGTGAGGTCTTGACCCACGGCTTCTGCTTGAGGCCGAGCCGGTTGGCGTTGCGCGCCAACAGCCCGGCGCCGATCAGCACGCTCGGGTTCGAGGTGTTGGTGCAGGAGGTAATGGCGGCGATGACGACATCGCCATGGCCAAGATCGTAGTCCGTGCCCTCGACGGCATAGCGCTTGTCGATTTCGGCGGCCTTCTTGTATTCGGTCTCCATGGCCTTGTCGAAGCCGGCCGGAATGTCTTCAAGTGCCACGCGGCCTTCCGGCCGCTTCGGGCCGGCCATCGACGGGACGACACTGCCGAGATCGAGCTCGAGCAGATCGGTGAAGACCGGATCGGCCGAGCCGACGTCGCGCCATAGGCCTTGCGCCTTCGAATAAGCCTCGACCAGGGCGATGCGGCTTTCGTCACGGCCGGACATGGTGAGGTAGCGGATGGTTTCGCTGTCGACCGGGAAGAAGCCGCAGGTGGCGCCATATTCCGGCGCCATGTTGCCGATGGTGGCACGATCGGCCAGCGTCATGTTGGACAGGCCCGGACCGAAGAATTCGACGAACTTGCCGACGACGCCCTTCTTGCGCAGCATCTGCGTGACGGTGAGCACCAGGTCGGTGGCGGTGACGCCCTCCCTCAGCCTGCCGGTGAGGCGAAAGCCGATCACTTCGGGCAACAGCATGGAGACGGGCTGGCCGAGCATCGCGGCCTCGGCCTCGATGCCACCGACGCCCCAGCCGAGAACACCAAGGCCGTTGATCATGGTGGTGTGCGAATCGGTGCCGACGCAGGTGTCGGGATAGGCGGTGGTCTCGCCATCTTCGCTGTTGGTCCACACGACCTGGCCGAGGTACTCAAGGTTGACCTGATGGCAGATGCCAGTGCCGGGCGGCACGACGCGGAAATTGCGGAACGCCTGCTGGCCCCATTTCAGGAATTTGTAGCGTTCCTCATTGCGCTCATACTCAAGCTCGACATTGCGGGCGAAAGCCAGCGGCGTGCCGAATTCGTCGACGATGACCGAATGGTCGATGACCAGATCGACCGGCACCAGCGGGTTGATCTTTTGCGGGTCGCCGCCGAGCGAGGCCATGGCGTCGCGCATGGCGGCAAGGTCGACCACAGCCGGAACGCCGGTGAAATCCTGCATCAGCACGCGGGCCGGGCGATAGGCGATCTCGACGCCGGCAGTGCCCCGGTCGGTCAGCCAGCCGGCGACCGCCTGGATGCTCTCCTTGGTGACGGAACGGCCGTCCTCGTTGCGCAGCAGGTTCTCCAGCAGCACCTTCATCGAATAGGGCAATTGAGCGATGCCGGTGAGGCCGTTCTTTTCGGCCTCGACAAGGTCATAGTAGATGTACTCGGTGCCGCCGGCGGTCAGCGTGCGGCGGCAATTGAAGCTGTCGAGTGATTTGGACACGTGCGATCCCTAACTGTCGGTTGCCGGGGAGGGAACGGACGCCAGTGGGCATGCAAATCACGCGCAAAGGTGCGGGTACGGCCATTTCCGCTATCCGTTCCCAAGCGTCCGGGCCGTTCAAGGCGGCACGCGCGCTGGTTCGGCGCAAATTCGGTTCCCGTGCCGACCGCTGGCACGGATGATGCGGATATAGAGAATTTTCTGGAATAGTTCTAGACACGGAATTGCCATTTTTGCTGCGGCGCACCGAAGCCGCGCTTGAACTTTCGGCGAAGGGGAACGGATGCGGCTGATCGCCGAAAATCTGGGCGGCGAACGCGGCGGCGAGACGGTATTTTCCGGCATCGAATTCGCGCTGGGGGATGGCCAGGCGCTGGTCGTCACCGGGGCGAACGGCGCCGGCAAATCGACGCTGCTCAGGATCATCGCCGGACTGTTGCCGGTGGCGGCAGGCCGTGTGCGGTTCGAAGGTGGTGGCGAAGACTTTCCGTCGGCCGCCTCGGCCTGTCACTATCTCGGCCACCTCGACGCAATGAAGAGCGCACTCACCGTTAAGGAGAATCTGTGCTTCTGGCGCGATTTTTCGGGCGCCGGTTCCAGGGGTGTTGAAGAGGCGCTGGAGACCGTCGGGTTGGGCGGCATCGGCCATCTGCCGTTCGGCTATCTCTCGACCGGCCAGCGCCGCCGCGCCGCGATCGCAAAACTGCTGGTCAGTCATCGGCCATTGTGGCTGCTCGATGAGCCGACGGCGGGACTGGACAAGGCTTCGGAGGAGAGATTCGGCGGGCTAATGCGGAAGCATCTCGATGGTGGGGGGATCGTGGTTGCGGCCACGCATTTGCCGCTGGGGCTGGAGGGAGCGAGGGAGCTTGTGATGGGGATGGTTGGGTGATGCCGGCGCTCTGTCGCACCCCCCTCTGTCCTGCCGGACATCTCCCCCGCAAGGGGGGAGATTGGCGGTTTCAACGACTCGCCCTCTCTTTCACGTTGAAGACTGACGAAAGCCGAGGCGACATCCAATCTCCCCCCTTGCGGGGGAGATGTCCGGCAGGACAGAGGGGGGTGCCTGGGCGAAAGCATCTCACATCATGCTAGCCCTCTTCCTGCGCGACATCCGCTTAAGTATCCGCGCCGGCGGCGGGGCGCTTACCGGCGTGATTTTCTTTCTCGCCGTTATCGCGACCATCCCCTTCGGCGTCGGTCCCGACCTGAAGCTGCTGGCCCGCATCGGCCCGGCGATCCTGTGGATCGCCGCCTTGCTGGCCTGCCTGCTCGGCCTCGACCGGCTGTTCCAGGCTGACCGCGAGGACGGCTCGCTCGATCTTCTGGTGCTTGGCAACGACCGGCACATGCTGGCCCTGACCGTGCTGACGAAATGCCTGGCGCATTGGGTGGGAAGCGTGCTGCCGCTGGTCGTCGCGGCTCCCCTGCTCGGCCTGTTCATGAACATGGAGCCGGCCGGCATCGGCGCCACGGCGCTGACGCTTCTGGTCGGCACGCCGGCGATCACCTTCATCGGTGCTGCCGGTGCCGCGGTGGCGGTAGCGTTGCCGCGCGGCGGACTGCTGATCTCGGTGCTGGTGCTGCCGCTGACCATTCCCGTACTGATCTTCGGCGTATCGGCAAGCTATGGCGCGGTGGCGGACCCCGATCCCTTCCTGCATCCCTTCCTCATTCTTACCGCGCTGACCCTGTTTCTTGCCGTGCTCGGGCCGGTGGCAGCGGCGCTGGCGCTGCGGCACGGAACGGATTGATGTGGCCGCTGCGCATAGAGAACCCGATCTTTCTCCAGACCATCTACGGCAACTACCCCGATCTGTCCTCCGTCGAGGTTACCGGGGCCAAGATGGACCGCAACGGGCCTAGCATGCACCTTTCCTTCATCTCGACCGTCCTTCCCTACCGGCCCCCCGCCAAATGGGCGGCGTTCAATGCCGTGTCTTTCGGGCTTGAGTTCATCGCGGTCGAATCCATTAGCCTTCGCAAGTTCCAGAGCCATGGCTCCAGTGCAATCAGGATGTGGGATGACGCCGGTAGAATCCTGCTTACCTGCGAAGGGGCTGTCAGGCTGTCCCTGACGTGCCAATACATGCGTATCAAAAACATATCAGGTGTTTTGCTTTCGCAGTGACCTTCGGCTTGCGATAACCGCAAATCTGCCGCAGACCCGTTCATTGCGACAAACAGCCGGTGAGGCTATGAATTTCGCCGTGAGAAGCCTTGGATCGGGAAAATGAGCATGCATGCCCTTTATGTCACCGCCGCCTATGCCATTACGGCCGTGGTGCTGGCCGGGCTGGTTGGCTGGATCCTGCTCGACCAGCGCGGCCGCAAGCGAGAGCTCGCCGAGCTGGAGGCGTCCGGCGTGCGCCGGCGCTCCGACAAGGCAGCAAAATCATGAGCACGGAAACGGAAACAC
This sequence comes from Mesorhizobium sp. M0815, assembly GCF_040319995.1. NCBI lineage: Bacteria > Pseudomonadati > Pseudomonadota > Alphaproteobacteria > Hyphomicrobiales > Phyllobacteriaceae > Mesorhizobium > Mesorhizobium sp. M0815. Next base: position 407,156 of record NZ_JAMYOU010000002.1, on the reverse strand, counting down.
CGGCGCGTCGCCGCCTGATCGTGCTGGTGCCGCTGCTGGTCTTTCTCGGGCTGGCGGGATTGTTCCTGGCGCAGCTGTTGTCCGGGCGCGACGTGTCGGAAGTGCCGTCGGCGCTGATCGGCTTGCCGGCGCCGCAGACCAACCTGCCGGCGCTCGAGGGCACCAATTTGCCGGGCCTCGATTCAAAACAGTTCGCCGGCAAAGTGACGCTGGTCAACGTCTTCGCGTCCTGGTGCGCGCCATGCCGCGACGAGCATCCGGTGCTGCTGGCGCTGTCGCAGGACAGACGCTTCGTCATGGCAGCGCTGAACTACAAGGACCAGCCGGAAAACGCCCGTCGGTTCCTTGGCGATCTCGGCAATCCGTTCCAGGCGATCGGCGTCGACCAGGCCGGGCGCACAGCGATCGACTGGGGTGTCTACGGCGTGCCGGAGACCTTCGTCATCGGCAAGGATGGCAAGATCGCCTACAAGCATGTCGGGCCGCTGACGCCGGACTCGGCGCAGACGCTGCTGCTGCCGGAGATCGAGAAGGCGCTGGCCGTGCCGGGCTGATGCCCGCCGATCGTGATAGGTCGACCGAAGACTCAGCCGTAGATCTGCTTGTGGACCTGATAGAGCATTTCTGAGCGGTCGGCGCGCATGTCGGCGAGGTCGCGGCTGCTGAAGCTGTCGATTTCGGCGACGAGGCGGTTGTAATGCCGGCGCTTGGCGATGCTGGCGCGAGCGCGGCTCATGAGGCTGTCGATGATCATAGCGAGTTTCCTTTTGCGCCGCATTTCGCGGCCAGTTGTTCCTCCCTTGATCGATACGAAGCATGACATAGTTATGGTGCGTTGCAAAAATAAGATGTTGCAATGCACCATTGCGCTGGGCGCATAGCCGGTTAACGGGATGTGACCTGCCGTCCGGCCCAGCATTCGCTCCCCTAATGCTTCTGACGCATCATCGATCTTGCCATATCGATCGCAGGCTGGCTTGATCGCGGCTCGCCAAGCGACTGATACCGGGAGGAACCATGACCAGCGAATTCTACGAAGTTCTCGATCCGCGCTTTTCGCGGCTGTTCAACGGCAACGCACAGGTCGACAGGCTGTTTACCGGCTGCCGATGGGCGGAGGGGCCGGCCTGGTTTGCGGCCGGGCGCTATGTGGTGTGGTCCGACATTCCGAACAATCGCATGCTGCGCTACGACGACACCGACGGCAGCGTCAGCGTGTTCCGTCAGCCGTCCGGCAATTCCAATGGCAACACCGTCGACCGGCAAGGCCGGATGGTCACTTGCGAGCACTCCGGCCGCCGCGTCAGCCGCACCGAGCATGACGGCTCGGTCATCACCATCGCCGACAAATGGCGCGGCAAGCGGCTGAACTCGCCCAATGACGCGGTGGTCACGTCCGACGGCTCGATCTGGTTCACCGACCCGAGCTACGGCATCGATACCGATTACGAGGGCGACAAGGCCGAAAGTGAGATCGGCGCCTGCCATGTCTACCGCGTCGATCCCGGCACCGGCGAGACCGAGGCGGTGATCACCGACATGGTCAGGCCCAACGGGCTCGCCTTCTCGCTCGACGAGAGCAAGCTCTACGTCGCCGACACCGGCCGCACGCATGGCGCCCAAAACCCGGCGCACATCCGGGTTTTCACTGTTGGCCAGGGCGGCAAGACGGTCTCCGGCGAAAAGGTCTTTGCCGACTGCACCGCCGGCCTGTTCGACGGTTTCAGGCTGGATGCGGACGGCCGCATCTGGACCAGTGCCGCCGACGGCATCCATTGCTACGATCCAGACGGGACGCTGATCGGCAAGGTCAAGGTACCGGAAGTCGTCGCCAATTGCGTGTTCGGCGGCAACAGGCTGAACTGCCTCTACATCGCCGGCACGACCTCGCTCTACATGGTCCGGCTCATGGTCAACGGCGCCAAAACCTATTGAACGGCCGCCAAGCATATCCAAGGGAGGGCACCATGCCATTCGTGAATATCCGCCTGGTCAAGGAGGTGATTGCCGATGACCCGGCCGGCAAAAAGGCCGCGATCGCCGCCCAGGTGACGGCGGCCATCACCGGCGCCACCGGCCTGACCAGCAACGATGTCTGGGTGGTGTTCGAGGAAGTCGCTGCACGCGACTGGTTCGTCGGCGAGACCGACGTCGAGACGCGGAGGGGCAAGGGCTGATTTCTCGACGAGCACAGCGGCAGTGCGGAAGTTTGCGAGAGACCTGCGGGACAGCGCCCCCCTCTGCCCTACCGGGCATCTCCCCCACTTGGGGGGAGATCGGCAGCTTCGCCGCATGGCCCTTCTTTCAACGTTGGAGATTGGCGAAAGCAGGGATGACGGCCAATCTCCCTCCTTGTGGGGGAGATGTCCGGCAGGACAGAGGGGGGCGCGAAGGATCGCCGACGCTCGCTTCGCGTTCGCTCTGCCCTGGGATACGACAGCACGATGGCCGCCACTTAACGCGAGCGGATGAAGCCCGCGAAGGCCGAAACGGCGCTGCGCATCGCCAGCCGGTTTTCCGGTTCCGCCAGGATTTTCTCCACCTCCGGCGGCTTCTTGCCGAGCAACGCGATTTCGAGCGCTGCTTCCTCATAGAGCGCGAAAGACATTGTCCGCATGATCTCGGCAAGTGCGGCGCGGGCAAACAGCGAGCGCGGCGAGGCATGTACCAGCATGGCCGGTTTGCCGACGGCTGCATCGCGCGACACCAGCCAGTCGAGCGCGTTCTTCAGGCCGCCTGGCACACCATGGGCATATTCCGGGCAGGAGACGATGACGCCGTCAGCGGCGGTGACCGCGTCGATCAGCGCCGCTGCTTGCGGTGGCGTTCGCTCGCCTTCGTCGTCGGGGTTGAAGATCGGCAGCCGCCCAAGCCCATCGTAGACGGCGACGTGACAGTCCGGCAGCGCGTTTTGCGCGAGTGCCGCGACCAGGGCCGAATTGGTCGAGGCGGCGCGCAGGCTGCCAGAGATGGCGAGGATGTTGAGCAAGGAAATGGAGACCGGCTCGAGCGATTCGTCGCCGGGCACACTACCACATGGTCTCTCTGTATTCCTCGTCCAGCCAGCGGTCGGTCGCCTCGGCCGAATCGGCGAGCGCCAACTGGTCGCGCAGGATCTGGCCGAGCGTCGGCAGCGTCGCGCGGTCGTACCAGCTCTCCGGCTTCCACAATTCGGAGCGCATGAAGGCCTTGGCGCAATGCATGTAGGCGGCCTTGACCGTCACCACGACGACGCTTTGCGGTGCCTTGCCGTCGACCGCCAGCCGCTCACGCAATGACGCATCGACGGTGATGCGGGCATCGCCATTGACACGCAGCGTTTCGTTCATGCCGGGAATGAGGAAGAGCAGCCCGATCGAGGGATTGAGAAGGATGTTCTCCAGCGTGTCGAGCCGGTTGTTGCCGGGCCGGTCGGGGATGGCGATGGTCTTCTCGTCAAGCACTGTTACGAAGCCCGGCCTGTCGCCCTTCGGCGTCACATCGGCATTGCCGGCGCCGTCGGACGAGCCGATCAGCACGAAGGGGCTCTTGCCGATGAAGGAACGGCAGTGGCCGTCCAATGCCTTCAGTTCCTTGCGGATCGAACCGTCGGTCGGCCGAGGCGTCTTGTAGATCGTCCTCAACTCGTCGCGCGTGGTGATGAATTCCATGCCCCTCTCCTCCTATTCTGACGCAATTCCCTAGGGAAAGCGCTACGCGCTTTTCCCCGGAAAACCGCTACACACTTTTCTTGGAATTGCTCTATTTGCCGGCTTTCTCTTCCTTGGCGGCCTTGTCCTCGAGCGAGTGGCGCAGGATCAACGGCATTTGGCTTAACGTGAAGACAAGGGTAATGGGAATCGTGCCCCAGACCTTGAAATAAAGCCAGGTTTCCTCAGAAAAATTGCGCCACACGACCTCGTTCAGCACAGCCAGAAAAAGGAAGAAAAGCCCCCATCGGAAAGTGAGCTTGCGCCAGCCTTCGGCGTCGAGATTGAAGGCGGAATCAAAGACATAGCCCAACAGCGATCTGCCAAACGCCAACCCGCCAAGCAGCGTGATGCCGAACAGGCTGTTGATGATTGTCGGCTTCATGAAAGCGAAGGTCTTGTCCTGCAGCCACAGCGCCAGCGCACCAAACACAAACACGACGATGGCCGAGACCAGCGGCATGATCGGCCAGCTGCGCGTCAAAATCCACGAAACGCTGAGCGACAGCGCCGTCGCCACCATAAAGAACGCTGTGGCAATCAGGATAGGCTCGCCGATATGGCTGAGGATCGGGAATTTCCCGACAAGCCACGCGCCGCGGATGGTGGTGAAAAAGAACACCAGACCAGGCCCGAGTTCGAGTAGGAATTTCAGGCCGGAGTTCAACGCCTTGCGTCGCGGATCGGACAGGTCGCGTTCGAGGATGGGTGGGTTCATGGGATCCTTCTTACGCACGATCCAATCCAAAAAGTCTGCAACTTTTCGGGATCATGCTCGTCAAGCCACGCCAGCGATCGCCCTGGCGAACTCGCTTGCGGAAAAGGGTTCGAGGTCGTCGACCTGTTCGCCGACGCCGATGAAGTAGACCGGCAATTTGTGCTTTGCCGCGATCGCCACCAGAATACCGCCGCGCGCCGTGCCGTCCAGCTTGGTCATCACCAGGCCGTTGACGCCGGCGACATTGCGGAAGATCTCGACCTGGTTGAGCGCATTCTGGCCGGTGGTGGCATCGACCGTCTGCAGCACGGTGTGCGGCGCTTCCGGATCGAGCTTGCCCAGCACGCGGACGATCTTTTCCAGTTCCGCCATCAGTTCGGTCTTGTTCTGCAGCCGCCCGGCGGTGTCGATGATCAGCACGTCGGAGCCGGCCTCCTTCGCCCGCTCGAAGGCGTCGTAAGCGAGGCCGGCGGCGTCGGCGCCGAGCTTCGAGGCAATGACCGGCGAGTTGGTGCGCTCGCCCCAGATCTTCAACTGCTCGATCGCGGCGGCGCGGAAAGTGTCGCCGGCGGCGAGCATCACCGAGAGGCCGCCATCGGTCAGCTTTGCGGCGAGCTTGCCGATGGTCGTGGTTTTCCCCGTGCCGTTGACGCCGACGACCAGGATGACATGCGGCTTGTGGCTGAGGTCGAGTTCCAGCGGCATGGCGACATGGGTCAGCACCTTCTCCACCTCCGCCGCCATGATGGCGCGGACTTCCGTCTCGGAGACATCCTTGCCGTAGCGGCTGGCGGAGAGCGCGTCGGTAACGCGCAAAGCCGTCTCCATGCCGAGATCGGCGCGGATCAGCACATCCTCCAGGTCCTGCAGCGTGTCCTCGTCGAGCTTGCGCTTGGTGAAGACGCCGGCGATGTTGCCGGACAACTCCCTGGAAGAGCGGGCAAGCCCGTCTCGCATGCGCTGGAACCAGGAGCGCCTCGGCGCCGGTTCGGGCGCTCTTTGCGGCTCGGCCTTCTGCTCGACCTTCTTGGTTACGGTCACCTTGCCGGGGGCAGGTTTTGGCTCCGGCGATGGTTGCGGAATGGCCTCTGGTTCGGGCGCAATCTCGGTCAAGACCGGTTTCGTTTCGACCGGGGCGGGCTGGCGGAGCGGAGGCGGGATTTCGGCCGGCGGCGCTTCGGGCGCTGCGGAGGGGCTCTCGGCGGGCGGTGCGGTATCTTGCAGAGGTTCGCGCTGCCCCTCACCCTTTCCCGTTCCGGGGCGAGCCGCTTGTCTCGCCGGTCCTCCGGACCCCCGTGAAGGACGGAGAGAGGGGGACGTCAGCGTTGCAGCTTCTTCTTCATCGCTTTCAAAAGGAGGCTCGGCCTGCCGATCAGCCCCCTTCTCCCCGTCACCATACGGGGAGAAGGTGCCGGCAGGCGGATGAGGGGCAGCGCCAGCTTCCGATGACCGAGGCTCAGTCTGGACAATCTCCGGCTGCTCCGGCTCGGGAATAACAAGCTCGGCCGGGATTTCTTCCGGCTCCTCAGCAGGCGTTTCCGACTCCGGCTGGATCTCTGGCTCGGGCGGAATGGTTGGTGCGGGTTCGAGCGGTGGCTGCGGCGCGGGCGGCGCTTCCGTCTCGACAGACGGCGGAGGCGCAGTGTCTGCCTCGGGCCGCGACTCTTCGCGTTTCAAAAACTCCGGGACGGCCTGCTCGGCCGCCGGCTTCAGCGCCTCCAGTTCGTCCCATTTGATCGGCGGCAGCGGTGCGGTCTCGTCGGGCCGCTCCTCGACAACTTCCTTCTTGCCGAACGAAAATATCTTCTTGAAAAACCCGGCCATGTCTTGCGCTCTCAGGCGGCGCGGGCGGCAAGCGGCGCGGCGATCAGTCTGATACCGTCATTGCCGGCGATATCAGCCTCGACGATGTCGCCCGGCGCCCCGGCTGACAACACGGCCAGCGTAAACCCTTCGGTGCGGCCGAGCCCATCGCGCTCGACCAGGATCGACTGGCGTGTGCCAGCGAGCGAGGAAAGGTGACGGCGGTAGGCGACCTCGCCGGCGGCGCGCAACCGTGCGGCGCGCTGCTTGACCATTTCGCGGCGAAGCTGCGGTATGCGCGCGGCGGGCGTGCCCTGGCGCGGCGAAAACGGGAAGACATGGAGATGCGTCAGGCCGCATTCCTCGACGATCTCCAGCGAGTTTTCGAACATGGCATCCGTCTCCGTCGGGAAGCCGGCGATGATGTCGGCGCCGAAAACGATGCCGTGGCGCAGTTTGCGCACATCCTCGCAAAAGCGGATCGACTGGTCGCGGCTGTGCCGGCGCTTCATCCGCTTCAGGATCATGTCGTCACCCGATTGCAGCGACAGGTGCAGATGCGGCATCAGCCTCGGCTCGGTGGCGATGGCGTCCAGCAGATCGTCGTCGGCCTCGATCGAATCGATGGAAGAAAGCCGCAGGCGTTTCACGTCTGGCACCTGCTTCAGGATGGTCTTGACCAATTTGCCGAGCTTCGGTGCGCCCGGCAGATCGGCGCCAAAACTGGTCATGTCGACGCCCGTCAGCACGATCTCGGCATAACCATTGCCGGCGAGTCGCTTGACCTGCTCAACCACGGCGCCCATCGGGACCGAGCGCGAATTTCCGCGACCGTAGGGAATGATGCAGAAGGTGCAGCGGTGGTCGCAGCCGTTCTGCACCTGGACAAAAGCGCGCGCCCGGCCCTCGATGGCGTCGACCATGTGGGTGGCCGTTTCGCGCACCGAAAAGATATCGTTGACGCGCGCCTTTTCGGTGTCGTTGACGCCGAAATCCGGCAGCGCGCGATATGAATGCGCCTTCAGCTTCTCCTCATTGCCGAGGACGAGATCGACCTCGTCCATGGCGACGAAATCCTTCGGGCCGGTCTGCGCGGCGCAGCCGGTGACGATGATGCGGGCGGCCGGGTTCTCACGGCGGGCTTTTCTGATCGACTGCTTGGCCTGGCGCACCGCCTCGCCGGTGACGGCGCAGGTGTTGAAGATGATAGCGCCGCCTTCGAGCCCGCCGAGGCCCGCACTTTCGGCTTCACGCCGCATCACCTCGGATTCATAGGTGTTCAGCCGGCAGCCGAAGGTGACGACGTCGATACCCCTGTTGCCACGAGGAGCCATCAGGCGGCGCTTTCGGTGTCGCGCGCCCACGCCCCGGTCGACGGATCGAAGCTGCCGGAAAATTCCCATTCGGCGGCACCGGTCAGGATGACGTGGTCGTCGTCGCGCCACAGGACGTGCAGCGAGCCGCCGCCGGGCGTCATCAGCGTGACGCTGCGGCCGGTGCGCCGGGTGCGGGCCGCGGCGACCACGGCGGCGCAAGCAGCCGAGCCGCAGGCCTTGGTCAGTCCGGCGCCGCGCTCCCAGGTGCGGATGGCCATGGTCTCCGGCGAAGTCACTTGCGCGATGGTGACGTTGGCGCGCTCAGGGAAGATCGGGTGGTTTTCGAGCAGCGGGCCGAAGCGCTCGAGTTCATAGGACCGGACGTCGCGGTCGACCCAGAAGATGGCGTGCGGATTGCCCATCGAGACGACCGACGGCGAATGCAGTACCGGCGCATCGATCGGGCCGATCTGCAGTTCGATCATGCGGGTGTCGCGAAACTCCTCGGCCAGCGGGATGTCCCGCCAGCCAAAGCGCGGCTTGCCCATGTCGACCGAGATCATTCCGTCGGCATGTTCCTCGGCATTGAGGATGCCGGCGACTGTTTCAAAGGCAAATGTCTTCTGGCCCGTCTCGGCGGCGAGCGCCTGGACGACACAGCGCATGCCGTTGCCGCAGGCTTGCGCACTGGTTCCGTCGGAATTCAAGATGTCGATGAAAAAGGCGGTGCCCGGCGTCCTGGGATCGTGGATCGCCATGATCTGGTCGAACCTGGTCGCGGCGTCGGCATTAAGCGCGACGGCTGCCGCAGGCGTTACGCGATCGGCACGGCCACGCATATCGGCAACGATGATTTCGTTGCCGATACCGTTCATCTTGGCGAAAGGGGCCGCGCTTGCCATGGATCGAAAGGTCTCTTGCCGATTTGGCGCCTATATGGCGGATACCGGCCGAAATTACCAGTGCGGCATGCTTTTCAGGTCACCGCGAATACGCCAAGCACGATCAGCAGGAAGATGATCAGCACGATGCCGATGAGGATGCGGGCGCCGGTTGCGGCGGCTCCAGCCAGTGCCGGCATGCCGAGCAGGCTTGCCGCGGCCGCGATAATCAAAAGAATGATGATCCACCTGATCATGAGAGACACCTCGCAGCCGGCAGGTTTGAACACCTACAAACGCTTCTGCGAGGGCTTGGGTTCCCTGCGGTGGCTGGGCGGGTCGAGGACCTGGCTGTGATATGCAGCTACGGATGCAATGTTGTCATGGTGTTGAATGAACGCTACCGTTGTGTCGATTTGACGTCCGGGAATGGATATTTCGCTGCTAAGCAATCTTGGATCCGTTTTTTCGTCTTACCCATGATCTTCACCGCACCGAGACCGTAAGCTGACGACGTGTTTGGCGGGCCGGCGATAGAGTTTTCCAATGACTGAGCGTTGGGACACGATCATTATTGGTGGCGGCCAGGCGGGGCTCGCCATGAGTTACTATCTTCACCAACATGAACGTGAGCATGTCGTGTTGGAACGCGCGCGTATTGCCGGACGCTGGCGGACTGAGCGTTGGGATTCGCTTCGGTTTCAATTCATCAACCAGGCAATAGAGCTTCCTGGGGTTTCTTATCAGGACCCTGAACCGGAAGGATTCGCCCACCACACCGCCATCACGCGGTTCATCGAGCACTATGCGGCAAAAATTGCAGCTCCGGTTCGCGAGGGTGTGGAGGTCACGAAGCTCCGACACAGGGATACCGGCGATTATGCGTTGGAGACAAACGCCGGCAGCATGACGGCCCGCAATGTCGTTGTGGCGACGGGCCCTTTCCAGCGTTCGATGGTACCGGCGGCGGCCAAGGATTTGCCTCGATCCGTTTACCAGGTTTACGCTTCGAGGTACCGCAACCCCGACGAGCTTCCCCCCGGAGTGGTGCTGGTGGTGGGCAGTGGTGCATCCGGCAGCCAGATTGCGGATGAACTCCAGCAATCCGGGCGCGATGTCTATCTTTCGGTCAGTCCGCATCGTCGGGTGCCGCGGCGCTATCGCGGCCAGGATGTTTTGTGGTGGTTCGACAAAATGGGACGTTTCGAGATCACTATCGATAGTTTCCCGGAGCGGCGGTATCCCCCCTCGACCGTCGTAACCGGTGTCAACGGCGGTTACGATATGAACGTCCGCCGTTTTGCACGCGATGGTGGAGTGGTGCTGGGACGTGTGCTCGGATGCGCCGATGGAAAACTGTTGGTGGCCGGGGATGCCTCGCAGATATTGGCTGAAGCCGATAGGTCCTATGACGATTTTGTCTCCGCGGCAGAGGCGCTGGCAGAGAAACCTGAAGTCGCGGACCACATCAGCGATGGCAATGAACGCTCAGCAACGCCAATCCTGGCGGAAGTCGGCGGCGCCCGGTCAGTGGATATCTCCGGCGAGAACGTCGGCTCGGTCATCTGGGGAACGGGATATCGCTTCGACTATAACTGGATCGATTTACCAATTTTCGATTCGCGCAACGCACCTATTCAACAGCGTGGCGTGACAGCCTTTCCCGGCCTGTACTTTCTTGGCCTTCATTGGATGCATACCTTCGGCTCCGGCCTTCTTTCATATGTGGGCCGCGACGCCGCCCATATAGCCAGGCATATGGAAGCTTTGCAGCCGCCTTCGCCGTCAGGCCAGCCGCCGCGCTAAACCTCTGGCACGTCCCAGACTTCGCCCGGCTGCAAGGCACGGAAACGATCCCGCGGCAGACCGGCGGCTCCAAGCGCTTCGCCGAGCTTTCTGGCCGGCTCGTCGATCGGCTCGTTGGTGAGCCGGAATGTGCCCCAGTGGCAGCCGGCGGCATAGCCAGCGTTGCACAAAAGCATGCCTTGCACCGCCTCCTCCGGATCCTGGTGATGCGGCGCCATGAACCAGCGCGGCTCGTAGGCGCCGATCGGCAGGATGGCGAGGCGGAAGCCGCCATGCTTTTCAGCCATCAGCCGGTAGTTGATACCGCCGTGGAAGCCGGTATCGCCGGCAAAATAGATCTTTGCACTTGGCGTTTCGACGACGAAACCCGCCCACAGCGCCATGCGCCGGTCGCGAGTACCGCGGGCCGACCAGTGGTGCACCGGCTCGACATGCACGGCGACGTCATCGCCGATATCGACCCGATCGCCCCAGTCATGCGCGGAAAGCCGCATACCGGGAACGGCAGCGCCGATGATGGCGTCGTTGCCGAGCGGCGTCAGCAGTAGCGGGTCGTGCGTTGCCTTCAGGCGCTTCAGCGTGGCGAGGTCGAGATGGTCGTAATGGTTGTGGCTGACCAGCACGAGGTCGATCGGCGGCAGATGGGAAAAGGCGATGCCCGGCGGATTGACGCGTTTCGGCCCGGCGAACGAGATTGGCGAGACACGCCGCGACCAGACCGGATCGGTAAGGATGTTCAGGCCGGCTGTCTGGACGAGCAGCGAGGAATGGCCGACCATGGTGAGGCGGAGCGCTGCACCATCGATCCGCTCGACCGGTCTTGCCGGTGGAAACGGACTCGGATTCGCCGCCGGCCATTTCGAGCGCTCGCCGCTCAATTGCCATTTCAACAGATCGGCAAAGCGACCCGGCGGCCGGCCGTCGGGATTGAAGAACAAGGTGCCGTCGAAATGATCGCTGGGCGGGCCGCTGTAATAGCGGTTGGCGGCTCTCTTTCTCGCGGCCAAGAAATCGGCTCCCTGCAGTTTGCTGATCGCCAAGAGATAATGCCGGAGCCAGCTGGCGCAAGCATTTGAGGTGAACGTCAAGGATTTGGAGCCGGCGCGCCGTATCGCACCGACCCGGAGGTATCAGCCAGGCAATGTGCATTTTGCGATAAATTTGCAACATTAGCGGCGCAAACCGTATTTTAACCATATCGGGTTGAAATTTCGCCACCTTCTCCATCTTGGTGAGAGGGACATTGCGCGGACGGCACCCCCCAGCCGGATCCGACGGAGGTTGAAGAATGAGATTTTCGAAAACCGGCCTGCTGGCCGTATCGCTGGCCGCGCTCGTTGCGAGCGGCTGTTCAACCTCGCGGTTCTCATCAATGGACGAGCAGCAGCCGGCGCCGCTGGAAGCTGCGCCCGCCGGCAAGGTGACTGCAAACCAGCTGCCGCCCCCGGCGACACCCGGCCCGGCCGATCCGTCGAAATTTCCAACCGCGCCGCAGAACACCCAGGTCGCCTCGTTGCCGCCCGACGGGACGGCGCCGGCCGGCGCGGCCGACCTGACCGCCTCCAGCGTCGCCGGCGTGTGGAAGGCAAGCGTGTCCGGCCAGAGCTGTCAGGTGGCGACGCCGCAGACCAAATTCGGCTCGGGCTATCGCGCCGGACCGCTGCATTGCCCGGCGCCGCTCGACGGCATCAAATCCTGGAACGTCGCCGGCAAACAGCTGACGCTCTTTGACGAGAACGGCGGCACGCTGGCACGGCTGTATTCCTCGGGCGGCGAGAAATTCGACGGCCAGACTTCCAACGGCCTGCCGATCTCGCTAACAAGGTAATCGAACCGCCCCTATTGTTACGCAAATTCCGGACGGAAAACCGTTATACACTTTCCTGGAATTGCCCTCTTTTGTTTTTTACGCAATTCCGGACAGAAAACCGCTACACACTTTTCTTGGAATTGCTCCGGAACGACGTGACCGATGCATCTGCGTGACGGCCTCCAGACCCATGCGACCGTCAAGCAGCGCTACGACCATCTGGTCGAGACGGGCGCCATCGGGCGCGACCCGGCGCAGGAGCGGATCGCCGCTGCGCTCGACCGGATGATCGACGAAATATCGGCAAAGCGGCTGGCGCATAAATCAAGCGCACTTGGGTGGCTGTTCGCCCGCAAGCGCGAAGTGCACGAGGCAGTCAAGGGCCTCTACATCCATGGCGGCGTCGGCCGCGGCAAAACCATGCTGATGGATATGTTCTTCGAGCTGCTGCCGGTGCGGCGCAAGCGCCGCGTGCATTTCAACGATTTCATGGCCGACGTGCAGGATCGCATCCAGAAGCACCGGCAGGCTCGCAAGAACGGCACGGCCAAGGAGGACGATCCGATCCCACCGGTGGCGCGCGCGCTGGCCGAGGAAGCCTGGGTGCTGTGCTTCGACGAGTTTTCGGTCACCGACATCGCCGATGCGATGATCCTGTCCAGGTTGTTTTCGGCGTTGTTTGCCAATGGCGTGGTGCTGGTCGCCACTTCCAATGTCGCGCCGCAGGAGCTCTACCGTGACGGCCTGAACCGTCAGTTGTTCTTGCCGTTTGTTGCTATCTTGGAGCGCCACGCGCAGGTGCTGGCGCTGGACGCCGACAAGGATTACCGCCTCGACAAGCTCAGCCGCATGCCGGTCTACGTCACCCCGGCCGATGCCGCCGCCGACCATGCGCTCGACGACGCCTGGGCGGTGATGACGCATGGCAGGCCGACGGCCGAGACGATGCTGATGGTGAAGGGCCGGCATGTCGTAGTGCCGCGTGCTGCCGGCGAGGCGGCGCGGTTTTCCTTCGCTGATCTCTGCGAGAGGCCGCTCGGCGCCCGTGACTATCTTGCCATCGCCGGCCGTTTCTCGACCATCTTCATCGACCATGTGCCGGTGCTCGGCGAAGGCAAGCGCAACGAAGCCAAGCGCTTCATCCTGCTGGTCGATACGCTCTACGATCATCATGTGCGGCTGGTGATGAGCGCCGCAGCACCGCCGCCGCAGCTCTATACGGCCAAGCGCGGCAACGAGGTCTTCGAGTTCGAGCGCACCGCATCGCGGCTGATCGAGATGCAGAGCCACGACTGGCTGGAGGATTGGGTGGAAAGGCAGAAGGCGCGGGGATCATCGACAGAGGCGCGGCAGGCTTAGGGCTAGGAGCCCGATGCCCAGCAGGCTGATCTGCAGCGCTCCTTCACACCTGTCCAGCCATCGTTAAAAGGGTCCGGCCCGCCGCGTCTATAATCGATAAACATACATCACAAAATCCTCCGCCGGCCCATGCGGCACCTTTCGCGACTCGTAAAGTGCGCGAGCAGCAACATTGTCCGGCTCGGTGCCGACCCAGGCCTCCTCACAACCATGCTCGCGACCGAGTGCGAACATGGCGTCGAGCATCCTCGTCGCAATGCCCTGGCGTTGAAAGGCCGGCGCCACGCCGACCTCGTCTATGTAGAGTTCGCTCACCTTGTCCGGGTGCCGGTGGACGATCGCGGCGCATTGGCCGATAACGACGCCGTCGGCGAGGGCCACGATCATGAAATGGCCGGGCGCCGCGAGATAGGCAGAGAGTCGATCCGGCCTGACCGGCTCATCGAAAACCTCGTCGGCAACCCACATCACAAGGGCGTCATCGCCCGGAAATAGCCTTCTGATTTCAGATGCCATTGTGTAGAATTCCTCTAGCCGGCTTCAGAACTTTTACGTTTACGTAAGTCCCATTGTTTCTAACCGATTGAAATTACTCACTCCAAAATAATCGTTTGAATTTTTGCACGGCCGGGGCTATTGCGTGCGGCGAATTTCGCGGTTCCGCAGCATTCCGGCCTCTTCCTCCGACGCCGTCATCAAATCGCCAAGGATTTGGGCGCCGTCATAGTCAAAGGGAAAACATCCTGACATGGCACGCAACAAGATAGCGCTCATCGGCTCGGGCATGATCGGCGGCACCCTCGCCCACATGGTCGGCCTCAAGGATCTCGGCGACGTCGTGCTGTTCGATATCGCCGAAGGCATCCCGCAAGGCAAGGGGCTGGACATCGCGCAGTCGTCGCCGGTCGATGGGTTCGACTCCAGGCTGACCGGCGTCAACGACTATGCCGGCATCGAGGGCGCCGACGTCTGCATCGTCACCGCCGGCGTGCCGCGCAAGCCCGGCATGAGCCGCGACGATCTTCTGGGCATCAATCTGAAGGTGATGGAGCAGGTCGGCGCCGGCCTCAAGAAATACGCGCCGAAGGCCTTCGTCATCTGCATCACCAATCCGCTCGACGCCATGGTCTGGGCGCTGCAGAAGTTTTCCGGCCTGCCGAAGAGCCATGTCGTCGGCATGGCCGGCGTGCTCGACAGTTCGCGCTTCCGTTATTTCCTGGCCGAGGAATTCAAGGTCTCGGTCGAGGATGTCACCGCCTTCGTGCTCGGTGGCCACGGCGATTCCATGGTGCCGATGATCCGCTATTCCACCGTTGCCGGCATCCCGCTGCCCGACCTCATCAAGATGGGCTGGACCTCGAAGGAGCGGCTCGACCAGATCGTGCAGCGCACCCGCGACGGCGGCGCCGAGATCGTCGGCCTGCTCAAGACCGGTTCGGCCTTCTACGCGCCCGCCGCCTCGGCCATCGCCATGGCCGAAGCCTATCTCAAGGACAAGAAGCGGGTGCTGCCCTGTGCTGCCTTTCTTTCCGGCCAATATGGCGTCAAGAACACCTATGTCGGCGTTCCCGTGGTGATCGGCGCCGGCGGCGTCGAGCGTATCATCGAGATCGAACTGGCGAAAAGCGAACAGAAGATGTTCGACAGTTCGGTCGCCGCGGTGCAGGGTCTGTGCGACGCCTGCGTCAAGATCGCTCCGCATCTCGCGGCCAAATAAGCCGGCAACCAAGCCCGCCAAACAGCTGGAGACATAGCGCATGAACATCCATGAGTATCAGGGCAAGGCGCTGCTGAAAGGTTTTGGCGCACCGGTGGCCGAGGGCGTGCCGGTGTTCAAGGCGAGCGAGGCGGAAGCCGCCGCCAAGGCGCTGCCCGGCCCGCTCTATGTGGTCAAGAGCCAGATCCATGCCGGCGGCCGCGGCAAGGGCAAGTTCACGGAGCTCGGCGCCGATGCGAAGGGCGGCGTCAGGCTGGCGAAGTCGGTGGCCGAGGTCGTCGCCAACGCCAAGGAGATGCTCGGCCATACGCTGGTCACCAAGCAGACCGGCCCGGCCGGCAAGCAGGTCAACCGGCTCTACATCGAGGACGGCGCTGACATCGAGCGCGAGCTCTATCTGTCGATCCTGGTCGACCGCTCGGTCGGGCGCGTCGCCTTCGTCGTCTCGACCGAGGGCGGCATGGACATCGAGGCGGTCGCCCACGACACGCCGGAAAAGATCATCACCGTCGCCATCGACCCGGAAAAGGGCGTGACGGCCGACGATGTGAACACGCTCAACGCCGCACTGAGGCTCGACGGCGACGCCGCCAAAGATGGTGGCACGCTGTTTCCGATCCTCTACAAGGCATTTGTCGAGAAGGACATGAGCCTGCTCGAGATCAACCCGCTGATCGTCATGAAGAGCGGCCGGCTGCGCGTGCTCGACGCAAAAGTGTCGTTCGACAACAATGCGCTGTTCCGCCACCCGGACGTGCTCGAATTGCGCGACACCACCGAAGAGGACGAGAAGGAGATCGAGGCGTCGAAATACGACCTCGCCTATGTCGCGCTCGACGGCAATATCGGCTGCATGGTCAACGGCGCCGGCCTTGCCATGGCGACGATGGACATCATCAAGCTCTACGGCGCCGAGCCGGCCAACTTCCTCGATGTCGGCGGCGGCGCGTCTAAGGAAAAAGTGACGGCGGCGTTCAAGATCATCACCAAGGATCCAGCGGTCAAAGGCATTCTGATCAATATCTTCGGCGGCATCATGAAGTGCGACATCATCGCTGAGGGCGTCATCGCCGCGGTCAAGGAGGTCGGCCTGCAAGTGCCGCTGGTTGTGCGGCTGGAAGGAACCAATGCCGAGCTCGGCAAGAAGATCATCAACGACAGCGGGCTGAACGTAGTGTCGGCCGATGATCTCGACGATGCGGCCAAGAAGATCGTGGCGGCGGTGAAACACTGAGAAACTAGGAGCGTTGCGTTGGGTAGCTTCCCCATTCACTGGGAAGAAGAGGTTCAGAGCTTGGACCAGCTGCCCGACCGCAGCCCCTATTCGGTCGAGGAAATCGAACAATACCTTTGGGAGTGCCACTATCATTGGAAGCTGGACGAAAAACCGATGCACTACAAAGTGCGGGGCGTAGTCGCTGAGGAGACCGATAATTATCGACGTTTCTGGCTTTATCAGGTGTCAGATGAGATTGGGCGCGAGTGGTACGTCGTCGTCGGAGCAGGAAAGAGCCCGTTCAAACCTACGATGAAAATGAGAGCCTGGATGTATGGCAAAGAGAATGATCTCGGACATGCACCTGACCGTTTCCTGCGGGATGAGATTGATGAACAGCACGCTGCCGATGCCCGATGACGGAAAAGGAATGAGCCTGTGCCTCCGCACAAGATAAACCTCGTCGAGGCGGCGGATACGAAGATCAAGAAGGTCTTCGATCCGCATATTGCCGGCGACGTGAACGACAGCCAGGTCAAGATCGCCAAGTTCGGCGACGTCTTCGACTGGCACGCGCACGACAATGAAGACGAGGCCTTCCTGGTGCTGCGCGGCCGCATCGCCATCGATTTCCGCGACGGCACGGTGGAGCTTTCCAGCGGCGAGTTCATCGTCGTGCCGCGCGCCGTCGAGCACCGGCCGCGCTCGCTGAGCGAAGAACCTGTGGTGCTGATGTTCGAGCCGGCGACGACGCTCAACACCGGCAACGCCAAGAGCGACCTGACCGTCGCCGAGCTGAAGCGGTTGTGACGATGAGCGCGCGGCCTTCCCCGATCAACGGTTTTTGAAAAGGACCACCATGTCCATTCTCGTCGACAAGAACACCAAGGTGCTGGTGCAGGGCCTGACCGGCAAGACCGGCACGTTCCACACCGAACAGGCGCTGGCCTATCACGGCACGAAAATGGTCGGCGGCATCCATCCCAAGAAGGGCGGCGAGATCTGGACCGGCGCCAAGGGCGAGGCACTGCCGATCTTCGCCACCGTAGCCGAAGGCAAGGCGAAGACCGGCGCCAACGCTTCGGTCGTCTACGTGCCGCCGGCGGGTGCCGCCGAAGCGATCCTGGAAGCGATCCAGGCCGAGATCCCGCTGATCGTCTGCATCACCGAGGGCATACCGGTGATGGACATGATCAAGGTCAAGGCGAGGCTCGACCGCTCGAAATCGCGGCTGATCGGGCCGAACTGCCCCGGCGTGCTGACCCCCGACCAATGCAAGATCGGTATCATGCCCGGCAACATCTTCCGCAAGGGCTCGGTCGGCGTTGTTTCGCGCTCGGGAACGCTTACCTATGAGGCGGTGTTCCAGACCACCAATGTCGGTCTCGGCCAGACCACCGCCGTCGGCATTGGCGGCGATCCGGTCAAAGGCACGGAGTTCATCGACGTGCTGGAGATGTTCCTTGCCGACGATGAGACCAAGTCGATCATCATGATCGGTGAGATCGGCGGCTCGGCCGAGGAAGACGCCGCGCAGTTCCTCAAGGATGAGGCAAAGCGTGGCCGCAGCAAGCCGATGGCGGGCTTCATCGCCGGGCGCACGGCGCCGGCGGGCCGCACCATGGGCCATGCGGGCGCGGTCATCTCGGGCGGCAAGGGCGGCGCGGAAGACAAGATCGCGGCGATGGAATCGGCCGGCATCAAGGTATCGCCGTCGCCAGCACGGCTCGGTACGACGCTGGTCGAGGCGATCAAGGGTTAAGAAAGTGAGCAGTCGAGCTTTCGAATGTCGATGAGCAGGACATGGAAGACGAGAAGCGCATCATCCTATGCATACCCGGCCCTTGGGAAGGCAGGTCGGCCTTTGTGCGCGCCGTTGCAGAGGCGTCGATGCCTTCAGCTGATTATGTGGCTGCGGGGATGATCGTGATGCACGGCCCGAGCAAAGCTGCGTTCGAGTTTGATTTCTGCGACCGCGACGAGGACATGACGAGAGCCTTCGCTAGCGCTGGCCTCGTCAACGAGCTCGGTAAGGATGTCATCGACAAAATCGCCTCGCATAGGAGCGTCGTCTACCTGCTTTCCACATCCCCACAAACGAAGGAAACGTCGATTTCCGTCGCAAAAGCGGCAGCCCATCTGATCAAGGCCGGCGGTCTTGGCGTGAAGGTCGAAACGGCCGGCAAGGCATTCTCAGCCGATCAATGGCTTGAACGCACAAGCGGTGATTTTGTTGAGATCTATGGACTGATGGTTCTGGATTCTGTCTCGGATGGCACGACGACCTACAGCTGCGGCATGCGTAATTTGGGGCTTTGGGATTCTATCGTTTCAGGTGACGAATTTCAGTCTGCCGTCAAGCTGCTTCGCGGCTTCAACATGTATCAACTTTACGAAAGCCCCGAGCTTTTGGCCGGTCAGACGTTTGGACTGGAAGCAGGCGCACCGCGATATCGTTTGAGTGTGGAGACGCAGCAGCCAGACGGGGAACACAATCTGTATACGAACCCTTTTGGCATGTGGCGGCTTAGCCGCGTGGTAGCGCATTAGGGATAGGGAGAACGGAGTAGCACTCCGCTAGGCAAAATGGCACGACAAGATCAAACCAACGACCAGTTTTCGCTTACCTCGTTTCTCTATGGCGGCAATGCCGACTATATCGACGCGCTTTATGCCGCTTATGAGGACGATCCCGCGTCGGTCGATCCCGAATGGCAGGACTTTTTCGCGGCGCTGAAGGACGACGCTGGCGACGTGCGCAAGAATGCCAAGGGCGCCTCATGGGCCAAGCCCTCCTGGCCGATGCAGGCCAATGGCGAGCTTGTCTCGGCGCTGGACGGCAATTGGGGCCTGGTCGAAAAGCACATCGAAAAGAAGGTGAAGGACCGAGCAGCCGGCAACGGCGCAGCGCTTTCCGACGCCGACGTGCATCAGGCGACGCGCGATTCCGTCCGCGCCATCATGATGATCCGCGCCTTTCGCATGCGCGGCCACCTGCATGCCAATCTCGATCCGCTCGGCATTGCCAAGCCGCTCGAGGATTATAACGAGCTGTCGCCGGAGAATTACGGCTTCACCGAAGCCGATTACGACCGGCCGATCTTCCTCGACAATGTGCTCGGGCTGGAATTCGGCACCATCCGGCAGATGCTCGACATCCTGACCCGGACCTATTGCTCGACGCTCGGCGTCGAATTCATGCATATCTCCGATCCCGAGGAGAAGGCCTGGATCCAGGCGCGCATCGAGGGCGCCGACAAGGAGATCTCCTTCACCGCCACCGGCAAGAAGGCGATCCTGCAAAAGCTGGTCGAGGCCGAAGGCTTCGAGCAGTTCATCGACGTCAAGTACAAGGGAACCAAGCGCTTCGGCCTCGATGGCGGCGAGTCGCTGATCCCGGCGCTGGAGCAGATCGTCAAGCGCGGCGGCCAGCTCGGCATGAAGGAGATCGTGCTCGGCATGGCGCATCGCGGCCGGCTGAACGTTTTGTCGCAGGTGATGGCCAAGCCGCACCGCGCCATTTTCCACGAGTTCAAGGGCGGCTCGGCCGCGCCCGACGAGGTCGAAGGCTCGGGCGACGTGAAGTACCATCTCGGTGCCTCATCCGACCGCGAGTTCGACGGCAACAAGGTGCATCTGTCGCTGACCGCCAACCCATCGCATCTGGAAATCGTCGATCCGGTGGTTATGGGCAAGGCGCGCGCCAAGCAGGACTATCTGTTTGGCCGCAGCCGCGAGGAGATCGTGCCGCTGGAAGAGCGCGCCAAGGTGCTGCCGCTGCTGCTGCATGGCGATGCGGCCTTTGCCGGCCAGGGCGTGATTGCCGAAATCCTCGGCCTGTCTGGCCTGCGTGGCCACCGCGTCGCCGGCACGCTGCATTTCATCATCAACAACCAGATCGGCTTCACCACCAACCCGCGCTTTTCGCGTTCGTCGCCCTATCCGTCCGACGTGGCCAAGATGATCGAGGCGCCGATCTTCCACGTCAATGGCGACGATCCGGAAGCTGTGGTCCATGCCACCAAGGTGGCGATCGAATTCCGCATGAAGTTCCACAAGCCGGTGGTGGTGGACATGTTCTGCTATCGCCGCTTCGGCCATAACGAGGGCGACGAGCCGGCCTTCACCCAGCCGATCATGTATCGCAAGATCCGCAACCAGAAGACGACCATGCAGATCTATGCCGACCGGCTGATCGCCGAAGGCCACATCAGCCAGGCCGAGCTCGAAAAGATGAAGGCCGACTGGCGGGCGCATCTCGAGCAGGAATTCGAGGTCGGCCAGCACTATAAGCCGAACAAGGCGGACTGGCTGGACGGCGCCTGGTCCGGCCTGCGCTCGGCCGACAACCAGGACGAACAGCGGCGCGGCAAGACCGCGGTACCGGTCAAGACGCTGAAGGAGATCGGCAAGAAGCTGACCGAGGTGCCGAAGGATTTCGAGGCACACAAGACGATCATCCGCTTCCTCGACAACCGCCGCCAGGCGATCGAGTCGGGCGAAGGCATCGACTGGTCGACGGCCGAGGCGCTGGCCTTCGGCGCCATCCTGCTCGACGGCAATCCGATCCGGCTGTCCGGACAGGATTCGGAGCGCGGTACCTTCTCGCAGCGCCATTCAGTGCTCTACGACCAGCGCGATGAGACCCGCTACATCCCACTCAACAATCTGTCGGCGGCGCAGGCCGGCTTCGAGGTCATCAACTCGATGCTGTCGGAAGAGGCCGTGCTCGGCTTCGAATATGGCTACTCGCTGGCTGAGCCGAAGGCGCTGACGCTGTGGGAAGCGCAGTTCGGCGACTTCGCCAATGGCGCCCAAGTGGTGTTCGACCAGTTCA
This sequence comes from Mesorhizobium sp. M0815, assembly GCF_040319995.1. Taxonomy (NCBI): domain Bacteria; kingdom Pseudomonadati; phylum Pseudomonadota; class Alphaproteobacteria; order Hyphomicrobiales; family Phyllobacteriaceae; genus Mesorhizobium; species Mesorhizobium sp. M0815. Next base: position 386,004 of record NZ_JAMYOU010000002.1, on the reverse strand, counting down.
TCTCGTCGGGCGAGCGCAAGTGGCTCAGAATGTCGGGCCTCGTCTGCCTGCTGCCGCACGGCTATGAAGGCCAGGGGCCGGAGCATTCGTCGGCCCGGCTCGAGCGCTTCCTGCAGCTTTGCGCGGAAGACAACATGCAGGTCGCCAACGTCACGACGCCGGCCAACTACTTCCACATCTTGCGCCGGCAATTGAAGCGGGACTTCCGCAAGCCGCTGATCCTGATGACGCCGAAGTCGCTGCTGCGCCACAAGCGGGCGGTGTCGACGCTGCCGGAAATGTCGGGCGAAAGCGCCTTTCACCGGCTGTTGTGGGACGACGCCCAGCTGCTGTCGGGCCAGGCCATCAAGCTCACCAAGGATTCGAAGATCCGCCGTGTCGTGCTCTGTTCGGGCAAGGTCTACTACGACCTCTACGAAGAGCGCGAGAAGCGCGGCATCAACGACATCTACCTGCTGCGCGTCGAGCAGCTCTATCCGTTCCCGGCCAAGGCGCTGATCACCGAACTGTCGCGCTTCCGCAATGCCGAGATGGTGTGGTGCCAGGAGGAGCCCAAGAACATGGGCGCCTGGTCGTTCATCGATCCGTATCTCGAATGGGTGCTGGCGCATATCGACGCCAAGCACCAGCGGGTGCGCTATACCGGCCGGCCGGCCGCCGCCTCGCCGGCGACCGGATTGATGTCGAAGCATCTCGCCCAGCTTGCCGCCTTGCTCGACGACGCGCTTGGTGAATAGAACAGAACTGGGCGGATAAAATAGAACCGAAAGAAACGGACAGGCACAATGGCAACCGAAATCCGCGTCCCGACACTTGGTGAATCCGTCACCGAGGCGACCATCGGCAAATGGTTCAAGAAGGTCGGCGACGCGATCGCCGCCGATGAGCCGCTGGTCGAACTCGAAACCGACAAGGTGACGGTGGAAGTGCCGGCCGCCGCCGCGGGCACGCTCAGCGAGATCGCCGTCAAGGAAGGCGAGACGGTTGGCGTCGGGGCGCTGCTCGGCACGATTTCGGCAGGCGCCGGCGCAGCAGCCAATGCTGCCGCCGCTCCGGCAGCGAAGCCGGACGCGGTGTCGCAGGCCTCGGCTCCGACCGCGGCCTCGAGCGTCCAGCAGGCCGCGGCCGAGACGGCCAAGATCGCCGGCGACGCCGGCGCGATTGAGACACGCACAATGCCGCCGGCGCCGTCGGCGGCAAAGCTGCTGGCCGAGCACAATCTTGCGGTCGACCAGGTCTCGGGCTCGGGCAAGCGCGGCCAGGTGCTGAAAGGCGACGTGCTCGACCTGATCGCCAGGGGCGCGCCGTCGCAGCCGGCCGAAATGCCAAAGGCAGCACCTGTGTCGGCACCTGTCGCCGCGCGCGCGCCGTCCTCGGCCGACGATGCGTCGCGCGAGGAGCGCGTGCGCATGACCAAGCTGCGCCAGACCATCGCGCGCCGCCTCAAGGAAGCGCAATCGACCGCCGCGATGCTGACCACCTTCAACGAGGTCGACATGAGCGCGGTGATGGCGCTGAGGAGCAAATACAAGGACGTGTTCGAGAAGAAGCACGGCGTGAAGCTCGGCTTCATGGGTTTCTTCACCAAGGCCGTCACCCATGCGCTGAAGGAGATCCCGTCCGTCAACGCCGAGATCGACGGCACCGACATCATCTTCAAGAACTACGCCCATATCGGCGTCGCCGTTGGTACCGAAAAAGGCCTTGTCGTGCCGGTCGTGCGCAATGCCGACCAGATGTCCATCGCCGAAATCGAGAAGGACATCGGCAGGCTCGGGCTTGCGGCGCGCGACGGCAAGCTATCGGTTGCGGATATGCAAGGCGGCACGTTTACGATTTCCAACGGTGGCGTTTACGGGTCGCTGATGTCGACGCCGATCCTCAATGCGCCGCAGTCGGGCATTTTGGGCATGCACAAGATCCAGGAGCGGCCGGTGGTGGTCGGCGGCCAGATCGTCATCCGGCCGATGATGTATCTGGCGCTGTCCTACGATCACCGCATCGTCGACGGCAAGGAAGCGGTGACGTTCCTGGTGCGGGTCAAGGAAAGCCTGGAGGATCCCGAGCGGCTGGTGCTCGACCTCTAGGGGCGGCCCGAGTGAGCCGGAGAATGGATCTGCGCCACCGGATTGGTTCCTCTCGTTTCCGGTCCGGTTTGTTTGTCACGATCTCCGCACTCGGCGTGCAGACGGTCTCCGCTGCGCTTGCCGCCTGCCCGCTCGAACTGGCCGTCTACGGCGACACTGAAAACGCAGCCGAGATCGATTTCAGGCCAACCGGCGAATCGGCCGCCGTCACCAACAGTTTCAAGATGGTGCTCGACAAGGGCGTCGTTCTCGACGGAATCGTCATGTGGACGGAGGGCGTGGCGCGGCCGCATGGCTCACTGATGTACAAATGCCCGGCCGGCGACGTCACCGGCGACGAGCTCGCCGCCTGCACTGTGTGGGAGGGGGTCATCTATACGGCCGACGACCAGGGCAATATCGCGTTGCTGCCGGGCGAAGGAAAGGATGCGCCGAAGAAGCTGATCCTGCCCGATCTGGGGGCGTCGTTGCAGATGTCGGCGGCCTATGGCGCCAACGGCTTTTCCAAGGTGCCCTGGGACGTCTTTGCCCTGAAAGGATGTCAGGAATGAGCGGAAAAATCCTGCTGGTGACCGGCGGCAGCCGCGGCATTGGCGCCGCTACATGCAGGCTTGCCGCCGAGGCCGGCTGCCGCGTTGCGGTCAATTACGCGTCGAATGCAAAAGCGGCCGAAACGGTGGTCGCCGACATCGAGGCCGGCGGCGGAGAAGCCTTTGCCCTCAAGGCCGATGTCGGCAGCGAGACGGATGTGCTGGCCATGTTCGAGGCGGTCGAAGACCGCTTCGGCGGGCTTGATGCGCTGGTCAACAATGCCGGTGTCGTCGACAGCCTGTCACGGGTCGACGAGATGTCGTTCGCGCGGCTCGAGCGCATGATGCGGATCAATGTGATTGGGCCGATGCTTTGCGCACGCGAAGCGGTGAAGCGCATGTCGACCAGAAATGGCGGCAAGGGCGGCGCCATCGTCAATTTGTCTTCGATCGCGGCAAGGCTTGGCGGGGCAGGTCAATATATCGACTACGCAGCCTCCAAGAACGCGATCAACGCCTTCACTGTCGGCCTGGCGCGGGAAGTGGCCGAGGAAGGCGTCCGTGTCAACGCGGTCAGCCCGGGCATCATCGACACGGAAATTCATGCCTCCGGCGGGCAGCCGGATCGCGCCGAGAAAATGGGCCGGGTGGTGCCGATGCAGCGCGCAGGCACTGCCGAGGAAGTCGCGGCCGCAATTCTCTGGCTGCTGTCGGACGAGGCCTCCTATACGACAGGCGCCAATCTGGAAGTCGGCGGCGGCCGCTAAAGCAAAGGGACAGTATCATGGCCTATGACGTCGTTATCATCGGATCGGGACCGGGCGGCTATGTCTGCGCCATCAAGGCGGCACAGCTCGGCCTGAAGACGGCGGTGGTCGAAAAGAACCCGACCTTCGGCGGTACCTGCCTCAACATCGGCTGCATCCCGTCAAAGGCGCTGCTGCATGCGTCCGAGATGTTTGCCGAGGCCGGCCATTCCTTCGACGCGCTCGGCGTCGAGATCGGCGCGCCCAAGCTCAATCTCGGCAAGATGATGGCACACAAGGATGCGACGGTGACGGCCAACGTCAATGGCGTCGCCTTCCTGTTCAAGAAGAACAAGATCGACAGTTTTCGTGGCACCGGCAAGGTAGTTGCGGCCGGCAAGGTGTCGGTGACCTCCGATGACGGCAAGGTCGAGGAGATCGAGACCAAGAACATCGTCATCGCCACCGGCTCCGACGTCGCCGGCATTCCCGGCGTCAAGGTCGATTTCGACGAGAAGGTGATCATCTCGTCGACCGGCGCGCTGTCGCTGGACAAGGTGCCGGGCCATCTGGTGGTGGTCGGCGGCGGTGTCATCGGGCTGGAGCTCGGCTCGGTATGGGCGCGGCTCGGCGCCAAGGTCACCGTGGTCGAGTTCCTCGACACCATCCTGGGCGGCATGGATGGCGAGGTCTCCAAGCAGTTCCAGCGCCTGCTGTCGAAGCAGGGCTTTGAGTTCAGGCTGGGCGCCAAGGTGACCGGCGTCGCCAAGGCCAAGAAGGGAGCGACGGTCACCTTCGAGCCAGTCAAAGGCGGGGCGGCCGAGACGATCGAGGCCGACGCCGTGCTGATCGCGACGGGACGACGGGCCTATTCGGACGCTCTCGGGCTTAAGGAGGCAGGCGTCGACGTCGACGAGCGCGGCTGGGTCAAGACCGACGGCCATCTCAGGACCAACGTCCCCGGTATCTACGCCATCGGCGATGTCATCGCCGGCCCGATGCTCGCCCACAAGGCCGAGGACGAGGGCGTGGCGGTGGCCGAAACCATTGCCGGCCAGGCCGGGCATGTGAACTATGACGTGATTCCGAGCGTCGTCTACACCACGCCGGAAATCGCTTCGGTCGGCAAGACCGAAGAAGAATTGAAGAAGGCCGGCGTCGACTACAAGGCGGGAAAATTCCCGTTCAGCGCCAATGGCCGGGCGCGCGCCATGCTGCACACCGACGGCTTTGTGAAAATCCTGGCCGACAAGGCCAGCGACCGCGTGCTCGGCGTCCACATCGTCGGCTTCGGCGCCGGCGAGATGATCCACGAGGCGGCGGTGCTGATGGAATTTGGCGGCTCGTCGGAAGACCTAGCCCGCACCTGTCACGCCCATCCGACAATGTCGGAGGCGGTCAAGGAGGCGGCATTGGCGACGTTCTTCAAGCCCATCCATATCTGAGCAAACGCGGTGAATCGCAAAGCTTAGAGATTGGCTGAAACATCCGCGATTCGTCATCCCAGGGCGGAGCAGGAGCGGAGCGATGTCGCGGAGACCCTGGGATCCATGCCGTTACCTAAGCGGCAGTGTTCCGGCGAACCAGAATCGAGTGCCTCTTCGCATCGGCTGGTAACCGGTGATTCTGCACCACCGCATTCTTCGGCGGATGTCACGGCATGGATCCCAGGGTCTGCGCTCCGCTTCGCGTTCGCTCCGCCCTGGGATGACGAAGCCATCGACGGCTGTTCCCAAAAACAAAACGGCCCGCCTTTCAGCGGGCCGTTCATATATTAAGTCGGCAGTCTGATTACTGAGGGGCCGGTGCTGGTGCCGGGGCCGGGGCTGGGGCTGGCGCGGGTGCAGGTTCTGCCGGAGCGGGAGCCGGAGCGGGTGTTGCCGGAGCTGGCGCAGGAGCCGGTTCGGCTGGCTTCATCGGCTCGGCAGGTGCTGGAGCCGGAGCCGGTGTGCTGGCTGCGGGCGGTTCGGCAGGCGCAGGTGCCTCGCTACGTCTTCCAAAAACATAATAGGCGACAATTGCCAGGATAACGACGACCAGGGCAATCAGCCAGCCGCTGCCGCCGCCGCGTGGCCGTGCGGTACCCGGTGAGGTGAATGGGTCGTTCGGATTGGGTGTGTTCGCCATAAAAGTGTCCTCCGTGGATGAAAAACATCAAGTAATAGCCATCAACGTACAATCGTTGAATCGGTTTCACATTAGGCGTTGAAAACGCCGAAAACAGGGCAATTCTGATCCGGAATCGCTTGCAGGCATGCATTTCCACCGCAAAATGGGTTCGATCGAGCCAAACCGAACCTTTTTCAGTTTCTTGGCACGAAGCGCGGGTGGTCCGCCGTCGCGCCACAGCAATGATTCGGTGTGCAACTCCGCCGTGTTGTTCAGTTGACGGCGGTCACCGTGTAGCCGGTCTTGCGGAAACCCTCGACCAAGCCTTGCGCTCCGGGAAGGTGCATGGCGCCTACCGCCATGAAGACATTGCCGTGGGCGAGGATCGGCGCTGCCCGATCGACCATCACCTTGTTGCGGCTGGTGATCATGGTCTGCTCGAATTCGGCGTAACCCGATTGGTCGTCGACCTGTTCGGGAATGACGGTCCGAAACAGCGGTACGTACATGCCAGTGTCGCCACGCCGGTAAAGCACGATCATGGTTTCGTTGACGTCGTTCACCTTGTCGCCAAGCTTCAGCGTATCGACCAGCCCCTTCAGGTGAAAGGCGATCGGCAGCGAAGCCATGGCGCGCAACTGGTCGGCGATTGTCTCCAGCCCCTCGACTGATTTGCCCGAAGCCTCGGCGTCCTTGGCAAGCTTGACGTCGAGCACCGGTGCGCCGCCAGCTTGGCGGGCGACTTCGCATGCAGGCAGCGCCACCATCGCCGACAGCAACCAGGGCTTCATCTTGGCGACGGTCGCTGGCGGGATGCCACGCGCATCGAGCGCCTTGTTGACCACCGCCGCATCCTGCGGCGACAGCAGCGACGAAAGCGTCGTCTTGTCGGTGAACATCATCAGATCCGGCTCTTTCAGCAGTGCGGCCATCATCTTCTGCTTGTCGAGCACTTCGGTGGTCTCGATGATGACGGTGCCAGCCGCATCGAATGCCTTCTGCGCGGCGGGCGGCAGCGTGGTGACGCGCGGGTCGGTAACGTGCATGGTGCCGAACAGGAAAGACGGTTTTTCGCCTGATTTTTCGAGCTTCCACAGCAGGCCCTTGCCGTTCGGCGTCACTGCCGCGTCCGCCTCGATCTTGCGGTAGGTGGCCGGGTCGTCCTTTTGCAGCGCGCCCAGCATATCGGTACCGGCGCAGACCGGGATCTCGGCGCGTGCCTTGCCTGCGGCGAGCAGCGCGATGATGAGGAAGGAGAGGAAAAACAGGGCGTTGAGCGCGACAAGCAGCTTCAGCGACACATGGGTCGCGCGGTCGGCGATGGCGATGAGGCGTTTCATGCTGCGGTTCTAGGCGCAAAAAGCGGCAAAACGGTTAATCGGCGCATCAAAATTGTTGCGAGATGGCCACCAATCAAGCATCCATCACGCACGCGGATGAGCTGCTTCGTAAATCTCGAGCAGCCTGGCGGTGTCGACACCGGTGTATATCTGGGTTGTCGACAGGCTGGCGTGGCCGAGCAACTCCTGGATGGTGCGCAGGTCGCCGCCGCGCCCAAGCAGATGCGTTGCAAAGGAATGGCGCAGCGCATGCGGCGTCGCCGTGTCGGGCAGGTTGAGCGCCGAGCGCAGCTTGGCCATGTCGCGCTGAACGATTGCCGGGTTCAGCGGGCCGCCGCGGGCACCGCGAAACAGCACGCCCTTGGGATCGAGATGATAGGGACACAAGCGGCGGTATTCGGCAATCGCCCGCAGCGCCACCGGCAGCACCGGCACCAACCGCGTCTTGCCGCCCTTGCCGGTGACGCGCAGCACGGTCTCACCAGGCGAGGACAGATCGGCGCCCGACAGGCCGAGCGCCTCGGAAATGCGCAAGCCGGACCCATAGAGCAGGGTCAGCACGGCGGCGTTGCGCGCGGCGATCCACGGCTCCTCCGCCAGTTGGCCTTCCACCGAGACGACGTGTTTTGCATCGCTTGCGGTCAGCGGCTTGGGCAGCGATTTCGGCTGCCGCGGCGCGCGCAAGGCTGCCGCACCTGCCGCATTGGCGAGGCCGCGCCGTTCCAGGAAACGCAGCAGCGAGCGGATGCCGGCTAGGCCGCGCCCGAGCGTGCGGGCGCCGGCGCCCTCGGTACGGCGGGCAGCGAGAAAGCCGCGCAGATCGGCGGGGCGCAGATCGGCGATGTCGGAAATGCCGGGCGAGCCGCCGCAATGGCCGGTCAGGAAATGCAGGAACTGGCGCGTGTCGCGCTCATAGGCCTCGACGGTTTCGGGCGACAGCCGTCGTTCGCGCGCCAGCATCTTCAGCCAGGCCTCGCGCGCCGCCTGTAGATCGGGTTTTGCCGGTATGAGGAATTCCTGCATTGCGCTCTTCCAGTTCTCCGCCATCTTCCGGCACGCGGGTTAGGAAGCGGTGAAGAGCGGCATCATTGAAATGACGACGGGCTGGGGTTAGAGCAAGGCAAAGGATTTTCCGCAGATGAGCAAGCCGCAAAACCCCGTCCAGATGGCCGTGATCGGTGCCGCGCATGGCATCAAGGGCGAATTGCGCGTCAAGAGCTTTACCGGCGACCCGCTGGCGCTGGCCGATTACGGTCCGCTCTACGCCAGGGATGGCCGCGCCTTCCAGATCGTCGATATCAGGCCTGCCAACACGGTGGTGGTGGTGCGTTTCAAAGGCGTCAGCGATCGCAATGCCGCGGAGGCGCTTGCCGGCACCGAATTGTTCGTCGACCGTTCGGTGTTGCCGGATGAGGGCGAAGAGGATGAATTCTACCATGCCGACCTCGTCGGGCTGGAGGTCAAGGATGACACTGGTGCGGTCATCGGAAAGGTCGTCGCCGTGCATAATTTCGGCGGCGGCGACATTCTCGACGTGACGCTGGCGGGGCGCAAAGGCGTGCTCATCCCGTTCACGCAGGCCGCCGTTCCGGAAGTGTCGATCGCCGGCGGCTTTGTCCGCATCGATCCGGCCGCCGCAGGGTTGGTCGAGGACGAGGACGGCGAGCCTGCCGGCCGCGACAGCTTCGACCCCAAAGGCAGGCCGCGCGGGCCGCGGGACGCCGGAGGCAACCGGTGAGTTTTTCCGCTTCGGTGCTGACGCTCTATCCCGAGATGTTTCCCGGCGCGCTCGGCCTGTCGCTGGCCGGACGCGCGCTGGAGACCGGCATTTGGTCGCTCAAGGCGATCCAGATCCGCGACTTTGCCAGCGATCGTCACCGTACTGTCGATGACACACCGGCCGGCGGTGGCGCCGGGATGGTGATGCGGGCGGACGTGCTGGCCAGCGCCATCGACCATGCCTCGCCGCCGGGCGATCTGCGTCCAAAACTGCTAATGAGCCCGCGCGGCAAGCCGCTGACGCAGCGCCGTGTGCGCGAGCTCGCCGGCGGGCCGGGTGCGGTGATTGTCTGCGGCCGCTTCGAAGGCGTCGACCAGCGGGTCATCGAATCGCGAGGCCTCGAGGAAGTCTCGATCGGCGACTTCATCCTGTCCGGCGGCGAGCCGGCGGCACTTGTGCTGTTAGACGCCGTGGTGCGGCTGCTGCCCGGTGTCATGGGCAATGCGGTGTCGGGCGACGAAGAGAGCTTTGAGAACGGCCTGCTCGAACATCCGCACTACACGCGGCCGCAGGAGTTCGAGGGCCGGCCGATCCCCGAAGTGCTGATTTCTGGCAATCACAAGAAGATCGCCGCCTGGCGGCGGGCCGAGGCGGAAAAGCTGACGAAAGAGCGAAGGCCGGATCTTTTGGCCGCTCAGCCCTTGTCGAAATAGTAAAACGCCAGGAACAGGCCGACCGCGATGACGAAGCCGCGCACCGCGTTCTGTGGCACGCGCCTGGCGATCCAGACGCCGGCATAGCCGCCCAGCGCGCCGCCTGGGATCATGATGATCGCCTGCAGCCAGGCGATGACGCCGCCGGAGACAAAGACCAGGATGGCGACCGCAGCTATGACAACGGCCAGCATGTTCTTCAGTGCGTTCAGCCGGTGATAGTCGCCGGACTGGGTGAGGCCGAGCGTCGCCAGCATCATGACGCCCATGCCGGCGCCGAAGAAGCCGCCATAGACGGCGGTGGCGAACTGCGCCAGCGATCCGACCAGCGAACCCACCGCGGCCTCATGCTCCGGCTTGGGCGCCGGCTTCAGCCATGGCCCGGCAGCGAACAACGCCGTCGCCGCCAGCAGCAGCCACGGCACCAAGGCGCGGAACGCCGGGTTGTCGAGCCCTAGAAGGATGAGCGCGCCAGACAGCGCACCGAAAGCCGAAATGAGGCTGAGCAGCAGTGCGCCGCGCCAGAAATGCTTGATGTCGTGCCAATAGGCGAGCGTCGAGGTGATGTAGCCAGGAAATTGCGTCACCGACGATGTCGCATTGGCGACGATCGGCGGCAGGCCGGCCAGGGTCATGGCGCCAAAGGTTATGAACGTGCCGCCGCCGGCAACTGCGTTGACCGCGCCTGATAGAAAGCCGGCGAGAAAGAGCAGAACCGCGTCCAAGATTGGCATGAGGGGTGTCGTCGCTGGAGGAAAATGCTTATCTTCCGGCTTAGAAAGCTTGACGCGCGGGCGCAACCCCTGGACCACAAGCGATCATGGGATTGCCACAGCGGGCGCCAGTCAAAAGAAGCAGCGCCAAAAAAGAAACAGCGAAGGCGTGACAAAGCGCCGAAATAGCTGTATGTGCGCGCCGAACCGGAAGAAAATCTGCCAAGAGCGATCTTCTGGCCCGTCAACAATGACGGTGTAGTCGCCCCTGCCCGATGTTCTCGAACAGACGTTCTCGAACGAAGGGCATAGCCGAGCGGTCGATGCGACTGCAAGGCGAGTGTCGGACGCTCTGACTGTCGGAAGAACAAGAAGTGGATTTATGAGATGGATATCCTCCGTCAGCTCGAGGCCGAGCAGGCCGCCAAGATCGAAGCCAAGCGCAAGCTTCCCGAATTCCAGCCCGGCGACACCGTGCGCGTCCAGGTCCGCGTGACCGAAGGCACCCGCACCCGTGTCCAAGCCTATGAGGGCGTCGTCATCGCCCGCGCCGGCGCCGGTTTCCAGGAGAGCTTCACCGTTCGCAAGATCTCCTACGGCGAAGGCGTGGAGCGTGTGTTCCCGGTCTATTCGCCGATGGTCGAGGGCGTCGAGATCGTGCGCCGCGGCAAGGTGCGTCGCGCCAAGCTGTATTACCTGCGCGATCGTCGCGGCAAATCGGCCCGTATTTCGGAAAACACCGGCGTGCGCGCCCGCAAGCTGAACGACGAAGAGCGCGATGCGCTGAACGCCGAGAAGGCGCGCATCGAGGCCGAGAAGGTGGCCGCCGCCCAGGCGCTGGCCGCCGAGAAGGCAGCGCAGGACGCCGCCGAGAAGAAGGCCGCCGACGAGGCAGCCAAGGCCGCGGAAACAGCTGCCGCCGAATAAGGCGTCTTCAAAACCCATGTTTTCGGAAAGGCGGCTTCGGCCGCCTTTTTGTTTCGCGAGGTGGATTCGATTTTGCCAGTCCCGCAATCGATACGGATCGTTCCGTAATGCCGTCGTTGAAAGCATCGGAAATCCATTTTCGTGCCGAGCGGCGCATCGGAGCGGCTTGCAAGGCGCCTGCGGAAAGCTAAAGTCGGCGCCGGATTTTCCTGCATGCCTCGGCCGATCGAGGCGGTTCAGTTCCTGGGGAGCATAGTCATGATCAATTCGAAACTGCTGCTGGCCGGCCTGCTGGCTTGCCTTCTTGTGCCTGTCGCGGCTATGGCGCAGGCGTTGCCCGACCTCGGCGGCAAGAAAGTGGTGGTGGTGACGGAAAACGCCTATCCGCCGCTGCAGTTCATCGATGCCAAGACCGGCAAGCAGATCGGCTGGGAATATGACGCGATGAACGAGATCGCCAAGCGGCTGAATTTCAAGGTCGAGTACCAGAATACTTCCTGGGACGCGATGATCCAGGCGGTTTCCGACAACCAGTACAACATTGGCATGACCGGCATCACCATCAAGGACGACCGCAAGCAGAAGGTCGATTTCTCCGACCCGTATATGCGCTCGGAACAGTTCATGCTGGTGCGCGGCGACGAGAAGCGCTTCAGCGATGCCAAGACGTTCGCTGCCTTCAAGGACGGGCTGATCGGCGCGCAGGCCGGTACCACGCCGTTCTACACCGCGGTCTACAGCGTCCTCGACGGCAATGAACAGAATCCGCGCATCAAGCTGTTCGAGACATTCGGCGCGACGGTGCAGGCGCTGAAGTCCGGCGACGTCGACGTCGTGCTCACCGACGGCACTGCCGGCAAGGGCTATGTCGATGCGTCCAATGGCGGCCTTAAGCTGATCGGCGGCCCACTCGGCACCGAGGATTTCGGCTTCATTTTCCCCAAGGGCTCCGACCTGGTGAAGCCGGTCAACGCGGCAATCGCCGCGCTCAAGGCCGACGGCACGCTCGACGCGCTCAACAAGAAGTGGTTCCTCGACTACAAGATGGGGCAGTAGGACTTTTGTCGCGGGTGCCCGGTGATGCGCGGGAACTCGTGCTGACTCTGGGCGACTCTGTCACCGGTATTGCTTGATGCCGCCGGCGCCCCCAGCCTCCGCCAAATCCGACTTCCCGTGGTGGCTTGCCGTGGCCGTGACGATCGCCTTGGCCGCCGCCATCTTCATCGCCGCCAGCGACCTCTATGCCCAGGTGTTCGCGACCGTCGCCAAGGGCATCGGCGTCACCATCTTCGTCACCGTGGTCGCCTTCACGCTGGCTTGCGCCATCGGGCTTGGCGTGGCGCTGATGGGGCTGTCGGGCTCACGCTGGCTCAGCCAGATCGCCCGCTTCTACGTCGAGATCATCCGCGGCGTGCCGATCCTGGTGCTGTTGTTCTGGATCGCCTTTGCTGGCGCGCCGGCCTTCGTCGCGGCATGGAACGCGCTGACGGCGCCGCTGCAAAGCGCCGGCCTGTTCGGTGAGCTGCTGGTACGCGACGTGTCGCTGCTATGGCGCGCCATCATGGCGCTGACCATCGGCTATTCCGCTTTCATCTCGGAGGTCTTCCGCGCCGGCATCCAGGCGGTCGAGAAGGGTCAGATCGAGGCGGCGAAGGCGCTCGGGCTGACGCGCACGCAGCGCTTCCGGCTGATCGTCTTGCCGCAGGCGATCCGCACCATCCTGCCGCCACTCGGCAATGATTTCGTCGCCATGGTCAAGGATTCCTCGCTGGTCTCGGTGCTCGGCGTCGCCGACATCACCCAGATGGGCAAGATCTACGCCGCCGGCTCGTTCCGCTTCTTCGAGACCTATTCGATCGTCGCCTATATCTATCTCATCCTGACCGTCGGCCTGTCGCTGGCGTTGCGGGCGCTGGAGAAGCGGCTGCGCCACCAGCATGGGGAATAGAAGACAGGTGAAAACGGCGCTACCATCGAGCGGACGCGACCGGGGAGAACCATGATCATCGACAAAGCCAATGCGGCGCTAGAAGCAGTCTACACGGCCGACACGCCTGAGGCGCTCGCCAAAGCCTATGCGCAATGGGCTGCGACCTATGACAGCGAAACCGCGGCGCTCGGCTATCTCCTGCCGTTCCTGATCGCCGCCTGGGTGACGCGCCACGTGCCGTCAGGCGAAGGGCCGCTGCTGGACGCCGGCTGCGGCACCGGCCTGTCGGGGCCGTCCCTGAAGGCACTCGGCTACCACGACATTGCCGGGCTCGACCTGTCGCAGGACATGCTGAAAATCGCCGGCAGCCGGCAGGCCTACAGCGAGCTGAAACAGGCGATGCTCGGCGGGCCATTGCCTTGGCCGGACGGGTATTTCCGCGCCTTTTTCTCGACCGGCGTGTTCACCATCAGCCACGCGCCGGCGTCGGGCCTGCATGAACTGGTACGCATCACCAGGACGGGCGGCCACGCCATCTTCACCGTCCGTGACCAGGTATTTGAAAGCGGCGGGTTTCAAGCCGTGTTTGACGAACTGGAGCAGGCGAAAAAATGGCGGCCGGTCGAGGAGAGCCCATGGTTCCGCTGCTATGCGATCGCCGAGCCCGACGCGCTGGTGAAGACGTTTGTGTTCGAGGTGCTGTGAACGCGGAGGACCCAGGTCCTGCGAAGGCAGCCACGATTGCTGAAAAGCCAAAACATTGATAAGAGCAGCGCCATGGAAGAGCTTTTTGGCGATCCGGCCTATAAGGGTTTCGTGCTGCAGGACAGAAAACGCCTGCCGTCGCGATTTTCGGCCCGCGTCTGCGGGGCGCTGACCAGCCGACTTAGCTAAGGCAGACTCGCCAGGCTGTTTCGCCGGGCCGACCGGCGTCCTTTTCCTTTTTTTAAATCGACGGATTTACGCAAATGAGCGCACCGCGCACCCTCTACGACAAGATTTTCGACGACCATGTGGTCGACCGCCAGGACGACGGCACCTGCCTGCTCTACATCGACCGCCACCTCGTCCACGAAGTCACCAGCCCGCAGGCTTTCGAAGGCCTGCGCATGACCGGCCGCAAGGTTCGGCATCCGGAAAAGACGCTGGCCGTGGTCGATCACAATGTGTCGACCTCGCCGGAACGCAAGTTTGGAATCAAGAACGAGGAAAGCCGCATCCAGGTCGAGGCGTTGGCCAAAAACGCCAAGGATTTCGGTATCGAATACTATTCCGAGAAGGACATCCGCCAGGGCATCGTCCACATCATCGGGCCGGAGCAAGGCTTTACGCTGCCCGGCATGACCATCGTCTGCGGCGACAGCCACACCTCGACGCATGGCGCGTTCGGCGCGCTGGCGCATGGCATCGGCACCTCGGAAGTCGAGCATGTGCTGGCGACGCAGACGCTGATCCAGCGCAAGGCCAAGAACATGCTGGTGCGTGTCGACGGCGCGCTGCCGGAAGGCGTCACCGCCAAGGACATCATCCTTGCCATCATCGGCGAAATCGGCACGGCCGGCGGCACCGGCTATGTCATCGAATATGCCGGCGAAGCGATCCGTGCGCTGTCGATGGAAGGCCGCATGACGATCTGCAACATGTCGATCGAAGCCGGCGCCCGCGCCGGCCTGATCGCGCCCGACGAGACCACCTTCGCCTATGTCAAGGACAAGCCGCGCGCCCCCAAGGGCGAAGCCTGGGATGCCGCGCTCGCCTATTGGAAGACGCTGCAGTCCGACGAAGGCGCGCATTTCGACAAGGTGGTCGTGCTCGACGCGGCAAAGCTGCCGCCGATCGTCTCCTGGGGCTCCTCGCCCGAGGACGTCGTTTCGGTCCAGGGCATCGTGCCGAACCCGGACGACATCACTGATGAGAACAAGCGCACCTCCAAGCAACGCGCGCTCGACTATATGGGCCTGACGCCGGGCACCAAGATCACCGATATCGAACTCGATCGCGTCTTCATCGGCTCCTGCACCAATGGCCGCATCGAGGATCTGCGCGCCGCCGCCAAGGTGATCGATGGCAAAAAGGTCAATCCGCGGGTCAGTGCGATGATCGTGCCGGGCTCCGGCCTGGTCAAGGAACAGGCCGAGGCCGAAGGTCTCGACAAGATCTTTGTCGCCGCCGGTTTCGACTGGCGCGAGCCGGGCTGCTCGATGTGCCTTGCCATGAACGACGACCGGCTGAAGCCGCATGAGCGCTGCGCCTCGACCTCGAACCGCAATTTCGAGGGCCGCCAAGGCTTCAAGGGCCGCACCCATCTGGTGTCGCCGGCAATGGCGGCAGCAGCAGCGATCGCCGGCCATTTCGTCGATATCCGCGAGTGGAAATAGCGCAGGGCACGCAGTCGGATATGAGTTGCCCGAGCCGCAGTGCGGTTCGGGCATTTCTTCAGCTGGGGCGCCTGACGAATTCGTGGAATCCCTCACGGCGGCCGGGTTGGTCCTTTGCGACGACCAGCGCCAGTTGGCGCTCGTCGAAGAGCTTGAACCATTCGTCCCATTCGACCAGTTCATAGCCGCCGGCATTGATCGGGCGTTCGGCCTCGTCCTGATCCTGGTAGGCGTGCTGGCCGAAGACCAGCCTCAGCATGGCCTGGGTTCCGGCTTCAGGCGACACGTCGACGATCGCCGGAAAGCCGGCGCGCGCCGCGGCCCATGAGCGAATTGCATCGTGATCGGTCAGCATGATCGTGTCGGCCATCAGAGCGTCTCCTGGTTGCCGTCGTGAAACGCCGCCCGCCGTTCCCGGTTCCGTCCAGCAGCTTCACCGATGCATCCGTCGTATATTCGCCTTCGCTTAACCGCTTGTTTGGGCTTCCGCTCTAAGGTCTCCTCAGGGGAAGCGAGGGGAACTTACAGCGCTTGGACACCGGCCTGCTCATAGCGCTGCTCAATCCAGGCATCGCCCTCACACTCGGCGCGGCATTTCTCGTGCTGTGGTTCTATCAGCGCCACCGTCCCTATCTGATCGTGCTGGCGGCGGGCTACTCGGCCTCGGCCGCAGGCTTCCTGCTCCAGTATTTCACGCTGCCGGTCGGTATGGCGCCGACCAAGCTCATGTCCATCCTATGCTTCACCTTCGCGACCTGCTGTCTCGCCGGCGCGGTCATCGCGCGCTACGGGCGGCGCGTGCCGTATCCAGCGATCGGCATTCTGGCGGGCGGCGGCCTGGCCGCGGTCTCATGGTTTCTCTTTGCCCGGCCGGATATCACGTGGCGGATCCTTGCCATCAATTTCAGCTTCGGCGGCATCAGCCTGGTTGTCGCCGCCGAGTTGCGCGTGGTGCGCAACAACGGCCCGACGGAGATGATCCTGTTCGTGCTGTCGCTGCTTTCCGGTCTGAACTTCCTGGTGCGGACCCTTGCCGTCGTCATCGCGCATGGTCCATTTACCAGCTATGAAGGGCTTTACTCGTCGTCCTATTGGACGACGGCACTGCTGTCGCATGCATTGCTGTCGCTGCTTATCGCGCTTTGCCTGTTCGGCGCCGCCGCGCTCGATGTGATGAAGGCCCTGAAGACCGAAACCCTGACGGACCCACTATCGGGCCTGCTCAACCGCCGCGGCTTCGAGGAGCGCGCCATGCTTGTCCTGCAGCACTGTTCAACGGCGCAATTGCCGGTTGCGCTGGTGCTTGCCGATCTCGATCATTTCAAGGCGCTGAACGATCAGCATGGCCACGCGGCCGGGGATCGCGTCATCGCCGACTTCGCTGCCAAGCTTCTATCGGCTGCAGGTACGGGCGGCGTTGCCGGCCGTATCGGCGGCGAAGAGTTCGCCGTGCTGTTGCCGCTCAACGACCTTGGCGCGGCAAGATTGTTTGCCGAAGCCATTCGCACGCTCTATTCGGCGGGCAGAATCGACGGACTTCCGCCCGACACAAGAGTGACCGCGAGCTTCGGCGTGGCCGCCCGCACCAGCGACGAAGGGCTGGACCCGCTGATGCGCCGCGCCGACGAAGCGCTCTACAAAGCCAAAAGGAGTGGCCGCGACAGCATATGCCTGTCCTATCAGCGGCCTGAAACGGTCGTCCTTCCCAATCGGACCAGTGCTGGCTGAGCGTCAGCGGCGGCTTCGAATTAACGTCTTTTTCGCGCTTGGTGATTTGCTGTTCGGGGGGAGTGCCAAAAACGCAATGGGCAGCGCCAATTTCATCCTGGTGATCAACCTGTTCGTTGCCGGGCTGCTGGCGGCGGCCTTCATGACGATCGCCGTCTATGACGCAGGACGGGTGTCGGCACGCTGGCTTGCGTTCGGCTATGTACTGGGCATGGCCTATTTCGCCATCGAATTCAGCATCCCTGCCTTCGACAATGCACGACCCGTGGTTGTCGCAGCCTTTGCCGCTTTCCTTGGCGCTACCGTCGCCTTCAATGGCGGGCTTGCCCATAAATACGGCGTTTCGCGCCCTTGGCCGCCGATGCTCTTCTTCCTGGTCTTCGCCACCGTGGCGGTCTACTTCGTACAGGACCTGCCACGTCAATCCTTTGTGCGAATGGCGGCCTACCAGCTTCCCTATGCGGCTATGCAATTCACCGGGCTGACGATCGTCTTGTCGTCCAGGCAAAGACGCGAGCGGCTCGACTATATGCTGATGGCCGTCCTGGCGGCCAGCACCTTGCAGTTCGCCAGCAAACCCTTCATCGCCGATGCGCTTGGCGGCTGGGGCGCCAACCCGCAATCTTATGCGCAGACCAGCTACGCGTTGGTGTCGCAGTCTATCGGCACCGTGTTCGGCCTGGCGCTTGCGCTGGTGACGTTGGCTATCCTGGTCCGCGACGTGCTCGCCGAGGCGACGTCGAAATCGGAAACCGATACGCTTTCACGGCTGCTCAACCGTGGCGGCTTCGAGCGCCATGCCGAGATCGCACTGCGCGACGCCATGCGGCGGGCTGTCCCGGCGGCACTGGTCATTGCCGATCTCGACCATTTCAAGCGCATCAACGATACTTACGGCCACGCGTCCGGCGATCGGGTCATCGAGACCTTTGCCGGTTTTCTCCGCGATGCCGCGGCCGACCATCATGTCGCCGGCCGGATCGGCGGCGAGGAATTCGCTATTTTCCTGCCGGGGACCAACCTCGCCGCCGCCCGGCTCTTCGCCGAGGGCACGCGTACCGCCTTCGGTGCCACGCCCATCGACTGCCTGCCGGCGGATCATCGCTGCAGCGCCAGTTTCGGCGTTGCCGAGCTTGGTTCGGGCGAAAGCTTTTCCGACCTGCTGCGGCGCGCCGACAAAGCGCTCTATCAGGCGAAGGGCAGCGGCCGCGATTGCGTGCGTGTCTCGGCCGGGCCGGCTGCTGCCCAGCCGGCGCCGGCGACAAACGGCAGCGCGGCCGTCAGCGGCACGGGCTGAGCTCCGGCATCTCGCCGTCGGAGAGGCCGTACATATAGCTGCGGCCCTTCACGAAAACCGGCGGCCTGTAGCAGTCGCCGTTTCGGACATCGTCCGCTTCGTTTTCATAGATCACGTCGGGCTGGCCGGCGCCGGTGTAGTCGGACAATTCCTTGGCCAACTTGCCCTCGCCGACGAGGATACGCTTGTAGCCAGCGGCGCTTTCGATGACCAGATTGCCGAAGGAATCGGCATAGACGCGGTCGTGGTGGCGCGTCCCGGCGAATGCCGGTGCGGCGATGCCGAGG
This sequence comes from Mesorhizobium sp. M0815, assembly GCF_040319995.1. Classification (NCBI taxonomy): domain Bacteria; kingdom Pseudomonadati; phylum Pseudomonadota; class Alphaproteobacteria; order Hyphomicrobiales; family Phyllobacteriaceae; genus Mesorhizobium; species Mesorhizobium sp. M0815. Next base: position 367,499 of record NZ_JAMYOU010000002.1, on the reverse strand, counting down.
GCGAGCGCCGCCACTAGGAACCAGGGAAGGCGCGATCCTGCTGAATTCGAATGCATGGCGTGCTGCTCCATTGCTGAGAGGCTAGCCTCCTCGAATCAGAAATTAACCTTTTATTAACCTTTGTTAAGAGGGCAACGGCAGCCGGGGCGAGGTCTCGGAAAACATGGTTAATACTCGAGCGCCCACCGGCCATCATTCGGCCATGCCTTGTTCCGACCATCGCCGGCATCGAGCGCGACTCAAAAAGCATGAAATCCGGTGGCCTGCCGAAGCATCGCGGCGGGCTCGATGCGCGCGGGGGAAAGCAGCATATGAGGTTACGCCGCACGTTTCGGATAGCGCTGGCCGTCTCCTCGCTGCTGGCTGCCGCCGCCTGCGCGCCGCAGACCAGTGGGCCTAAGCTCGAAAATACCGCCGTCGCTCCCGCTGTCGGCGAGTCGTCGGCGCCACAGCCGCGCAAGGCCACCTACAAATGCGCCGACGGGAGCATGATGGCCATCGAGAACCTCGGCACGTCGGTGCGCGTGCTCGGCCCGGACGGCAGCAGCTCCGAGCTGCCGGCCTCACCTGCCAATCAGACCAGCCGTTACGGCGAGGCGCATGACGCGATCGTGATCGACGGCCGCGACGCGCTGGTGATGAAGGGCGGTGCCTCACCGCTGGCCTGTAAACGCTGATCCGTCCGGTGCGGCAGCCATATTTTGCAGTGCAGCGACATTGTGCCGGCTCAAGGCGACAGTCCTAATCGATTGAAGCTGGAAGCCTCGCTTTCATAAGACTAAATTACGTTTTCAAAACGATTTTCCGGCTTTGACGCGGTGCAAAAAGAGCATTAGAAACCGGCTGTCCGAAGTCGCAACCGGAAGCGGCAATGCCGCATTTCCACCTGAGGCTCCAGAGACGCCGAACTGGGGGAGCCATGAGCAAATCACCAGCCACCCGCGAATTTACCAGACGTGAACGGCCGCTTTCACCGCATCTGACCGTCTATCGGCCGCCGATCACGATGACAATGTCGATCATCCACCGCATCACTGGCGGGGCGCTCTATTTCGGGACGCTGCTGGTCGCACTGTGGCTGATGGCGGCGGCGAGCTCGGAGGCGACCTTTAATGCCGTCAACTGGGCCTTCGGCTCGTGGCTCGGGCGGCTGGTGCTGTTCGGCTACAGCTGGGCGCTGATGCACCACATGCTGGGCGGCGTGCGCCATCTTATCTGGGACACGGGGGCCGGGCTGGAAAAGCATACGGCCTCGAGGATCGCCTGGGCGACGCTGGCCGGCTCGGTCACGCTGACGCTGCTGATCTGGATCGCCGGCTACATGGCGCGGGGGAGCCTGACATGACCGGCAAAAACACCGATATGCGCACGCCGCTGGCCAGGGTCCGCGGCCTCGGTTCGGCCCGCGAGGGCACCGGCCATTTCTGGCGCCAGCGGCTGACGGCGATCTCCAACATCCCGCTGGTCCTGTTCTTCGTCGGCTTCCTGATCGCACTCAACGGCGCCAGCTATCTCGAGGTGCGCGCCGCACTTGCCAATCCGTTCGTGGCACTGGTGCTGGCGCTGGTGCTGCTGTCGGTGCTCTACCACATGCGGCTCGGCATGCAGGCGATCATCGAAGACTATGTGCATGGCGAGGGCACCAGGCTGGCGTTGCTCGCGCTCAACACATTCTTTCCCGTAGTCGTCGGCGTCGCCTCGGTCTTCGCCCTGCTTAAACTGGCATTTGGAGGCTGATTTTTGGCCAAGGACGCGAAGAACGCCAATACGGCTTCCGCCTATAGCTATGTCGACCACAAATTCGACGTCGTGGTCGTCGGCGCCGGCGGTGCCGGCCTGCGCGCCACGCTCGGCATGGCCGAGCAGGGCCTGCGCACCGCCTGTATCACCAAGGTGTTCCCGACGCGCTCGCACACGGTCGCCGCTCAGGGCGGCATCGCCGCCTCGCTCGCCAATATGGGCCCCGACAACTGGCAGTGGCATCTCTTCGACACGGTCAAGGGCTCGGATTGGCTGGGCGATACCGACGCGCAGGAATACATGGTGCGCGAGGCGCCGGCGGCGGTCTACGAACTCGAACATTACGGTGTGCCCTTCAGCCGCACCGAGGACGGGAAAATCTACCAGCGCCCGTTCGGCGGCATGATGATGAATTTCGGCGAGGGGCCGCCGGTGCAGCGCACCTGTGCGGCCGCCGACCGCACCGGCCATGCCATGCTGCACACGCTCTACGGCCAGTCGCTGAAGCACAATGCGCAGTTCTTCATCGAGTATTTCGCGCTCGACCTGATCATGGAGCCGGACGGCACCTGCACCGGCGTCGTCGCCTGGAACCTCGACGACGGCACCATCCACCGTTTTTCGGCCAAGATGGTGGTGCTGGCGACCGGCGGCTATGGCCGCGCCTATTTCTCGGCCACCTCGGCGCATACCTGCACCGGCGATGGCGGCGGCATGGCCGCACGCGCCGGCCTGGCGCTGCAGGACATGGAGTTCGTGCAGTTCCACCCGACCGGCATCTACGGCGCCGGCTGCCTGATCACCGAGGGCGCGCGCGGCGAGGGCGGCTATCTCGTCAATTCCGAAGGCGAGCGCTTCATGGAGCGCTATGCGCCGTCGGCTAAGGACCTTGCTTCGCGCGACGTGGTCTCACGTTGCATGACGCTGGAGATCCGCGAAGGCCGTGGTGTCGGCCCGAAGAAGGACCACATCTTCCTGCATCTCGACCATCTCGATCCGGCCGTGCTGCACGAGCGGCTGCCTGGCATTTCGGAATCGGCAAAGATCTTTGCCGGCGTCGACCTGACCAAGGAACCGATCCCGGTGCTGCCGACCGTCCATTACAATATGGGCGGCGTGCCGACTAATTACTGGGGCGAGGTGCTCAACCCGACCGCCCTGAACCCGGACCAGGTGTTGCCCGGGCTGATGGCCGTCGGCGAGGCCGGCTGCGCCTCGGTGCACGGCGCCAACCGGCTGGGTTCGAATTCGCTGATCGACCTGGTGGTGTTCGGCCGTGCGGCGGCGATCCGGGCCGGCCAGGTGATCGACCGCAACGTCGCGATCCCGTCGCCCAACGAAGCCTCGGTCGAAAAGATCATGGACCGCTTCGACCGGCTGCGCCACGCCAACGGTTCGACGCCGACAGCGGTTTTGCGCGAAAAGATGCAGAAGGCGATGCAGGAGGACGCGGCGGTGTTCCGCACCCAGGAATCGTTGGAAAGCGGCTGCAGGCGCATTTCGCAGATCTGGGGTGAACTCGGCGACGTCAAGGTGTTCGACCGCTCGATGATCTGGAACTCCGACCTGGTCGAGACGCTGGAGCTGGAAAACCTGATGGCCAACGCCATCACCACCGTCTATGGCGCCGAAGCGCGCAAGGAAAGCCGCGGGGCGCACGCGCGGGAGGACTTTTCGGCCCGCGACGACGCGAACTGGCGCAAGCATACGCTGGCCCGGCTCAACGAGGCCGGCGAGGTAGCGCTCAGCTACCGGCCGGTGCACACCGAGACGCTGCTTAAGGAAGCAGACGGCGGCATCAACCCGGCCAAGATTGCGCCGAAGGCCAGGGTGTATTGATCATGGCGCTGGCGGCAGCTGGATATTCCGGCACGCCCCTTCCGGCCAAGCTCGGCCTGAAGGACGGGATGATTGCCGCCTTCGTCGCCCTGCCGCCCGAACTCGACGATCTGACCGACGCCGTCGACTTTGCCCACGTCGACCGGCTGGCTGACTGGTCGGCGATCTCTGGCGTTCATGAGAAATACGATGCCGTGCATGCTTTCGCCCGGCGGCGTGTCGAAATCGAGGACCGTCTTGGCGACGTAGAAGCGGCGATTAAGCGGCACGGCATGGTTTGGGTGTCGTGGCCAAAGAAGGCATCGAAAGTGCCGACCGACGTCACCGAGGACGTTATCCGCCCCGAGGCGCTGAAGCTCGACCTCGTCGACGTCAAGGTCGCCGCCATAAACGGGATCTGGTCCGGGCTGAAGCTCGTCATCCGAAAGGACCTGAGATAATGGTCGAACTCACGCTTCCGAAAAACTCGAAGATCATGGCCGGAAAAACCTGGCCGAAGCCGGAGGGCGCGACCAACCTGCGCGAATACCGCATCTATCGCTGGTCGCCGGACGATGACGAGAACCCGCGCATGGACACGTATTTCGTCGACATGGACGATTGCGGGCCGATGGTGCTCGACGCGCTGCTCTGGATCAAGAACAAGATCGACCCGACGCTGACGCTGCGCCGTTCCTGCCGCGAAGGCATTTGCGGCTCCTGCGCCATGAACATCGACGGGTCGAACACGCTGGCCTGCACCAAGGGCTGCGACGACATTTCCGGCGCGATCAAGGTCTACCCGCTGCCGCACATGCAAGTGGTCAAGGACCTTGTGCCCGACCTCACCAATTTCTACGCCCAGCACGCCTCGATCGAGCCGTGGTTGAAGACGGTGTCGCCCGAGCCGGCCAAGGAATGGCTGCAGAGCCATGAGGACCGCGAAAAGCTCGACGGGCTCTACGAGTGCATATTGTGCGCCTGCTGCTCGACCTCCTGCCCGAGCTACTGGTGGAACGGCGAGCGCTATCTCGGCCCGGCGACGCTGCTGCAGGCCTATCGCTGGCTGATCGATTCCAGGGACGAGGCAACGGGCGAGCGGCTCGACAATCTCGAAGACCCGTTCCGGCTCTATCGCTGTCACACGATCATGAACTGCGCCCAGACCTGCCCCAAGGGGCTCAACCCGGCCAAGGCGATCGCCGAGATCAAGAAGATGATGGTGGAGCGACGGGTTTAGCAGCAGATGAAGCAGCTACCTGCCGATTTTTCATCTGACGCCGTCGCGGCGATCCGGGCGCGACTCGATGTCGTGCGAACGCAAGGCGTGACGATCCTGTTCGCCATCGAAAGCGGCAGCCGCGCCTGGGGGGTTCCCGTCTCCCGACAGCGACTATGACTGCCGTTTCGTCTATGTCAGGCCGGCATCGGATCACCTTGTGTTGGAACAGGCACGCGACGTGATCGAATTTCCCATCGAAGGCGAGATCGATGCCGGCGGCTGGGATCTGCGCAAGGCCTTGCTGCTCGGGCTCGGCGGCAATGCCGTCATCGTCGAATGGGCAAAATCATCAATCGTCTACGAAGAGGTCACGGGATTTCGGCGGCGCCTTCTCGACCTGCTTACCGAGATCGTCGATCCGGCAAAAGTAGCGCGTCACTATCTCGGCCTGGCGCGTTCACATGTTGCCAAGATCGGCAGCTTTTCCGGCGAGGTGAAGCTGAAGAAGCTGTTCTATCTCATTCGACCACTGGTCGCGTTGGACTGGATGGAGCAGCGCGGCCTCGCCGGCCTACCGCCGATGAACCTTGGCGAGTGCATCGACCAGATCGAGATGCCAGTGCAGGCAAGCGATGAAATCCGCAGCCTGATCGACCGCAAAAGCCAGACGCGGGAAATGGGGACCGGTCTCATCCCGACGGCGATCGCGCGCTATCTTGAGGCGCGCTATGGTCACCACGAAATGAACCTTGCCGGCGTGATCCGGGATGAAGCCCGCCAGGCGCGAAACCGTGTCCTTGCAACCGACTTTTACCGCCGGGAGGCTGAACTTCAATGAGCGATGAGCTTCCCATCCTCTCCCCCATCGAGGCGCGTGTGCTCGGCTGCCTGATCGAGAAGAAGGAGCTGACGCCCGACGTCTATCCGCTGACGCTCAATGCGGCACTTGCCGCGGCCAACCAGAAGACGGCGCGCGAGCCGGTAATGTCGGTCGAGCTTGCCGAGGTTAGAAGGGCGCTTGGCCAGCTCGAGCAGAAGGGCCTGGTCAGGCAGGTGTTCGCGTCGCGCGTCGAGCGCTATGAGCATGTCGTGGCGCAGCGCTTTTCCCTGACCTCGGCGCAGATCGCGCTGCTCGGCCTGTTGCTGCTGCGCGGCCCGCAGACGGCCTATGAATTGCTGGCGCGAAGCGAGCGCATGGCACGGTTGCCGTCGATCGACGAGCTTCGCGGCAATCTCGATCTGCTGATCGGCCGCAGGCCGCCGCTGGTGCAGCAGATCGACCGCGGCCCGGGCCAGCGCGAGGACCGTTATGTCCAACTGCTCAGCGGGCCGGTGCAGCTGTCGGCTGCCGCGGCGCCCCAGCAATCGCCCTTGCCGGCCTCGAATCTGGAAATGCGCGTGCAGGCCCTCGAGCAGGAGGTCGCGGCATTGCGCGCCCGCCTCGACGCGCTGACCGGCGAGGGGCACTGAATCGCGACCTCATCTCCTGCTGTGGACGCCGCTCGCCTCGCCTCCCGGATCGACCAGCCGCAACTGCCGGCCATTCAACTGCCAGCTCAGCGAGACCGGCTTCAGGTCGCCGGCGCCGAACTTCCAGGTGCCGGTCAGATCGGGCCGGCAGCCATTGACGGATTTGTAGGTTCCGGCCTTAGGCGTGAAGACCAGCGTCGAGCCGTGCACGGTCGTCGTGCCCGTCTTCAGCGTCAGCGACTGGATCTGGCCGCAGCCGTCGACCAGCGAGGATTCGAACAGCGCATATTGCGTGCGCCCGTTGGCGCCGAAGGTGAAGGAGATGCTGCCGCCGCTGCCCGGCGCACAGTGGCCGAGCGTCGTGCAATAATCGCCGCTGGCGACTGCAAAGCCCCATTTGCACCCCATTTGCCGACAAGTGCTGGTGGTATCGAGCCCTGGCGCGAACGGGCTGTCTGCCCTTGCCTTGGCCGGCGGCATCGGCCGGGCCGACGGCCAGGCAACCGGTCAGGCCCGCCAGTGTGACAAAAACCGCCAGGCGCGCGGGTGAGGAGCCGGTCAGCATCCCTTGCTCGCGATAAGCTTGTGCAGATGGGCAAGCCGCGTGGCTATGACATTGTTGACGATCGCTGTTTTGCCAGGCGGTGCCATGCCGCCATATTTCTTCGGCGAAGGCCCATGGTTCCTGGCCTCCTCGTAGCCGGCGGCCTGTTGCCGCAACTCGGCACAGGACATGCCGGCATATTTCGCCTGCTCCTGCGGGCTGATGACACCCGATTGCGCCATGCCGATGGAGTTTGCCGCCGCCATGCCGCCGAGGCCGACAGCCGCGGAAATCGGATTGAGGCCGACGCAGCCGGAAAGGCCAAGGCACAGCATCGGCGCCGCCAAAAAGGCATATCGCAGGCTCATGGCTGACGCTCCCTGATGCGCGGCGGCAGCTTCAGGTCGCGATGATCGGTGGCGGTTTTTCCGAGCGCAAGCGACAGGAGATAGACGCGCGGATTGAAGCCCGCCGAGGCGAGCGCCGACAGCGTCCTGAGCAGTTGCAGGTGATACATCGAACCCCCTTGTGGTGGTCATTGCCGATGGATTTCCGGTTTTGGAAACGGGCTGCAAACTACGTCCGATGAGACAAGCCGGCTTGGACGAGACGGCCCTAAAAACGGCCTAAACGGCCCTGTATTGACGTTTCAGGGGGCTCGGCGCATATCAGCGCGCTCTCGGGCTGGGGGATGCCGATGAATGCGACGACCTCGTTCAGGCTGATGACGGACGCGTTTCCGGAGCAAGATCGCGTCGAGGTGATGCGCGAGGTCTACGGCCGCACGGTCCTCAAGGTCGAGCTCGATCCGCTCGCACCGACGCGTGTCGACATGAAAGTGCGTGCGCTGCCCGGCCTCGGCATTGCCACCGGCACTTCCTCGGAATTCCGGGCGCATCACTCGATGCCGCTGATCGACAGCGACGACCTCATCCTGTTGGCGGCGCTCGATGGCGCGAGCGTCATGAAGCATCGCGGCCGCGAGGAACCGATCGGCAACGGCCGGGCGCTGATGATGAGCGGCGAAGAGGTCGGCCTCAACCTCATCCAGCCCGGCGGCATGCGCTTCGTCAATATGAGCTTCTCGCTGAGGCAGCTTTCGCCGCTGATCGGCGATCCGGCTTCGGTGCTTATGCAGCCGTTGCCGACCACGAGCGGGGCGATGCGGCTGCTGCTCGACTATGTCCAGTCGATCCAGGATGCAGACGATGCGCTGACGCCGGAAACCTGGCAGCTGGCCGCGACTCACATTTTCGACCTTGCCGCGCTTGCCATGGGGGCGACCAGGGATGCCGCCGAAATTGCGCGTGGCCGCGGCGTGCGGGTGGCGCGACTGCGCGCCATCAAGGCCGATATCCTCGCCCATGGCGGGCACGGCGAGCTGTCGGCCGAAGACATCGCCGCCCGCCACCATCTCTGCGCCCGCTATGTGCGAAAACTGTTCGAGAGCGAAGGCACGTCGCTGTCGGACTTCATGCTGCGCCAGCGGCTAGTGCGCGCGCATCGCATGCTGGGCGATCCTTCTCATGCCGACCGCAGCATCACGGCAATCGCCTTCGATGCCGGCTTCAACGACCTTTCCTATTTCAACCGGGCGTTCCGCCGGCGCTATGACGCGACGCCGTCGGACGTGCGCGCTGCGGCCTTAAAGAACTGACATTGGGTTACGCCCGGGCATGATGGGAGCCCGTGGGGCCCCCGACTCTCAAGACTGGGTTCCTCGCCCACCGCGAAGCGGGGGAGAGGTGGGCGCGAAGCGGCCGGAGAGGGGGCTTCATAGAGCGCGGTTCCCCTCTCCGTCTCGGCTTCGCCGAGACACCTCTCCCCACTGTCGTGGGGCGAGCAACCCAAGCTGGAATAAAGCCGCGATCTTCCCTCTATCCTGCCAGCCCCCCGCAAGGGAGATCGGATGGCCGCTATGCTGTCGCCAATCATCGACCGGCTGTTCGATGCAGGTTTGCTTACGGCTCACCCGAGACTGGCGTCGAGCGATACTTTGATGGCGCCGAGCGCTTTCGAGACTGGGCATTCGGCCTTGGCCTTTTCGGCCAGTTCCTTGAACTTGGCGGCATCGATGCCCGGCACCTTGCCGACCAGCGTGATCGCGCTGCCGGTGATGCCGGTGCCGGGGACCAGCGTTACCACGGCCTTGGCGTCGAGCTCGGCAGCCGGAGTGCCGTTCTCGGCGAGGAAATGCGAAAGCTGCATGGCGTAGCAGCCGGCATGGGCGGCGGCGATCAGCTCTTCCGGGTTGGTGCCGGATTTGCCGCTCTCGTCCTCGAAACGCATCTTGGCAGAATAGGGCGTACCTTTCAGCGTCCCGCTCTGGGTTTCGAGCGTGCCTTTGCCTTCCTTGAAACTGCCTTTCCAAACGGCGTTGGCGGTGCGGTCCATCAATTCCTCCTTGATTGTCGTGATTGAGCCCGTGATCGGCATCCAGTCGACTATAGCGCGCGCTGGAGCGAAGGCCACCCGCGCTTTCGTATCGGCGGCAGCGTGACACATCATGGTCAAGCAAAAAATCGCTCGGGAAAAAATCGCGAAAAAAATATGCGTGCAAAAATGTCGACTTCCATCTGCCCCGACCGTCCTGCGGGCGGCCATGGAATTGGTGGCCGGATGGAGGACCACATGAACAATCTGTTTTCTGCTCACTGGACAAACACCAGCCACAGGGCCGGTGAACAACAAGCCGACTGGTCGCGCGTGCCGCCTTCCGGCTTCGGCCGGCTGCTTGCGGCGATTGCCATTATCGGGATTGCGGTGTCCTTTCTGGATTATGCAGCGGGGCTCGATCATACAGCGGGCAAAGGCCCGGCCGAGATTTCCCTAGCCTCGGCTGCCGCTTCAACCCAGGAATGGAGGTAAAGATGAAATACGTTTGCCTGGTCTACGGCGAAGAAAAAGATCTCTACGCAATGACGCCTGCGAGGCTGGCCAAGCTCGACGCCGATTCGCTGGCCTATGACAGGTCGGTGGCACAAAGCGGCCGGCTGATCATCGCGCAGGCGCTGCAATCGGTGCAGACGTCGAAAACCGTGCGCCGGCGCAAAGGCAAGCGGCTGGTCACGGACGGCCCCTTCGCCGAGACCAAGGAGCAGTTGCTCGGTTTCGTCATGATCGAGGCCGGGGACGTCGACGAGGCGCTGGAGATCGCCGGCGGCATTCCGCTGGCAGAAATCGGCACGATCGAGGTGCGGGCGATCTACAATGTGCCGGGGTCGTAGAGATGTCGGCGGCCGGCGACTGGCGCAGGCTTTCGTTTTCTTCAATTGGCGCAACTTTTGCGTGTTGAAGCGAAACGACACTTCTCTTATCGTCGCCTGAGATTGGGGATCTTGGGCATGCATATATTGATTGCTGCAATCGGCCTGCTGGGGGCAGCGGCGTTCTGGTGGTACCGGCTGAAGACCATGAACGACGCGGCGCGTGAGGTTGCCGACGTCGTTGGCCGCGTCCAGGGCAATGTCCGCCGCAAGAAACTGCGCAAGCAGGCGGCGCTCTCGCCGTTGACGGCGATCGACGATCCGGTCGTGGCGGCGGCGACGCTGATCACCGCCATTGTTTCCGAGCATGGTCCGGTGCTGCCGCAACGCGAAGCTGCCATTCGATCGGTGATCTCGGAGATTGCCGACAAAAAGCAGACCGATGAAGCGGTGATCTACGCCAAATGGGCGGCCTCGCAAATCGACGATGCCACGGTCGTCATCGACAAGCTGGCACCGTTCCTGCGCGAACGCCTCGACGCGGCTGAAAGGAACGATCTGCTACAGATGGTCAGCCGTGTCACGGAAGTCGGCGGGCAAAGCCAGCAGATTTCCGACCAGCGCATGCTCCGGCTGCGCCAGAAGCTCGGTTTCGAGGTCAATTAGGGTGTGCTGATATTCAGGTGATGCCGGCCTGCAAAGGGTGGCTTCCTGCGCTTCCTATTCTCACGTACCCAAACGCACGCTCCGCTCCGGTTCTCGGAAGCCACTGTTGGTCGCTTCGCGCCCCGTCTTCGACTCCGGCTCGGCCTGACCTGAATCTCAACACATCCTGGCATGTCTGTGAGATGGATCAGATCGCCTCGCCCTTCAACAGCTTCGGCGTGTCGCCGGACAGACCTGACGCCTGGCGGATGAAGAACCCCTTCAGCCGCGGCATGCGTTCGACAAGGCCAAGACCGACGTCGCGCAACGTACGCAGCGGGCCGAAATCGTTGGAAAACAGCCGGTTCAGCACATCGGTGGTGATGCCCATCTGCACCGTGTCGAAGCGCCGCCATTGCTGGTAGCGCTCAAGCACGTCGAGCGCGCCGATGTCCTGGCCGAGCCGGTCGGCCTCGACCACCACCTCAGCAAGTGCCGCCACGTCCTTGAAGCCCAGATTGAGGCCCTGGCCGGCGATCGGGTGGATGCCGTGGGCGGCGTCGCCGGCCAAGGCGATGCGCGGCGCGACGAAGGCGCGCGCAATGGTCAGCCCGAGCGGCCAGGCGCGGGGCTTGTCGGCGATATGGATTTCGCCGAGCTTGAGGCCAAAGCGGTGCTCGAGCTCATACTCCAGGATCAGGGTGTCGCCTGCGACCAGCTTTTCGGCATCCTGCGACCGTTCGACCCAGACGATCGACGAACGGTTGGTGCCGTCCTTGCCCGGCTTGAGTGGCAGCGTGGCAAAGGGGCCGGCCGGAAGAAAATGCTCTTCGGCGCGGCCGTTGTGCGGCCGCTCATGCGCCACCGTGCAGACGATGCCGGACTGGCCATACTCCCATTTCACCGTTTTGATGCCGGCCATGTCGCGCAGCTTCGAGTTGACGCCGTCGGCGGCGACCAGCAGCCGCGCCTTAAGCGTCGCGCCATCGGCAAGATGCACGGTGATGCCGGCGCCGTTGGTATCGAAGGCGCGGACGGCGACGCCCTCGATGATGCCGATGCCGAGCTGTTCGGCGCGCCGGCGCAAGGCGCCGTTCAAATCCTTGTTGGCGACCATATGCGCAAAGGGTTCGCCGGGCGCGACCTCGCCGTCGAAGGTGAGGAACACCGGACGGACCGGATCCGTTGTGCGCGAATCGGTGACGGTCATTTCGGTGATCGCCTGCGCCTCCGGCGCTATCTCGTTCCAGACGCCGAGCTGGTCGAGCATGCGGCACGCGGCGGCTGCAATCGCCGAGGCGCGGCCGTCCTTCTGCCAGACGCCGGCGGGTGCTGCGTCGACGACGGCAACGGCGAGGCTCGGCCGCGCCTGCTTCAGCGACACGGCGGCGGCCAGGCCGATATAGCCGGCGCCGGCGACCAGAACGTCGAGCGAATTCTTGCTGTCGACCATGGCAATTCCTTTCGCAGCTGACTGTCGCCGGGCATTCCGCCCTTGACTGCCCGCTGTTCCTGTCGGAAACCGCCATGGTAATTTTGCGGCGAGGTCAAGATGACGGCAGCCATGGACGAGCTTCTCGGCATTCTCGACCTCGAGCAGCTGGAACACAACCTGTATCGCGGTCGCAGCCCCAAGCTCGACTGGCAGCGCATCTTCGGCGGCCAGACCATCGCCCAGGCGCTTGTCGCCGCGCAGCGAACGGTCGAGGCCGAGCGCCATGTGCACTCGCTGCATGGCTATTTCATGCGACCGGGCGACACCAAGGTGCCGATCATCTACGAGGTCGACCGCATCCGTGACGGCGGCTCCTTCACCACGCGCCGCGTCGTCGCGATCCAGCACGGCCAGGCGATCTTTTCGCTGGAAGCCTCATTCCAGCAGGATGAGGTCGGCCTGGAACATCAGGTGCCGATGCCGCAGGACGTGCCGGCGCCCGACACATTGCTGTCGCAGCGCGAATTGCTGGGCAAGTTCGGCGAAGCCGTGCCCGACGGCATCAAGCGCTATTGGGAGCGCGACCGGCCGATCGAGATGAAGCCGGTGATGCTGAAGCATTACACCAGCCGGGAAAAGCTCGAGCCGAAGCAGAACATCTGGATCCGCACCACCGGCCCGGTGCCGGCCGACCGCGCCACGCAGGCGGCCGTGCTCGCTTACCTCTCCGATATGACGTTGCTCGACACCTCGACTTTTGCCCACGGCCGCGCCATTTTCGATCGCGACATCCAGGCAGCGAGCCTCGACCACGCCATGTGGTTCCATCGCAGCCACCCGCTCGACGACTGGATGCTGTACACGCAGGACAGCCCGTCGACGCAAGGATCGCGTGGCTTTACCCGCGGCTCGCTGTTTGCCCGCGACGGCACGTTGATCGCCTCGGTTGCCCAAGAAGGACTCATCCGGCTGAAGCGGCCGCCTGCCGAGTAGGCATTTTTCGAATTTTGCCTATTTTTTAATCATTTGCATTGACGCGACTGTGAACAGGCAGCCGACAAACCTTCCCGATTTCGTTGTTTAACAACAACTTCACACCCTGCTTCGGCAATTGGCACGGAGCTTGAATCCTAGCGGGCACTCTCCGGCTCTCATGGGGATCGGCGAAGTCGTGCAAACGCGGGGACCCGCAACAGCAAAGGGTGAAACCTTATGAAGATCGTGATGGCAATCATAAAGCCGTTCAAGCTCGACGAGGTGCGCGAGGCGCTCACCGCAGTCGGCATCCAAGGCCTGACCGTCACCGAAGTAAAAGGCTACGGACGTCAGAAGGGGCACACGGAAATCTATCGCGGGGCGGAATACGCGGTCAGCTTCCTGCCGAAGATCAAGATCGAAGTCGCGGTCGCCGTCGACATGGTCGACAAGGCCGTCGAAGCCATCACCGCGGCGGCCAAGACCGGTCAGATCGGCGACGGCAAGATCTTCGTCTTCGGCATCGACCAGGCGGTGCGCATTCGCACCGGCGAAACAGACACCGACGCGCTTTGAGCCGCGGACACGTATTCCAATGGAGAGTTCAATGAATATTCCTTCCACCTTGAAGATAACGGGACGCGCGGCCGTTTTGGGTTCGCTCGCTCTCGCTGCACTGGGCACGGTTGCTGCGTTCGCTCAGGAAGCGGCTCCGGCAGCACCGGCAGCGGCGCCGGCATTCACCATCGACAAGGGCGACACGACGTGGATGATGATCTCCACTATTCTGGTGCTGCTGATGACCATTCCCGGCCTTGCCCTTTTCTACGGTGGCCTGGTTCGCGCCAAGAATATGCTGTCGGTGCTGATGCAGGTCTTCACCATCACCAGCGTGGTCATGATCGTCTGGGTTTTCTACGGCTACAGCCTGGCCTTCACCCCCGGCAACGCCTTCGTCGGTGGCCTTTCCAAGATGTTTCTGGCCGGCGTCGACGTGACGACGGTGTCCGAAACCTTCACCAAGGGCGTGGCCATTCCCGAACTGGTGTTCGTTCTCTTCCAGATGACCTTCGCCTGCATCACGCCTGCCCTGATCGTCGGCGCTTTCGCCGAACGCATCAAGTTCTCCGCCGTGATCCTTTTCACCATCCTCTGGGTCACCTTCGTATATTTCCCGATCGCGCACATGGTGTGGTTCTGGGGCGGCCCGAGCGCTTATAGCGATCCGTCGGGTCTCATCTTCGGCTTCGGCGCCATCGACTTCGCCGGCGGCACCGTCGTTCACATCAATGCAGGCATTGCCGGCCTTGTCGGCGCGCTGATGATCGGCAAGCGTATCGGCTATCAGAAGGACGTCATGGCGCCGCACTCGATGACGCTGACCATGGTCGGCGCCTCGCTGCTGTGGGTCGGCTGGTTCGGCTTCAATGCCGGTTCGAACCTGGAAGCGAACGCCTATGCCGTGCTGGCCATGGTCAATACGTTTGTCGCCACGGCGGCGGCGGCAGTGACCTGGATCGTGCTTGAAACGCTGCTGCGCGGCAAAGCATCCATGCTTGGCGCCGTTTCGGGTGCTGTCACCGGCCTCGTCGCCGTGACACCTGCCGCCGGCTTTGCCGGACCGATGGGCGCCATCGTGCTCGGTCTCGTCGCCACTTGCGTCTGCTACTTCTTCGTCTCGGTGGTGAAGAACAAGTTCGGCTACGACGACAGCCTCGATGTTTTCGGCATCCACTGCATCGGCGGCATCATCGGCGCGCTCGGCACCGGTATCCTGGTCAATCCCGCTCTCGGCGGCGCCGGCATCGTCGATTACTCGACAGCCGACTTCGCCGCCGGCTACGCCGGCACGGCCACCCAGCTGATGTCGCAGTTCAAGGGTGTGCTGGTGACAATCCTCTGGTCGGGTATCGGCAGCGCGATCCTCTACAAGATCGTCGACCTGATCGTCGGCCTGCGTCCGACAGCCGATGCAGAGCGCGAGGGGCTCGATCTCACCTCGCACGGCGAAGTGGCCTATCACCCGTAAGCTCGTCCGGGGCGGCCTCGGCCGCCTCGCGACGTCCCATCCCGTCGTGATGCTCCCGCAAGGGCTCACGCCTTGAGGCCCGGAAATCTTCCGGGCCTCTTTTTGTGCGCGGATGGCCGTGACGGCTCGATCACGATCGCTTGATCAAGGTGCTCGATCCGTCGGCGGCGTGAAACATCTGCCGCAGCGGCTCCAGCGTGCCCGCCATTTTCGCCGAGTCAGCGTGGTTGCCAATGCCTGTCGCAGGATCACCGCCGCGTTTGAACAGGAAGTCAGGCATGACATCCTGCGCCCGTTCCGCAGACGCAGGCTGCCCATGGTTAATGCGCCCTTAACCTTCCCGCCGCTAGTCTGACAGCCGAATCTGCCGTGTTGCGCGTCCGCGCCCGGCCGGGCAACGACAGACGAGGAAGAGCATGCGTTCAGGGGCTTCAGCACCGTTTGCGCTGGCCGATACGGGGCACGGCATCCGGGCGTTCGCGAGGCGCCAGGTCGGGCGGCTGGTCGGTGCCGGGCTGTTTGCTCTGGTTGGCTTCGGCGTCGCCGCCCTTGCCACCTGGAACGTCGCCGATCCGAGCTTCTCGCACGCCACCGATAATATCGTCACCAATGCAATGGGTTATGCCGGCGCCGTCTTTTCCGACATTGCCATGCAGTTCTTCGGACTCGCCGCCGTTGCGGCGCTGGTGCCGGCGGTGATCTGGGGATTTCTGCTGTTTACCGCGCGCGGCGTCGACCGGCTGCCGAAACGGGCGCTGGCCTGGTTCGGGTTTTCGCTGCTTGGCGCGGCAATTGCCGGCTGCGTGGTGCCGCCCAAGACCTGGCCGCTGCCGACCGGCCTCGGCGGCGTCTTTGGCGACATGGTGCTCAACATTCCCGGCCTGGTCATCGGCGGCTATCCGACCGGCCGCGTCGCCAGCGTGCTTGCCGTGCTCCTTGCAGCACCGGCGCTGGGGCTGTTTCTGTATGGTTCGGCGCTGATTTCACGCAAGAACGGCTTTGCCGTGCTTGATCAGCACACTGCTGCCGATCCGCAGGACGACCTGCTTTTCGACAATGAAGAGGACGAGGGCGACGAAGGCATATTGGCGCTTGGCGCCATCACCCATTGGTGGCTGTCGCTGCGGGCCTATCTGCGTCGCCGCGCCGCGCGCCGGCGCGAGCGCGACGATTTCGAGCCGGAGATGGAGCCGCGGGCCAGCGCCTGGCGGCGGGCGGCAGAACGGGTCGAATCGGCCGAGTTCGCCGAGGCGCGGATGAGCCCGGGCGGGCGCGCCCGCGTCGAGCCGGAATTCTTCGCCGCCATGGTCAACGACCGCAGTGCCTCGATCGACCCCGACGATGCCGATGTCTTCGATAACGACGACAATGACGACGACATGGATTTCGCGCCCGAGCCGGCCGGCCAACGCCGCGCCGCGCCGACGGCGAAGGTGCAGAACTTCCGTTCCGATGCGGCGACACGCGTCGAGGCGCCGGCGCCGCGGCCGGCACCCGGCGCCCGGGTCCAGCGCGAGGCGCAGACCTCGCTGATCGGCTCGGAAAAATTCGAGATGCCGTCACTGCATTTCCTGTCGGAACCGAAGAACGTGGTGCGCGACGCCAGCCTGTCGAAGGACGCGCTGGAGCAGAACGCCCGCCTGCTCGAGGGCGTGCTGGAGGATTTCGGCGTCAAGGGCGAAATCATCCATGTGCGCCCGGGTCCGGTCGTCACGCTTTACGAGCTGGAACCCGCGCCCGGCATCAAATCGTCGCGGGTGATCGGCCTGTCCGACGACATCGCCCGCTCGATGAGCGCCATCGCCTGCCGTGTCGCCGTGGTGCCTGGCCGCAACGCCATCGGCATCGAATTGCCGAACGCCAGGCGCGAGACCGTCTATTTGCGCGAGATCATGGCCAGCCGCGATTTCGAGACCACCAAGGCCAAGCTGGCGCTGGCGCTGGGCAAGACCATCAATGGCGAGGCGGTCATCGTCGACATCGCCAAGATGCCGCACGTGCTGGTCGCCGGCACCACCGGCTCGGGCAAGTCCGTCGCCATCAACACCATGATCCTGTCGCTGCTCTATCGGCTGACGCCGCAGGACTGCCGGCTGATCATGATCGATCCGAAAATGCTGGAACTCTCGGTCTATGACGGCATCCCGCATCTTCTGACGCCGGTGGTCACCGATCCGAAGAAGGCGGTGGTGGCGCTGAAATGGACCGTGCGAGAGATGGAGGACCGCTACCGCAAAATGTCGAAGGTCGGCGTCCGCAACATCGACGGTTTCAACGCGCGCGTGCAGCAGGCCGAGAAAAAAGGCGAAAGAATCTCGCGCACCGTGCAGACCGGCTTCGACCGCCAGACCGGTGAAGCGATCTACGAGACGGAGAACCTCGACCTCGAGCCGATGCCCTACATCGTCGTCATCATCGACGAGATGGCCGATCTGATGATGGTCGCCGGCAAGGACATCGAAGGCGCAGTGCAGCGCCTGGCGCAGATGGCGCGCGCCGCCGGCATCCATGTCATCATGGCAACGCAGCGGCCGTCGGTCGACGTCATCACCGGCACCATCAAGGCCAACTTCCCGACCCGCATCTCCTTCCAGGTGACATCGAAGATCGACAGCCGCACCATCCTGGGCGAGCAGGGCGCCGAACAGCTGCTCGGAATGGGCGATATGCTCTACATGGCCGGCGGCGGCCGCATCCAGCGCGTGCACGGTCCCTTCGTTTCCGACGACGAGGTGGAGAGGATCGTCGCGCATCTGAAATTGCAAGGCGTGCCGGAATATCTCGACGCCATCACCGAGGACGACGACAAGGATGATGATGAGCCGTCGGGCAAAGGCAATGGCGGCAGTGGCGATGGCGGTAATTTCGAGGATTCCGACGATCCCTACGACCAGGCGGTCGCGGTGGTGCTGCGCGACGGTAAGGCCTCGACCAGCTACATCCAGCGCCGGCTCGGCATCGGCTACAACCGCGCCGCCTCGATCATCGAGAAGATGGAGAAGGAAGGCATTGTCGGCCCGGCCAACCATGCCGGAAAACGCGAAATCCTGGTGCCGACGGAGGACGACAAGTTCTAGAGCGCATCCGCGCCGGCAACTTTGAACCTCTCGGCGCGTTGCAACGGATGAGCGCTGCGCGCCCGCCAAACTTAAGCCCAACTGGGGGGGCAGACCAATATAACGAGCAAGCAATCAGATGATGGTGACCGGCATGAAAAACGCATCTTTCGCCCCAAGCAGGGATTTCGCCCCAACCCGCCGACAGGTGCTCGGCCTCGGTCTGGTCCTGGCCGGTGCCGCGGCCGTCAACGTCGTGCCCGGCTTCCAGCTGCTGGCGTCGGCGCAAGCAGCGGTTCCGGCGACGGCGCAGAAGATCGCCGATCATTTCTCCTCGGTCAAATCGATGAGCGGCGAGTTCGTGCAGTTCGGGCCCAAGGGCGAGCAGACCGGCGGCAAGTTCTTTCTGGAACGGCCGGGCAAGATCCGCTTCAACTATGACGGCGCCTCGAATTTCAGGGTGATTTCCGACGGCAAGTCGGTGGTCATCCTCAACAAGAAGCTGCGGACCTCCGACCTCTACCCGCTGTCGAAGACACCGCTGAAGCTGCTGCTCGACGACAAGATCGATCTGTCGGGCGGACGCGTCAGAAGCGTCAAGGAAGAAAACGATCTCACCACCATCCAGCTTGCCGACAAATCGGTGTTCGGCAATTCGAAGATCACCATGATGTTCGATCCGAAATCCTATGAATTGCGGCAGTGGACCATCACCGATGCGCAAGGCAAGGACACGACGGTGATGATCTTCAACACCAAGGAGGGCGTCAGTTTCGCGCCCGACACCTTTGCCATCGACTATACGGCCAACCGGGAACTGAACACCAAGTCGCGCTAAGGTGTGTCGATATTCAGGTGATGCCGGCCTGCAACGGCGGTTTCCTGCGCTTCCGGCCTTCGCCGGCCAAAGCACTCATGAGCGGTCGTGGCAGTTAAGGCTACGGCCGGCGTAGGCCGGTGCTCACGTACCCAAAAGTACGCTCCGCTCCGGTTCTCGGAATCCACCATTCTGGTCGCTTCGCGCCCGTCTTCGACTCCGACTCGGCCTGACCTGAATCTCAGCACACCTTGGGCTTGGTTCCTGTATTGATATTTCTGGAAAGTCATGGGCCGCGCCCCCCAAGGCGCGGCCGGCTTGTTTTTGCGGTGCGCGGCTGGCAGTAGTTTCCGCGATTGACTTCCGTCGGGCCATCCGGCGGATCTTGCGTTGTCCGGAACCCCACATGCCGTTTTCCGTCGCTACCTGGAACATCAACTCCGTCCGGCTGCGCATGCCGATCGTCGAGCGTCTGCTGGTCGAGCAGGCGCCGGACGTGCTCTGCCTGCAGGAAACCAAGGTTCCTGACGAATTGTTTCCGGAGAAGGCGTTCCGCAAGCTTGGCTACGAGCACATCGCCTTCCATGGCCAGAAGGGCTACCACGGCGTTGCGACGGTGGCACGGCGGCCGATCGAGGTGGTCGAAAAGCGCCGCTTCTGCGAGATCGACGACAGCCGGCATCTGTCGGTCACCGTCAAGGCTGGCGGCAAGGCGATCCTGCTGCACAATTTCTACGTGCCGGCCGGCGGCGACGAGCCCGACCCGGCCGTCAACCGGAAGTTCAAGCACAAGCTCGATTTTGTTGCCGAGATGAACGCCGTCCGCGCCGAGCATGACGAGGTTTCCGGCTCGATCCTGGTCGGCGATCTTAACATCGCGCCGCTCGAGCACGATGTCTGGTCTCACAAGCAGCTGCTCAACGTCGTCAGCCATACGCCGGTCGAGACGGAAAATTTCGAAGCGATGCGGCTCGCCGGCGACTGGGTCGACCTGATGCGGCTCAATGTGCCTTACGAGGAGAAGCTCTACACCTGGTGGAGCTATCGTGCACAGGATTGGCAGGCGTCAAATCGCGGCCGCCGCCTCGACCATATCTGGTCGTCGCCAAACCTGGTGCCGCAGTTTGCCGGCTATGAAATCCTGCGGCCGGCGCGCGGCTGGGAGCGGCCCTCCGACCATGTGCCGGTGATCGGGCGTTTCAACCTCGATTAGCTTTGTCTCGCCTTAACAATTCAGCGAAACCTGAAGCTATCCGCGATGTAGTCGGGGCGGGCGTTCAGCGTGGCGAAAACAGTCTCCAGATCAGGTGTCTCCGCCAATATGCCGGACAGGACCAGCGTCGTCGCGACGCCGACGCCGTTGCCGCCGGCGATGTCGTGCTCGACGCTGTCGCCGACGCAGACCACGTTGCTGCGCTCCGGGTTGCCCGCCAGCGCCAGCGCTGCCTCGAATATCTGCGGATAGGGCTTGCCGATGCGGGTGACGCTGCCGCCGAGGTTCTCATAGAGATCGGCTAGCCGGCCGGCGCCGAAGCGAGGCCCGACGGCAGTCAGCATGATGTTGTCGGGGTTGGTGCAGAAGCACGGCACCTGGCGCGCCGCTGCCGGACCAAGAAGCCGGCGATAATGATCGAGGTCGTAGCGATCGCCCTCGCTGGCGGAAATCAGTACCAGTTCTGCATCGTCGCCGTCCTTGGCCAGGACAAGGGGAAGGCCGTCGACAGCCGAACGGTCATTGTCGCGGCTGATCAGCAGGCATTTTGTCTGCGGGCGCAGGGTCCTCGATGCCGCCATTTCGTGGAAGGAGCGCCACGCCACCTCGCCGGAGGAGACAAAATGGTCCCAGCTTCCCGGTGCGAAGCCGAGCTTCAGCAGGCGGCGCTCATTGGGTTGCGCCCGCTTGCCGGAATTCGAGATCAGCACGATGGTCTTGCCGGCGCGCTTGAGTGCCGACAAGGCTTCGATAGCGCCTGGATAGGCGCTGGTGCCGTCGTGCAGCACACCAAATTGGTCGAGCAGGAACACCTGATAGCGCTCGGCCAGCGCGGCGATGCCGTCGAGGTGCTGAATTATCTTGGCCGTCATAAAAGCCCCGCTGCGCCTGCGCCCATCAGCGCCAGCCGCGCCGTGCCGGCGGCGGCCTCCTCCGAAAGAGCCGGCACGAGAGCGACGCCAAGCTTGCGCTGCCGGATCGCCGTCCAGGCCGGATTGGCCGCACCGCCGCCGACGCTCCTGACCGATGTAAGCCGAGGTGCGCCGAGTTCGGCAAGCCGGCGATAGCCGAGCGCTTCGATCGCCGCAATACCCTCGAACATCGCTTTCAGATAATCGGCGTCGTCGGCGGGCCGCGGCTCGAGGCGGGGCGGCAGCGCCGGATCGGCTATGGGGAAGCGTTCGCCCGGCGCCGGCAGCGGGTAATAATCGAGGCCGGTCTCGGTCGCCGGGTCGATCTTTTTGCTGAGCTCGACAATGCGGGCGACGGGGAAATGCTGGGCCAGCACCTTGCCGCCGGAGTTCGAGGCGCCGCCCGCCAGATAGGTGTCTCCCAGCCTATGGCTGTAGATGCCGAATTGCGGCGCCGAGATCGGCCGGTCGGAGAGGATCTTGATGGTCAGCGATGAGCCGAGCGCGGTGACGCCGGCGCCCGCGGCAGTCGCACCGGTCGCCAGGAACGACGCGCATCCATCGGTGGTGCCGGCGACGACAACCACGTCGCGCGGCAGGCCGAACATTTTCGCAGCGCTGGCGGTGAGCGTGCCCGTGACATCGCCCGGCCGCACGATTCGGGGCAGGAATTCCATGCGCATGCCGGTCGCCGCGATCCAGTCCGGCCAGCGCCGGGCCTCGACGTCGTAGCCGGTTTTCAGCGCGTTGTTCTCGTCACTGACATCGAAGCGGCCGGAAAACTGTCCGGCGATCCAGTCGGCCTGGTGCAGCACAGTGGCGACGCCGGGCAGGTGCTGGAAAGACAGCGCCTTGGCGAGACCGGACGTCGCCCCAAGTGCAGCGCTCGTTGCCGGTGCCGCGCCGGCTATTGCAGTCAGAATAATGTCGTCAGCGACCTTGTCGTTGTACATCAGCGGTTCGGCCAGCGGCCGCCCGGAGCCGTCGACCGGCAGCAGCGTGCCCGACGTACCGTCGACGGCGATCGAGAGCACTGCCGCGCGATCGATACATTTGAGCACTTCCGCCAACGTCGCGCCGACCGCCTCCCACCATACGGCGGGGTCGCGGCCGTTCAGCCCAAATCGCTCAAGGGCAATTGCGGAATGCGCGGCGATGGAAAAGTCCGGGCGCAATGCGACGGCGCGCGCGCCGGATGTGCCGATGTCGATGCCGATGGCAAGCGGGCCAGTTGATAGCGGGCTTGACGAACGCGGCATGTCAGCTGCCTCCGGCATTGAGTTTCTGGCGATATTTTTCGGCGTCCCAGTTGATCAGTTCGTCATTCTCCGCCGCTGTCAGATAATTCAGCTTCGCTGCGACATCGACCCGCGCCGTCACGTCGGCGAGGCAGCGCTGCATGGCGTCGGCGCCGGCGCCGGCGTCGCCGCGCATCAGCACGCCAAGGCCGGGAAACAGGATCGCCACGGGTGCGGCGCCGCAGCGCTCGATCACGCGCTTCACATCCTCGCCCGGTCCCGCCACGACCGAACCCTCGCCGAGAAAGATGACGTGGTCGGGGTAGAGGCTGCCACCCGAAGCCATGCGGCAGCTTTCGGGGTCGATCGCCACCGCATGCGCCTCCACGTCGGCTGGCAGTCTGTAGCCGCTGCCGCCGGCGCGCGCCGTCAGTGCGGCAATGTCCGGCTCAGCCACCTGGCGCGGCGGCCGCGCCAGGAGCCGGGTTACGCGGCGCAGCAGCATGTCGGCCGCGGCGACGGTCTCGGCTGCAACGACCAGACCGTGATTGCCGAGGATCAGGATGTCTACGCCTGGCCGCAAGCGCTCGGCGATCCCTTGGGCAAGCGGCAGCCCCGGCCGGCGATAAGGAACATAGGTCCATTGGTGGCCATCGAGCCGCCTGGCGACCTCGGCCTCGCAATCGGCCTGCACGGCCAGCGAAATGGTCTCGACGCAGTGGACATGCAGGACGATACGCTGCGGCATCAGCGCATGCACCGTGGTCTCGATCGACGGGCGCAAGCCGCGTGGATTGAGGGCGCCGATGGCAAAGGCCTGCGGCTGTTCGGCGGCCGGGTCGCGCCGTTCGATGGCTTCAAGCAATGGCGGGATGCTGACCGGCACCATGATGTCTGCGGTAAGCGCGTCCTTCAGCCAGGTACCGGAGGCCTTGATCCAGAGCGTGTCGCCGGCTTTCAGCGAGGTATTGCCGCCGGCGGCCTGGGTCAGATGCGGGTCGCTGCCGATGACGGCCGAAAGCGACCGCAGCGCTGCCAATTCCTGCGCATCCGCACTGATCGTCATCGAAATTCCTCTACAAACCGGCCGCGTGGCCACGGCTTTGGACGGCCCGTTGCCGGGACTAAGACCGACGCTGGTATCGCAGATGCGAGTAAGTTACGTCAACAGTGATGTTATCGCGTCAAATCACGCTTGCAATCCGAGGCCCGTTGAGTAAGTTGCACCAATTGCCGTGCAAAATGGCAATGCCGTGCAAAATGGCTTGGGAGGCAAGCGCATTGGGAGGTAAGGGTTGAGCGACTCCGGCCGCCAGCGCCAGATTGTCGAGCTTTTGCGAGACCGGCCTTTCGCATCGGTGCGCGAGCTGCAGGAGCGGCTTGGCGTGTCGGCGGCGACGGTGCGGCGCGACATCGACAAGATCGACGAGGCCGGCGAAGCGCGCAAGGTCTATGGCGGCATCTCGGCGCTCGATGGCGCTTCGCAAGTTGGCGTCGCCTATGCCAGGCCCTATGACGAGAACCGCGACCTCGCCGTCGAGGCCAAGCGGCAGATCGCCGCTCTCGCCGCCACCATGGTGCGCGACGGCGACGCGGTCATCGTGCATGGCGGTTCGACCTGCTTCCATCTCGGCGTCAAGCTCGCCGACCGCAACATCCGGCTCTACACCAACTCGATGCCGCTCGCGGCCTATCTCAGCGATCACGGCCATTGCAGCCTGACCGTCGCCGGCGGCGAACTGCACCGCGAGCCGGGTATCATCCATTCGCTGACCCAGACGGTGCCGTTCTACGCCTCGAAGTTCTTTCTCGGCGCGCAAGGCATCGGCCAGGAAGGCCTTCTGGAATCGCACCCGCTGCTGGTCCGCTCGATCGTCGAGCTCAGCCTCTGCGCCGACCAGATCGTCGTGCTGGCCGACAGCCGCAAACTGTCGATCCACGCCCGCAACGTGGCGCTGCCGCTGTCGCGGATCGGTACGCTGGTCACCGATGAGGGCCTGTCCGACACCGACGCGCGCATGCTCGAAGATGCCGGCGTCATGGTGCGCATCGCCGCTTCCTCGGGAGGCGCCCAGTGAAAGTAGCCGTCCTCGATTTCGGCAAGACCAATTCGAAGCTGTTCGTCTTCGGCCAGGACGGACGCATCCTCGACGAGCGCCGCACCCAGCCGAGCTGGATCCGCAAAAACGGCTTCAGCGTGCTCGACGAGGCAACGCTGCACGACTGGGCGGCCCGCGCCATCGATGACGCCGTCGACACGCATGGCGTGGAAGGGCTGATGGTATCCGGCCATGGCTGCACCTTCGCGTTGGTCGACGACGCCGCGCTGACGCATCCGATCCTCGATTACGAGCAGGAACCGCCGGCCGAGATCGCCGCGCAAATCGATCGCCGCATTCCGGATTTTGCCGAGACCTTTTCGCCGCGCCTGCCGCTTGGCTTCAACTACGGCCGCCACATGTTGTGGCTGAAGGAGGTGGAGCCCGGTGCCTTCGCCGCAGCGAAATCGATCCTCGGCTACCCCCAATACTGGAGCTGGCGCCTTGGTGGCCGGCCGGTATCGGAAGTGTCCTATCTCGGCTGCCACTCGCATTTATGGGCGCCGCGCAAACGCGATTTCAGCTCGCTGGTCGATGGCGAGGGCTGGCGCGGCCAGATGCCCGCCTTCGAGCGTGCCGGCGCGGTGATCGGCGAGCAGCGCTTCGGCCGAGCCGCGAAGCCGGTCGCCATCCATAATGGCGTCCACGACAGCAATGCCGCGCTCCATGCCTACCGCCGGCAGCAGCTCGGGCCGGTGACCGTGGTCTCGACCGGCACCTGGGTCGTCGTTCTCAATCCGGACTGCCCGCTCGACGCACTCGACGGCGAGCGCGACATGCTGGTCAACGTCGATGTCGATGGCGGCCCGGTGCCAACCATCCGCTTCATGGGCGGCCGCGAATTCGCGACGATCAGCGCCGGCTGGCAGGGCGCCATCGCGCCGTCATCGATACAGCGGGTGATCGACGCCGGCATCATGGCGCTGCCGAGCTTCGCGCCCGGCGGCCCGATGGCACACCGGCGCGGCGAACTGGTCGGGCGCACGCCCAACGCCGACGAACGCGCGGCCATGGCGCTGCTCTATGTCGCGCTGATGGTCGATTTGTGCCTCGAGCTGATCCATTCCGATAATACCGTCATCGTCGACGGCGGCCTGAACAATGGCGGGCTGCTTGCCGCGCTGCTGGCGCAAGTGCGTCCCGGGCAGGCCTTCCTGCAGGGCGCAACGCTGGAGGGCAGCGCCACCGGTGCCGCAGCACTTGCCTTCGAAAGCGTCGGACGCGAGTTTGCCATCGAGGCGCCGGAGGCGGTGCATGCGGCAAGCTTCAGCGGCCTTGCCGGCTACCGCAACGACTGGCGCGGCCTTGCCGCCGATCGGGGTGCCCCCAGAGCAGCTGCGGGAGGTGCGCGATGAGCGCCATCGCCCGGATCGAGACGGTGCGCCAGCCGGTGCTGGAGATGCGCCACATCTCGAAGACATTCGGCCCGATCCGCGCCCTGCACGATGTGTCGCTGACCGTCCATGCCGGCGAGCTGCACGCGCTGATGGGTGAGAACGGTGCCGGCAAGTCGACGCTGATGAAGGTGCTGTCCGGTGCCTACCGGCCGGATCCCGGCGGCGAAATCCTGATCGACGGCATGCCGGCCGCCACCGGCGACCCGATCAAGGCACGCGCCGCCGGCATTGCGGTCATCTACCAGGAGCTGTCGCTGGCGCCCAATCTGTCGGTGGCGCAGAACATTTTCCTCGGCAACGAGCCGCGACGGTTCGGCATCGTCGATCGCGAGCAGTGTAACCGGCGCGCCAGCGACATCATCGCGCGGCTCGGCGTGACTTTTTCAGCGCGCACCCCGGTCAGCAGCCTGTCGCTCGGCGAACGCCAGTTGGTCGAAATCGCCCGCGCGCTGTCGACCAATGCGCGCATCATCGTCATGGACGAGCCGACCACCTCGCTGACCTCGCGTGAGACCGACCGGCTGTTCGAGGTGATCGCGACGCTGAAGTCGCAAGGTATCGCCATCATCTACATCAGCCACCGCATGGAAGAGGTCTACCAGCTCGCCGACCGCGTCAGCGTGCTGCGCGACAGCGGCTATGTCGGCACGCTCGACCGCGCCGATCTGAACGCCTCGCGCCTGGTATCGATGATGGTCGGACGCGATCTGTCGACGTTCTACAAGAAGGATCACCGCCCGCCGGACAGCAAGCGCGCCGTCGCGCTGTCGGTGCGCGGCATGTCGGACGGCAATTTCATAAGGAATTGCTCCTTCGACCTCCACAAAGGCGAGGTGCTGGCGCTGGCCGGCCTGGTCGGCTCGGGCCGCACCGAACTGGCACGACTGATCTTCGGCGCCGACAGGCACATATCGGGCACGCTGGAGCTCGGCGGCAAACCGATATCCATCGGTTCGCCAAGCGAGGCGCTGGATGCCGGCATCGCCTACCTGACCGAGGACCGCAAGCAACTTGGCCTGTTCCTCGACATGTCGATCTCCGACAACATCAGCATGGGCGTGCTGGCAAGGGACGCGAAGGCCGGCGGTCTGCGCGACTTCGCGGCCGCCGAAAAGCGCGCCGCCAAAGCGATGTCAGACCTCTCCATCCGCACCAGCTCGGTGCAGGCCAATGCCGGCTCGCTGTCAGGCGGCAACCAGCAGAAGGTGCTGCTCGCCCGCCTGCTGGAAACAGAGCCGCAGGTCGTCATCCTCGACGAGCCGACCCGCGGCGTCGATGTCGGGGCCAAGTCGGAAATCTACCGGCTGATCGACAATCTGGCCAAGAAAGGCATCGCCATCCTGATGATCTCCAGCGAACTGCCGGAGGTGATCGGCATCGCCGACCGCGTGCTGGTGATGCGCGACGGCACAATTGCCGGCGAGGTGACGGCGTCGGAGGGCGAGCCACTGCGGCAGGAAGCGATCATGGAACTTGCAACGGGAGCGGCTCAGCGATGACCGACAAGGTGGCCGACACGATGAAAGCGGACGACCGGGCGGTGGGCAGGAGCACAAGGTGGCGCACCGCCATCGCTGCGCTCGGCATGCTGCCGATCCTGATTCTGCTGGCGGTCGGCTTCCAGTTCATCAACCCGCGCTTTTTCACCCAGACCAATCTGCTGATCGTCATGCAGCAATCGTCGATCAACATCGTGTTGGCGGCCGGCATGACCTTCGTCATCCTGACCGGCGGCATCGACCTGTCCGTCGGCTCGATCCTTGCCGCCTCGGCGATGGTGGCGGTGATGGTGTCGCTGGTGCCCGATTGGGGACTGCTGGGCGTGCCGGCGGCCATTCTCGTCGGGCTCGGCTTCGGCGTCATCAACGGCCTGCTGATCGCCTACATCAAGCTGCCGCCCTTCATCGTCACGCTGGGATCACTGACCGCCGTGCGCGGCGTCGCCCGGTTGCTTGGCCAGGACACGACGGTGTTCAACTCGGACCTGCCGTTCGACTTCATCGGCAACGGTTCGCTGTTCGGCGTTCCATGGCTGGTCATCATCGCGCTGGCGGTCGTGGTGCTGTCCTGGCTGGTGCTCAAGCGCACCGTGCTTGGCACCTGGATCTACGCCGTCGGCGGCAACGCCGAGGCCGCCAGACTGACCGGCATCAAGGTGCCGCTGGTGCTGCTCTTCGTCTACGGCGTTTCCGGCCTTCTGGCCGGCCTTGGCGGCGCCATGTCGGCGGCCCGGCTCTATGCCGCCAACGGGCTGCAGCTCGGCCAGTCCTACGAACTCGACGCCATTGCCGCGGTCATCCTCGGCGGCACCAGCTTCGTCGGCGGCGTCGGCTCGATCTGGGGCACGCTGATCGGCGGCCTGATCATCGCCGTGCTGTCAAATGGGCTCATCCTCGCCGGTGTTTCCGACATCTGGCAGTACATCATCAAGGGATTGGTCATCATCGTGGCGGTCGCCCTCGACCGTTACCGGCTCCAGGCAGGAGCAAGAACGTGATGGCCCTTAGTCGCCGGCGTCCATCGAGCCGGTTTCATGTGTAACGCACCGTGAGAGGCGCGGGCATCAGGAGGAAAATAAAACAATGAAGATCATCGCTAAACTGCTCTGCGGCGTCGCCCTTGCAGCCGCCGTCATCGCGCCGGCATCGGCCAAGGACCTGAACAAGGTCGGCATCTCGGTCGGCCTGCTCGGCAACCCGTTCTTCGTCGCCACCATCAAGGGCATCGAGGACGCGGCCAAGAAAATCAACCCGAATGTGCAGGTGACATCGGTATCGGCCGACTACGATCTCAACAAGCAGGTCTCGCAGGTCGATTCCTTCATCGCCGCCGGCGTCGACGTCATCATGCTCAATGCCGTCGATGCCAAGGCGATCGCACCGGCGGTGAAGAAGGCACAGGCGGCCGGCATCGTCGTTGCCGCTTTTGACGTTTCGGCGCCGGGCGCCGACGTCACCGTGATGACCAACAATGTCAAGGCCGGCGAAGAGGCGTGCCAGTATCTGGTCGACCATACCGGCGGCAAGGGCGACTACGTCATCCTCAACGGCCCGGCCTCGTCGTCGATCCTGGAGAGGGTCAAGGGCTGCAAGGACGTGCTGGCAAAACACCCCGACATCAAGGTCCTTTCAGACGACCAGAACGCCGAAGGCTCACGTGACGGCGGCTTGAAAGTGTTCCAGTCGCTGCTGACCCGTTTCGACAAGATCGACGCGGTGTTCGCCATCAACGATCCGACGGCGATCGGCGCCCAGCTTGCGGCCAAGCAGCTCAACCGCTCGGAGTTCATCTTCACGGCGGTCGACGGCGCGCCCGATATCGAGAAGGAACTCGCTTCCGGCACGTCGATGATCAAAGCCTCGGCCTCGCAGGATCCCTATGTGATGGCCGGCCAGTCGCTGACGATGGCGGCTGACCTGCTTGCCGGCAAGAAGCCGGCCGAGCCGACGGTGCTGCTCGACCCGAAGCTGATCACGGCCGACAATTTGAAGGATTACAAGGGCTGGACCGCAGCTCGCTAAACCTCCCACGCCTGGTGCGGCCGGTTTGACCGGCCGCACCTTTTTTGTCTGAGCAACGGATTGCCAAACACCGATTTGGACTTGGGTCCGCTACTGCTGGAATAACCGGAGACAATCATGTCGCGCATCGGAATCCACTCATTCGTCTGGTCGGCGAGCTCGACGCAGAGCGATCTCGAGCGGACGCTGGCCAACACCAGCGAAGCCGGCTTCGACCTGATCGAATTCTCCTATCTCGACCCCGCCAATGTCGACATTGACGGCTTGGCCAAGCGGATAGCCGATCTCGGCCTCGGCGTCGCGATCAGCATCGGACTGCCGGCCGACGGCGATATTTCGAGCGCCGACAAAACGATTGCGGCGCACGGCGTCGAAATCCTGAAACGTACGATCGCGCTGACTCGCGATCTCGGCGGCCAGAAGGTTGCCGGCATCCTCAGCACCAGCCACGGCTTGCAGAGCGAGGCGCCGACGCGCGACCAGTGGAACCGCAGCGCCGGCACGCTTGCCGAGGTGGCGGAGACGGCAAAGTCAGCCGGCGTCACCCTCAACCTCGAGATCGTCAACCGCTTCGAAAGCAACCTGCTCAACACCGCCGCGCAAGGCATGGCCTTTATCGAGGACAGCGGCTCCGACAACATCTTCCTGCATCTCGACACGTTCCACATGAACATCGAGGAGGCCGATGTCGGATTGGCCATCCGCAACGCCGCAAAGAAAATCGGCTATGTCCATATCGGCGAGAGCCATCGCGGCTTCCTCGGCACCGGCAATATCGATTTCGCCGGGATATTCGATGCGCTGACCGCTATCGGCTACAGCGACGACCTCAGCTTCGAATCCTTCTCGTCGGAAATCGTCGACGAGAACCTGTCGCGGAAAACCGCGATCTGGCGCAATCTGTGGACCGACAATATGGAGCTGGCCAAACATGCGCGCCGCTTCATTGCGCTCGGACTGGAGACGGCGCGGCGCAAGGCCGAGCTTGTTTCCGCAACGCACCGGCCTTGAGAACTCGCAAATTCCGAAATCTGGTTAAACCAGAGGCGCTACATTAGCCGGCAAAACGCGGCCCAAGTTCCTCGATCCGGCGGATCATCGCCTGGAAATCCTCCAATATGCGCTGGTGCAAGTGAACCGCCAGCTCCGGGTATTCCTCGAGGATGCGGCGGAACATCTTGCGGCTGAGCCGCAGCACTTCCGAATCGATTTCGGCGGAGGCGCTGGTCAGCCGGTTGGTGTCGGCGATCAGCGCCAGTTCGCTGAGTATGGTGCCGGGACCGGCGGTGCCGATCGGGATGCGCTCCCCGTCGTGCTCGCGATAGAGCACGATGCGGCCGCTGACCACGATGTAGGCCGAATCAGCTTCGTCGTCCTCGCGATAAAGCTTGTGGTCGGCTTTCAGCATGGTGGTTTCGGCGCCGAAGGCGAGCAGACGCAGCTGTTCCTGCGTAAAGCCCTCGAAGAGCCTCACGGTGGACAGGATGCGGATGTCGTCATCCAGCGCCATCTAGCTATGTCCCCGAACCGTCAGTCCCACTCCTCCCTAGAGCGCCGCGCGGCCCCCGGACGCGCAAGGCGTTTCAAAAATCGGTTCCGCTCCTTGGACCCGATGCCTCCGCGAGTTCGATCCAGACCAACCTCCAGCTCAGGACCGTACCCGAAAAGCGCCCCGCCCGGATCGCTTATTTGAATAATGAAATGTTTAAGGAACCAGCTTGTAGCCGCCGCTTTCTGTCACGAGAATTTCCGCGTTGGAAGGATCGCGCTCGATCTTCTGGCGCAGCCGGTAGACGTGGGTTTCGAGCGTATGCGTGGTGACGCCGGAATTGTAGCCCCAGACTTCCTCCAGCAGCACGTCGCGGGTCACCACCTTCTGGTCGGCGCGGTAGAGATATTTGATGATCGAGGCTTCCTTTTCGGTCAGCCGCACCTTGGCGCCGCGCGGGTCGATCAGAAGCTTCTGGCTGGGCTTGAACGTGTAGGGGCCGACCGAGAAAGTGGCGTCCTCGCTCTGCTCGTGCTGGCGCAGCTGGGCGCGAATGCGGGCCAGCAGCACGGCAAAGCGGAACGGCTTCGTCACATAGTCGTTGGCGCCGGCCTCGAGACCAAGGATCGTGTCGGAATCGGTGTCGTGGCCGGTCAGCATGATGATCGGCGCCTTGTAGCCGCCCTTGCGCAATATCTTCACCGCCTCGCGGCCATCCATGTCGGGCAGGCCGACATCCATGATGAGCAGGTCGATGAGCCCGCCGCGCGCCGCGGCGACGCCTTTGGCGGCGGTCGCTTCCTGCAGGACATCGAATTCCTCATAAAGCGACAATTGCTCGACAAGGGTGCCGCGCAGGTCGTCATCGTCGTCGACGATCAGAATGGTGCGTGAAGTCATGGATCAATCCGTTGTTTTGAAAAGAGATTTCAGTTGACCGCTGCCTGTTTATGCGGAAGCTGACCGGCACAACAGCCGTTCACAGTGATTTGTTCCGTGGCACGATCATACAAGAAAAAACACGATCGCAATGCAGTCGGCGCAATTTTGCCGAAAGGGCTCACCGTGCTCACCGTGCGCGCGCGGCCCGGCCATGCCAGCCAGGGCTTTCTACAGGCCGGCAAACTCGTGTTTCCATGTGCGCTGGGGCATGGCGGCATCTCGGCCGGCAAGCGCGAGGGCGATGGCGCCACGCCGCTCGCCTCGATGCGGATATTGTCGGGATATTTTCGCGGCGACCGTTTTTCCAGCGGCCGCCGGACGCGGCTGGCGATGACGCCGATCGGCCGCGACGTCGGCTGGTGCGAAGTGCCTGGGGACCGCAACTACAACCGCCCGGTCAAAATCCCCTATGGCGCCAGCCATGAGCGGATGCAGCGGGCCGACGATCTCTACGATGCTTGCCTGGTGCTGGACTGGAACATTGTGCCGCGCCGGCGCGGGCGCGGCAGCGCCATCTTCTTCCACCTGGCGCGCCCCGGCTTCACGCCGACGCAAGGCTGCGTCGCGGTAACAGCCCGCACCATGGCACGGCTGCTGCCGCTGCTGTCGGAGCGGACGGTGGTGAGGGTGGTAAGGTAAGGGAATAGGGGAATAAGGGAGTAGGGGAATAGGGCAGTAAAAGTAGAGACAGGGGCGGGCGCGCCGCTTAGCTCCCCTACTCCCCTACTCCCCTACTCCTTTGCCACCCTATGTCGAGAAGGCCGAGCCGGCCGAGTTCGCGGTCCATGGCGCGTGCGATGTCCTTGCGTTCGCTACCGATGTCGCGCAGCTGGCGATCGGAGAGATCCTCGACATTCTCGTAGGGAAGATTGGCCGCGATTCTCGCGTGCCGAAGCCAGTCGAGCACGGCGCGCAGCCAGGCCGGGCGGAGGGTTACAGAGCGCAGGGCGATGTCAGACATGGTGCAATCCGCTTCTCCGGACATCAAATCCGGTTTGATGTTTCTTCGATGCTCAGATCATGGCGGATTGAAATTCAAACGGGAAACGAGTAGTTTTTTCTGCATCTTCAAGTTTTGTTTGAGGATTGGAATGCTCGACCGAACCCTCCTCGTCTGGCCCTGATGGCGCGCCTGCTGCCTGGAACCCGTGCGCTGCGGACGCTGGAGGCGGCGGCCCGGCACCTCAATTTCACCCGCGCCGCCGACGAGCTCGGCCTGACGCCGGCAGCGGTCAGCCACCAGATCAAGGAAATCGAGGATCAGCTCGGCATCATGCTGTTCACACGCACCAGCCGCACAATCCGGCTCACCGAGGCGGGTGCGGTGCTGTTCGAGGCCTCGACCGACGCGCTCGACCTGCTTGGCCGCGCGGTCTCACGGGCGCAGAAGACGGCGCGCGGATCGGCGCTGCTGAAGGTCACCCTCGATGCGCAATTCGCGACGAAGTGGCTGATGCGGCGCGTCGACGATTTTCGCAAACAGCATCCGGCAATCGAGCTGCGCTTCGATATCAGCTATGAGGTGCGCGATTTCGACCGCGACGATGTCGATGTCGGCATCCGTTTCGGCGCCGGCAAATATCCGGGGCTTCGCTCGCACCGGCTGTTCGAAAACGTCATCATTCCCGTCTGCAGTCCGGCCTTGCTGCGGTCAGGGCCGCCGCTCAAGGAGCCACGCGACCTGTTCCATCATACGCTGGCGCATATCGAGTGGTCGCGCCAGGGCGTCACCTGGCCGAACTGGAGCATGTGGATGGCGGCGGCGGGCGTCGACGATTTCGACGACAGCCGGACCATCGTGTTCGGCAATTCGACGGATGCCGTGCAGGCCGCGCTCGACGGCAACGCGGTTGCGCTCGCCGATTTCGCCATGGTGGCAAACGACCTTTCGGAAGGCCGGCTGATCCGGCCGTTCGAACTCGGCATCAAGGTCGCGCCCGAGTTCGCCTATTTCCTGGTCTATCCCGAAAATGCGGCGAACGATCCACGCATCGTCGCCTTTCGCGATTGGCTTCTCGAGGAAGTCGCCAAGACCCCAACCTAAAGGTCAGCCTGTCGCCGCCTAAAGGTCAGCCTGTCGCCGCCGCGCCGAACCAGCCGATCACCGCGCCGATGAGAAGCATCACGCCGAGCCAATGGCCGACATCGATGAGCGTCAGATCCCAGCCGAAACCTTCGTAGCGATGGTTGACCGAAAGCGTCGTGGCGACGAACCCCAGCCAGAGAACGAAGCCGAAGATCACCCCGGCAAGCAGGCTCGGTTCGCCGCCGGTCACTGCGCCGATGATCAGCGACATGACCAGCGCCATGACAAGCTCCGCGACGAAGGAGACGACGAAGGGCAGCATCGACTTGCTCATCGTCGCCGGATCAAGCTTGGCGGCCTTCAGCCACGGCTTGCTCAAGCCCATATACCAGGCCGCGCCGAACAGCCACGCCACCACGGCGGCGACGATTACCGCCAGCCAATTGATTGCTGAAAAATCCATGATTCCCTCCGGTCGATTGCGCGATGGAACGCCTGTTCGGCGATGCCGTCAAGCAAGGCACCAGACGGTGGTGCGCTTGACCTCGGCGTCCTCCAGCGCGCGGGTTACCGCCACTTCGTAGACGGCAAGCGGTTCCAGCCCGGCCTTCGGCAGATAGGAGCGGCCGGGATCGCCGACGAGGATGTCGGCGCCGCGCGCCTTCAACGCCGCGAACCACGGCATCAGCCTGTCGGCGAAAGCTTTGTCGTAGAAGACGTCGCCGGCCAGCACCAGATCCCAGCCCGCATCGGTGCCGATGCAGTCGCCGGCGAGGAATTCTATCTCGACGCCATTGGCCTCTGCATTGAGGCGGATCGCGGTCGCGCAGAACGGGTCGATATCGGCGGCGATCACCTCGGCAGATCCGGCCATCACTGCTGCAATGGCGACAAGGCCGGAGCCGGAGGCGAAGTCGAGCACGCGCCTGCCGCGCACCGCAGCCGGATTGTCGAGGATGTAGCGGGCAAGGCCTTGGCCGCCGGCCCAGGCGAAGGCCCAGAAGGGCGGTGGCAGGCCGATTTCGCTCAGCTCATCCTCGGTCCGCTGCCACAATTCATGCGCCTCGTCGGCCAGCTGCAGGCGTATCTCCGGCACATGCGGCGGCGCCATCAGCGCCGTGTTGTCGAGGATGAATTTCTTGGCGCTGTCCGGCGTCAGCGCCGTCATGGCGCCGGCGTCAGTCCGCTCATGCGGCAGACCTCCTGCCATTCGGCAGGCGTCACCGGCTGCACGGACAGCCGCCCGAGCCGCACCAGCGCCATGTCGGCCAGCTTTGGATTGGCCTTGGCCTGTTCCAGCGTCACCGGCTTCGGCATGTCCTTGAAGGCGCGGATATCGACGCACTCCCAGCGGGGGTCGTCGGTCGTGCTGTCCTGATGGGCCAGAGCGCAGATTTCGGCGATGCCGACTATGTCGAGCCCGTCATTGGAATGGTAGAAAAAGCCGAGATCGCCGATCTGCATCGCCTTCATGTTGTTGCGCGCCGCATAATTGCGCACGCCGTCCCATTGCGTGCCGGCCTTGCCCTTGGCCTTGAGGTCCTCGAAGGAGAAGACCGAGGGTTCGGATTTGAACAGCCAGTAGTTCATTGTCTTGCTCCTCCTCAGGTGCCGCCGCGACTAAAAGCGCGTAGCGTTCGACCGGCGTCATGCGACGCGCTTCAGGTTCTTGTTTTATGCATGTCGTTATCACAAAACCGCTGCACACTTTTGCGCGACATGCATTTAGATACCCGCCGGTTTGTTGAAGCTCCAGTTCCACTGCCGGATTTCGACGCTTTCGAACAGCCCTGCCTTGGTATAGGGATCGGCCGCCGACAGGGCTTTTGCCGCAGCCAGATCGGGCGCCTCGACAACGACGAGGCTGCCGTTCGGCTTGCCGTCGGCGTCGAGGAACGGGCCGGCGAAGGCCAGTTTCTTGTCGCCGTTCAGCCCTTCCAGAAAGGCAATGTGCTCGGGCCGCGTATCGAGCCGCACCTGCAGATTTCCTGGCTTGTCCTTGCAAATCAACGCAAACAGCATCTTTCCATCTCCGCAATCGTTCGGGATTACATGTCGGTTTCGGTTTTGAGCGGCCTGGTCATCAACGCCGACACAGCCTGGTCTATGGTGACGGTGCCGTCCAGTATGGCGGCGACGGCGGCGATGATCGGCGCGTCGATCCGGCGCTCGCCGGCGATGCGGGCGGCGATCGCCGCCGTCGGCACGCCTTCAGCCAGAGGCAGGCCGGCAAGCGGCTTGCCTTGCCCGAGCGCCAGGCCATGAGCGAAATTGCGCGACTGGGCGGACGAGCAGGTGAGCAGCAGGTCGCCGAGGCCGGAAAGCCCCATCAGCGTCTCCGGCTTTGCGCCGAAGGCGGCACCGATGCGGCGCAATTCGACGAAGCCGCGCGTCACCATTGCGGCCTGGGCGCTGGCGCCGAGCCCGGCGCCGGTAACGGCACCCGCGGCGATGGCAAAGACGTTCTTCAGCGCGCCGCCGATCTCGACGCCGATCAGGTCGTCGCTCCAATAACAACGCAGGTTTTCAGCCGAGAAACGGGCGGCAAGGTCGGTGGCCAGAGCCTCGTCGCGGGCGGAGACCACCACGGCCGTGGGCAGGCCCCTGGCGACGTCGGTGGCAAAGCTTGGGCCGGACAAAGCGGCGACCGGATTTGCCGGCAGGATTTCCTCGGCAATGGACGACAGCAGCGCGCCGGTGTCGCGCTCGATGCCCTTGGCGCAGAGCACCAGCGGGACGCCTTTCGGCACATGGCTGGACGCGGCCGTCAGCATGGCGCGCAACGATTGCGCCGGCGCCACCGCCAGCACGCAGTCGGCGTCGGCGAGAGCCAGTTTGATGTCACTTGTCGCCGCGATGCCGGGATCGAGCGCGATGCCGGGCAGATAGCGCGGATTTTCGCCACGGTCGATCGCCGCGACGGTCTCCGGGTCGCGCGCGAACAGCCGGACCGAATGGCCGGCGCGCAGCATGGCCAGCGCCAGCGCCGTGCCCCAGGCACCGCCGCCAAGCACGGCGACACGCCAGCCGGCGCTGGCTTTGCGCGTCATGGCTTTGCTCGTCACGCCTTGGCCCCGCGCCGGCCAGAGCCGACCATCGGGGCCGAGACGCTGTCCAGCGGCCAGCGCGAGCGCGGCACGAAATCGGCGGCGTTTTCGCCTGATATGCCGGCGCGCAGCCGCTCGATGCCGGCCCAGGCGATCATCGCCGCATTGTCGGTGCAGAGATTAAGCGGCGGGGCGACGAAGCTGAACCCGGCCTGTTCGCACAGCGCTTGCAATGTCGCCTTGATCGTCCGGTTGGCGGCGACGCCGCCGGCGACAACCAGCGCAGGCTCGGCCTTGTCCGGGAATTGCTGACGGAATCTGGTCAGCGCCCGCGAAACACGGTCGCCGAGCGCATCCGCCACCGCCGCCTGGAACGAGGCGCAGATATCGGCGACGTCCTGGTCGCTCAGCGGGGCGATCGCGGATGCCGCCTGGCGCACTGCGGTCTTGAGGCCGGAAAAGGAAAAATCGGGCTGCGCCGAGCCCTTCATCGGGCGCGGAAACGCAAAACGGGCCGCATCGCCATTTGCCGCCGCCTTCTCGACATTCGGTCCGCCCGGATAGGGCAGGCCGAGCATCTTGGCCGTCTTGTCGAAGGCTTCGCCAAGCGCGTCGTCGATGGTCGTCGCCCAGCGCTGGTAGTCGCCGACGCCGCGCACGGCGACGATCTGGGTATGGCCGCCGGAAACCAGCAGCAAGAGGTAGGGAAAGTCGAGCCCGTCGGTCAATCTGGCCGTCAGCGCGTGGCCTTCGAGATGGTTGACGGCGATCAGCGGTTTTTTAGCTGCAGCGGCGATTGCTTTTGCCGTCATCAGGCCGACGATCAGCCCGCCGACAAGACCGGGACCGGCGGTGGCGGCAATCGCATCGATGTCGGCGAGGTCGACGCCGGAATCGGCCAGCGCTGCCTCGATGATGCCGTCGAGCGCCTCGACATGGGCGCGCGCGGCAATCTCCGGCACGACGCCGCCGAAAGCGGCATGCTCCTCGATCTGGCTGAGCACGATGTTCGACAGGATTTGCGGCGTGCTGCGACCGTCCAGCGCCACCACGCTGGCGGCGGTCTCGTCGCAACTCGTCTCGATGCCCAGAACGCGGATCAATTCGTCGCTGTCTCCAAGGATTGTACGGCCTGCCTTTCCCCGATAGGAGGAAGCCGGAAAGACGGACCTCGATCCTGCCGGGGGTTATCACGGACGGCGCGCCATGCAAACAACCTTGAAAATCGGAACACGCGGCAGCCCGCTGGCATTGGCGCAGGCGCATGAAACGCAGGCGCGGCTGATGACGGCGCATGGCATGCCGGCCGAGGCGTTCGAGGTGGTCGTCATCTCGACCAGCGGCGATCGCATCCAGGACCGGCCGCTGTCGGAAGCTGGCGGCAAGGGCCTGTTCACCAAGGAGATCGAGGAGGCGTTGCTGGCGCGGCGCATCGACATCGCCGTGCATTCGTCGAAGGACATGCCTACGCTGTTGCCCGAGGGGCTGGAACTGGCCGCCTTCCTGCCGCGCGAGGACGCACGCGATGCCTTCATCGGCAAGGCGGCGCGAACGATTGCCGGCCTGCCGCAAGGCGCCAGGGTCGGCTCGTCGTCGCTCAGGCGCCAGGCACTGATCCGGCGGATGCGGCCGGACATCGACGTGGTGATGTTTCGCGGCAATGTGCAGACGCGGCTGCGCAAGCTCGACGAAGGCATCGCCGACGGCACCATCCTCGCCTATGCCGGGCTGAAGCGGCTCGGGCTCGAAAATGTCGTCACCGACCTGATGCCGCTCGACGTCTTTCCGCCGGCGCCGGGGCAAGGCGCGATCTGTATCGAGAGCCGCATCGGCGACCGCGACGTGGAAGCGATGCTGGCGGCAATCCACGACGTGCCGACCGGCCAGGCGCTGGCCTGCGAGCGCGCCTTCCTGGCGGCGCTCGACGGCTCCTGCCGCACCCCGATCGCCGGCCATGCGACGATATCCGGCGCAACGGTTTCCTTTGCCGGGCTGATCATCTCGCCCGATGGCACGCAGTCGCATGAAGTCAGGCTGGAAGGGCCAGCGCAGGAGGCGGCGCGCATTGGCGCGGAAGCCGCCGCGACCGTTCGGGCCAAAGCCGGCGAAACATTCTTCGACGGCTGGACCTGACATGCTCCGCGTCCTGGTGACGAGACCCGAACCGGGCGCCTTGCGCACGGCGCGCCGGCTTGCGGATGCCGGCTTTCAGCCGATCCTGCTGCCGCTGACCGAAACGGTGGCGCTGCCCGTCGACGTCGGCGCGGTCGCCGATGCGGCTGCGGCGGTCGCGGCCACCAGTGCCAACGGCGTTCGCCATGCGCCGAAAGAGGTCATCGCGGCGCTCGCCGGCTTGCCGTGCCACACCGTCGGCAGGAAGACGGCGGAAGCCGCCCGCGCGGCCGGGTTTCTGTCGGTCAGCGAAGGCCCAGGGAATGCCGAGGCGCTGGCCGATGCGCTTGCTGGTGGTTACGCGGGGCAGACCATCGTCTATTTCTGCGGGCGGGTGCGCTTTCCGGGCTTCGAGGAGCGGCTGCAGGCGGCGGGCGCTCAGGTCCGCGCCGTCGAGACCTACGACACCGTTGTGCTGGATTACTCCGACGAGGCCGTGCTTGCGCGCCTGTCCGCCCGGCCGGTCGAGGCGGTGCTGCTCTATTCGGCCAAGGCGGCCATGGCGATGCAGGCCCTGGCTGGCCGGCCGGCGCTGCGCGGTTTTTTTGAAGAGACGCGCTTTTTCGCATTGTCGGGACGTATTGCCGCGGCCTTGGATGATGCCGCTGGCGAAAGGATCCGGATAGCGCCCCAACCAAACGAGGACGCGCTGCTGGGACTTTTGCGGGCGCGGCGCTGACCGGCATCCGCCTGTTCCGGACGTTGGCATACCTCCTGCCGGCATCCTCAATTTATTCCGCAGCAGGCGCTGTCGGCAGCTTGGCGGGCAGCCACCAACCTGAGACAATTGCGCTCGGGCACATTTTGTTCTTGCTTTGTGCCGGCAGCTATGCTAATAATTTCAGCATGGTGCTGATTCGCCCCAACGACCCGCCGCCGAGGCGGGTTTTTCATTTCTGGTTCCGCATGCCGTGTCCCAAAACCGCTGCGGCGTTTTGCCAAAACTGAACTCCAAGCCGTGGCGTCATCACGCCGCCCCTTTTCACCGCTTGGTGATGTGCTAGACCCTTCAAACCATCCCGAAGCGAATTTTGCGGAGCCCGAGCATGGTCAAGACGCCGAAGATGCGGCATTCCAAGAGCCGCCGTGAGCCGGTGACCATCGATCTCGAGCCCGGCGCCGTCTCGCGAGTCGCCGACGAACAGGATGCCAGCTCGCAGCAGCCGGCCGCGGCGCAGACCTACGAGGCGCGGGCCGAGGAAGCGGCGAACGCATCGCAGCCGGAGCCGCCTGAGGAGCCGGTGCATGCCGACCAGACCGATCTCGAACCATGGGAACATGCCGACGCAGCCGCGCGGGCCGGCACGCAAGAGCCGACGGACGCAGGCGCCGATTCTGCCAGGGAAGCGGAAATCCCTTATCCGGCCGGTTCGGATGCGCCGGTCGGTCGCTTCACGGCTTCCGACTACAGTTTTGAGGATGCATCCGCCAATGTCCACGCAACCGAGGCCAACAGACCGGGAATACCAGGTTCCGGCGAGACAACAGCCCGGATGAGGGACGAAAACATGGCAGCGCAGCCGAAGCGGAGCGGCATCAACGGCATCGCCGCCGGTATTGTCGGCGGCGTCATCGCGCTGGCCGCCGCCGGCGGGCTGCAATTTGCCGGCCTGCTCGGGGCGCCGGGGTCGGGCGGCGTGTCGCTCGACCCCGTCAATAGTGAGATCGCTTCGCTGAAACGCGAGGTCGCGGACCTCAGACAGGCCGACGCCAACAATGACGCATCAGCCAAGGTGGACGGGCTGTCGTCGGCGCTGGATCAGGTCAGGGCGGACGTCACGGCGCTCAAATCGGCGGTCGAGCAA
Source organism: Mesorhizobium sp. M0815 (assembly GCF_040319995.1). Taxonomy (NCBI): domain Bacteria; kingdom Pseudomonadati; phylum Pseudomonadota; class Alphaproteobacteria; order Hyphomicrobiales; family Phyllobacteriaceae; genus Mesorhizobium; species Mesorhizobium sp. M0815. The sequence continues at coordinate 326,682 of NZ_JAMYOU010000002.1, read as the reverse complement.
GGCGGCGCCGGCGACAATGCCGGGCTGGCCGCACTTGGCGACAAGGTCCGGCAGATCGAGACGGCGGTCGCGGGCCTCGGCAAGGCCGGCGGCACGGCGCCGGTCGATCTCGGGCCGCTCAACGAAAGGCTGGCCGCGCTCGACGCGCTGGTGAAATCGGCCGGCGAGACGGCAAAGGCGCAGGAAGGCCGGCTTGCGGCGCTGGAACAGTCGGTTTCACAGCTCTCGGGCAAGGTCGATGCACAGGCTTCGCAGCCGAAGATCGCGCTGGCCATTGCCGCCTCGGCGCTCAAGGCAGCGCTCGACCGCGGTGCGCCGTTCGCGACCGAACTCGAAACCTTTGCCGCGATCTCACCCGATGCACCCGAGATCGCGACGCTGCGCGCCTATGCCGAAAAGGGCGTCCCAACGCGCGCCGAGATCGCCGCCGAAGCGGACGCCACCGCCAACGCCATGGTCGCTGCCGCGACGCCTGTCGACCAGAATGCCGGCATCCTGCAAAAGCTGCTGTCGAGCGCCGAATCGCTGGTCAAGGTCAGGCCGATCGGTGCGGTCGAGGGCGCCGGCGCCCCGGAAACCGTCGCCCGCATGGAGGTCGCCGTCAATCAGGGCGACTACGCCAAGGCGCTCAGCGAATACGAAACGCTGCCTGAAGCGGCCAAGGCCGCCGGCGCCGACTTTGCCGGCAAACTGAAAGCGCGGATGGAGGTCGAGACGCAGATCGATTCGCTCATCGCTGGCGCGATGAAGGCGTGAGGAACCCGATGATCCGCATCCTCGCCTTCCTTGCCGTCGTCTTTGCGCTCGGGCTCGGGTTCGCCTGGCTGGCCGACCGGCCGGGTGAAATGCTCGTCACCTTCAACGGCTATCAATACCAGGTCAGCCTGATGGTCGCGGCGGTGGCGATCGTTGCCGTGGTTGCCGCGGTGATGATCGTCTGGTGGCTGGTCAAGGCGCTGTGGACCAGCCCCTATACGATCTCGCGCTATTTCCGCGTGCGGCGCCGCGACCGCGGCTATCAGGCGCTGTCGACCGGCATGATCGCCGCCGGGGCCGGTGACGGCGCGCTCGCCCGCAAGAAGACCAAGGAAGCGGCAAAGCTGATCCGCTCCGACCAGGAGCCGCTGATCCAGCTGCTCGACGCGCAGGCCTCGCTGCTCGAAGGCGACCATGAGGGCGCCCGCGAAAAGTTCGAGACCATGCTCGACGATCCCGAAATGCGGCTGCTCGGCCTGCGCGGACTGTATCTCGAAGCCGAGCGGCTCGGCGACCGCAACGCAGCCCGCCACTATGCCGGCCGTGCGGCGGCGGTGGCGCCGCAGCTGGCCTGGGCGGCCGAATCGACGCTGGAAGATCTGACCGGGCGTGGCGACTGGGATGGTGCGCTGAAACTTGTCGACGCCCAGAAGTCAACGCGGCAGATCGAGCGCGACGCCGCTAACCGGCGCCGCGCTGTGCTGCTGACCGCCAAGGCGCAGGCGCTGATCGACAGCGATGCCAATGCCGCCCGGACGGCGGCTCTCGAAGCCAACCGGCTGCGGCCGGATTTCGCGCCGGCGGCGGTCGCCGCGGCGAAATTGCTGTTTCGGCTGAACGACGTGCGCAAGGGCTCGAAAATCCTCGAGGCGGCGTGGAAGGCCGAGCCGCACCCGGAGATCGCCGAGCTCTACACCCATGCCAGGCCCGGCGATGCCGTGCTCGACCGGCTGAACCGGGCAAAGAAGCTGCAGGACCTGAAGAAGAACCATGCCGAGGCCTCGCTTGCCGTGGCGCGCGCCGCGCTCGATGCGCAGGACTTTTCAACCGCCCGCCGCGAGGCCGAAGCCGCCATCCGCATCGATCGCCGCGAAGGCGCCTATCTGCTGCTGGCCGATATCGAGGAGGCCGAGACCGGCGACCAGGGCAAGGTGCGGCAGTTGCTGTCGAAGGCGGTGAGAGCGCCGCGCGACCCGGCCTGGGTCGCCGACGGCGTCGTCTCCGACCGCTGGGCTCCGGTATCGCCGATCACCGGCAGGCTCGATGCATTCGAATGGCGAGCGCCGATGGAGCGGCTCGGCCAGTTGATCGACAGCGATGAGGATACGCAGGAGGCATCGGTGCCGGCAATTGCGGCTTCAGCCAAGCCGGTACAGGAAACAGCCGAGGCGATCGAGCACACAGCGGTTGCTGCCGAGACACCGGGCACCGCGACCGAAGCAAAGACCGAAAACCGTGCCGGCGAGGATCATGTGACACCGGTCGCCGCGGCGGCGTTTGCCGCGGTGCCGGACGATGCCGAAGCCGTCGAGCCGGCGCAGGAGTTGACGCGGCTGCCCGACGACCCCGGCGTCGACCCCGACGACGAGGCGGGTAAATCGACGCGCCGGTTTCGTTTGTTCTGATCCGGGTCGAGTGGACCCGGTCTTATTGGGAATGATTTGATGTTCGAACGCGTTCTGTCGTTTCTAAGGGACCTGCCGTCCGGTAGTGGCGCCAGCGCCAGCGCCGACGATCCGCGCGTTGCCGCATCCGCCCTCCTTTTCCACGTGATGAACGCCGACGGCGTGCGCCAGGATACCGAATGGGAACGGTTCAAGAAGGTGCTGGCGGAAAGCTATTCTATCAGCGGCGACGAACTCGATGCGTTGGCGGCTGCCGGCGAGCGGGCCGACAATGAGGCGATCGACCTTTACGCCTTTACCAGCGTGCTCAAGCGCCATCTCGACGCCGAGGCGCGAAAGGCCTTTATCGGCCTGATGTGGGAGATCGTCTATGCCGATGGCGAGCTGCACGAACTCGAGGACAATACCGTCTGGCGGGTCGCCGAGCTGATCGGCGTCGAACGCCGCGACCGCGTCGAGGCTCGCCTCAAGGCGGCGGCCGCGGCTCCTGGTGCTGCCGGAACGTCAAGCGACGAATAGACAGGATCCCGCCTTCCAATGCCGCCCAAGCCAAGCCCGAGACCAAAGATCCTGATCGTGCTGCATCAGGAGCATTCGACCTCGGGACGCGTCGGCCATATGCTTATCGAGGAAGGCTTCGATCTCGACATCCGCCGCCCGCCGCTCGGCGAGGCCTTGCCGCAGACGCTGGATGGCCATGCCGGCGCCGTGGTGTTCGGCGGGCCGATGAGCGCCAATGACGGCGACGAGTTCGTCCGCCGCGAGACCGACTGGCTCAAAATTCCACTCAACGAGAACCGGCCGCTGCTTGGCATCTGCCTCGGCGCGCAAATGCTGGTCAAGCATCTCGGCGGCAGGGTCGAGGGCCATGGCGAGGGCCTCGTCGAAATCGGCTGGTATCCGCTAAAGGCGACTGAAGCAGGCAGCAGGCTGATGCATTGGCCGGAGATGGTCTATCAGTTCCATCGTGAGGGCTTTTCGCTGCCGAAGGACGCGACGCTTTTGGCGACGGCCGAAACCTACCCCAACCAGGCCTTCCGCTATGGCGACAATGCCTGGGGCATCCAGTTCCATGGCGAATTGACCCGGGCGATGATGCAGCGCTGGGTGGTGCGCGGCGCCCATCGCTTCGAATTGCCCGGCGCGCAGCCCGGCCGCGACCATCTCGGTGGCCGGCTGATCTGGGACATGCACCTCAAGCGCTGGCTCGGCGAGTTCCTGCCCATGATTTTTGGCAAGCCGGCGCTGCGGTGAAGTCGGTGCATGTCGCCCAAAAGTGTGCAGCGGTTTTGGGAAAACGACATGCACAAACAAACGAACTAAAGCGCGTCGCGCTTTAGTTTCGCCCCCTGAGATGACGCACCTTGCGCAGCTGTGGGAACAGCACCGCCCATAGACCGGCGACAGCGATCGCGCCGACGCCGCCGACCACCACGGCCGGAACCGTGCCGATCAGCGCGGCCATGGTGCCGGCGCGGAATTCGCCGAGCTCATTGGAGGCGCCGACAAACACCTGGTTGACGGCGTTGACGCGGCCGCGAACGTCGTCCGGCGTCCACAGCTGGATCAGCGTCTCGCGGATATAGACGCTGAACATGTCGGTGGCGCCGAGCAGGGCAAGGGCTGCGATCGACAGCCAGGTGATGGTCGAGAGGCCGAACAAGACGGTGAACGCGCCGAACAGCGCAACGAAGCCGAGCATGACAAGGCCGGCATGGTTGCGGATCGGGTGTCCGGCCAGCCAGATGGCGACGCAGATGGCGCCGACGCCGGGCGCCGAGCGCAACAGGCCGAGCCCCCATGGGCCGAGTTCGAGGATATCGCGCGCATAGACCGGCAGCAGCGCCGAGGCGCCGGACAGGAGCACCGCGAACAGATCGAGCGAAATCGCGCCTAGCACGATCTTTTCGCTCCAGATATAGCCGAAGCCGGCGAACAGGGTCCGTACCGTCGGTCTGTCGGTCCGGCTGCGCTGGGCGGGCTTCGGGATGGTGAAGATCAGCACGGCGGCGATGAGCATCAGCGCGGCCGCGGTGGTGTAGGCGGCTTCGGCCGAAAGCCCGTAGAGCAGACCGCCGGCGACCGGCCCGACGATGGTTGCCGTCTGCCAGGCGGACGAGTTCCAGGCGATGGCGTTGGCGAAATCCTCGGGCGGCACCAGATTGGCGAACAATGATGACGAGGCCGGCCCGAAGAAGGCGCGCGCGATGCCGAACATGGCGAGCACGATGAAGACCGGCATCGGCCCGGAGAGGCCGCGCAGCGTCAGCAACAGAAGCGCCAAAGCGCAGCCCGCCTCGACCAGCACCGCCAGCGCCATGATCAGGCGGCGTCCAAAACGGTCGGCAACGTCGCCAGTGACCAGCACCAGCAGCAGCGAAGGCAGGAACTGGACGATGCCGACAAGCCCAAGGTCGAACGGGTCGCGGGTCAGATCGTAGATCTGCCAGCCGACGGCGACCGACACGATCTGGGTGGAGAATGTCGAGAGGAAGCGCGCCGCCCAGTAGCTCAGGAACGGCCGATGGCGAAAGGCGGCATAACGCTGGTCAGGCGGTACTTGGGATTCTGTGGTCATGGATCAGGCCCCGTGGCGGCGATGTCGGCCGGCGGGGCACTTCCACGATGGGCGCTGGTCCGGCCAAGAGAGCCTTTAGCGCAGTTCAGCGCAGGGCGCGCGCAAAAATCCGGCCTGGATCAACAATTTCCGCTCCGCCGGGCGTTGCCGCTGGCGGAGCGACCGGACCTGCTCCGAACGCTTTAGGCCGTCGCCTTGGCCTTCCTGCCCCTGCCCTTGACGGGCGCAGGCGGGGCGGCCTTGCGGCCGAGACCGATTGCCTTGGCCAGCTGCGAACGCGAGGCCGCGTAGTTGGGGGCGACCATCGGGTAGTCGGACGGCAGGCCCCATTTGGCGCGATAGGCGTCGGGCGTCAGCCCGAAATGGACGCCGATATGGCGCTTCAAGGATTTGAACTTCTTGCCGTCCTCGAGACAGATGATGTAGTCCGGCGTCACCGATTTCTTGGGATTGACGGCAGGCGTCAGCGGCGCGGCGACCGGCACTGCCGGTTGCCCGAGCCCGCCTATGGAAGCGCTGACGCTGGCGATGAGATCGCCGAGGCCGGAAGCCGGCAAGCGGTTCTTCTCGACATATGCGGACACGATATGGGCGGTCAGCTCAAGCAGGTCGATGTCTTTGCGAGCGTTGTTGTTGTCGTCGGTCAATCTATTTCTCCGTCCGTGGGGGTCGCAGAAATTCCTAGTCGGCAAATCTGCGCAATGCAATGACGCCGCACCACGTCACACATTATTTTGAATAATAATACTAACGGCAGCGCGGGATTAACAACCCTGAGCCGGTGCTCGATAATATCAGACAATCAGCAATATCAGATAATCAGGGATTTGTCGCGCCACAGTCGAAATCCGCCCTCGAAGGCGCGTGTATTGTCGCCGCGTCTGCAATCGGCGGGCAAGTCGGCGAGTTCCTCGACATTGCCGCCGCCGATGACCACGTAATCCGGCTGCATGGCGGCGCGAAGCCGGTCGACCACGTCAAAGACGTGTTTGCGCCATTTCTTCTTGCCGCGCTTTTGCAGGCCGCGTTCGCCGACATAGTCTTCGAAACTGCCGCGCTTCTTGTAGGGAAGATGGGCAAGCTCCATCGGTTGGGCGACGTTGTCGACGATCATCGCGGCCCCGAGGCCGGTTCCGAGGCCGAGGAACAGCATGCGGCCGCCTTCATAGCTGCCGACGGCCTGCATCAGCGCATCGTTGACGACCTTCACCGGTTTGCCGAACTCAGCGGCGAAATCGCAGCCGACCCAGCCCTTGCCGAGATTGGCGGGTTCGGTGAGCGGCCGGTTGTGGTGCACCGGACCCGGATAGCCCATCGAGACGACATCGTATTGCAGCCCTTCGGCCAGCGTCTTCACCGCCGCGACCATCTGCTGCGGCGTCAGCTCCGGTCCGGAAGCGGTCTTGCGCTCGTCGCCGCCGGCGCTGGTGCGGATCTTGACGTGCGAGCCGCCGATATCGATCGCAAGCACGATCTTTTCGGCGTCGGGTGCCGGTCGCTTCACCGCTTTGGCCATCGCTTTCGCCTCCCAGAAATCATTTCGATGGATTGATCCAGCCGTTCGGCGGGCCGAATCCAGTCATCGCTTCGGTCGGCCCCCAGGTCTTTGGCGCGTAGATCGCGGGCGGCGTGGTGTCGCCGAGCACCGGGCCGACGATGCGCCAGGCGAGCTCGCTGGCGTCCTGGCGGGTGAACAGCTGGCCGTTGCCGTTCATAGCGTCGCCGATCAACCGCTCGTAAGGCGGCATGTCGCCCTTCGAATCGTCGAGCGCGGTGAGCTCGACCTGCTCGCCGACCATGTCGTCGCCGGGCGCCTTGCGCCGGGCTCCGATCGAGATCGCCACCTGCGGATCGATGCGGAAGCGCACGTGATTGCAGTCGCCGGGCTTGATTGGATCGAAGACGTCGAGCGGCGGCCGTTTCAGCCGCACGATGACCTCGGTGGCGTGCACCGGCAGGGATTTGCCGGCGCGGATGAAGAACGGCACATCTTGCCAGCGCCAGGTATCGACGAAAAAGCGCACCGCCGCGAAGGTCTCGACCGGCGAGTTCGGCGCCACGCCCGGCTCGTTGAGATAGCCGTCGAACTGGCCGCGCACGACATCGTCCCTGGTCAGCGTCCGGATCGCCCGCAGCACCTGCACCTTCTCGTCGATCAGATCGTCGGCCGAGCGGCCGACCGGCGGCTCCATGGCGAGCAGCAAGAGGATGTTGAGCAGATGGTTTTCGATGACGTCGCGGATGCAGCCGACCTCGTCATAGAAGCGGCCGCGGCCCTCGACACCGAAATCCTCGGCCATGGTGATCTGCACGCTCTCGACGAAGTTGCGGTTCCAGATCGGCTCGAGGAAGGAATTGGCGAAGCGGAAATAGAGCAAGTTCTGGATCGCCTCCTTGCCGAGATAATGGTCGATGCGGAAGATCGACTTTTCGTCGAAGACCAGATGCAGTACCCGGTTCAGCCAGCGCGCCGATTGCAGATCATGGCCGAACGGCTTTTCCACCATCAGGCGTGCGCCCTGGGCGGCGCCCGACTGCTCCAGTCCCTGGACGACGACCTCGAACATGGCGGGCGGCACCGCCAGATAGTGCAGCGGCCGCTGTGCGCTGCCGAGCGCGGTCTTCAGTTTATCGAAGGTCGCAGGCGCCCGGTAGTCGCCGCTGACATAGCGCAGCAGCGACGCGAGCCTTGCGAAGATCTTCTCGTCGATGCTGCCGATGGCGTTGACGATGCCGTCGCGGGCGCGCGCCTGCAGCTTGGCGATATCCCAAGGATCGAAGGCGACGCCGATCACCGGCTCGTTCAGCGTTCCCTTGGCCACCATGGCGTAGAGGGCGGGGAAGATCTTCTTGTGGGCGAGATCGCCGGTGGCGCCGAAAAGCACCAGCGTGTCCGATCGTTCCTGGCTCATGGGCGTGCCTCCCTGTCGCCCGTCACGAGCCGGCCTTGGGTTTTTCGACATGGCCGCCAAAGGCATAGCGCATGGCGGACAGAAGCTTGTCGGCGAATTCGGACTCGCCTTGCGAGGAGAACCTGTCGAACAGCGCCGACGACAGCACCGGCGCCGGCACGCCGGTGTCGATCGCCGCCTTCAGCGTCCAGCGGCCTTCGCCGGAATCCGAGACCCGCCCGCCGAACTGTGTCAGCGACGAATCGGCCTTCAGCACGCCGGCCGTCAGGTCGAGCAGCCACGAGCCGATGACGCTGCCGTGCCGCCAGACCTCTGCCACCTCAGCGATGTCGATGTCGAACTGGTAATATTGCGGGTTCTCGAGTGGACTGGTTTCGGCGTCGGCGGTGCGCTGCCGCTTGCCGGCGTTCGCCGATTTCAGGATGTTCATGCCCTCGGCATAGGCGGCCATGACGCCGTATTCGATGCCGTTATGGACCATCTTGACGAAATGGCCGGCGCCGCTTGGTCCGCAGTGGAGATAGCCGAAGGGAGCGGTTCCGGCGTCCTTGCCGGGCGCAGGCGAAGCGGCGTCGGCGCCGGGCGCCAGCGTTGCGAAGACTGGATCGAGATGCTGCACCGCGCTGTCGGGGCCGCCGATCATCAGGCAATAGCCGCGCTCGAGGCCCCAGACGCCGCCGCTGGTGCCGACATCGACATAGCTCAAGCCTTTCAAGGCCAGGCGTGCGGCGTGGTCGACGGCCTCATGATAATAGGAATTGCCGCCGTCGATGATGATGTCGCCCGGCTCCATCAAGGCGGCCACCTGGTCGACGATCCGGCCGGTGATCGCCGCCGGCAGCATCAGCCAGGCGCTGCGCGGCTTCGCCAGCTTGCCGACGAACTCCTCCATCGAGGGGGCTCCGACCGCGCCGGCGGTCACAAGCGCCGCGACGCTCGCCGGGTTGATATCGTAGACGACGCATTCGTGGCCATCACGCAGCAGGCGCCGAACCATGTTGGCGCCCATCCGGCCCAGTCCCATCATTCCTATCTGCATGGTCTCGTCCTGCCTTACTTGAGGGATCGATGATCTAGTGGCTGTGCGGCATCGTCGATGCCGACAGAAAAGTCAGCATTCTCCCAACGGCCGGCATCGGACCAGAAGAATGTGAAGACAATGCTATTGCCCGGAGCGGCGTCGGCAACCGGCAACTCTGCGAGATGGATACCGAAAAGGTTCGCAGCGGTCTCGCTGTCATGGACGGTGGCCCAATTGTCGCTGCTCCAATGAACCACCGCCCGAGCCAGAAGTTCGATGCGCAGCGCCTTGCCTGCCGGTATGGTACGGATCTTGTGGTTGAAGCGCCATGCCCTGAGGCGCGACACCGTCCTGCCCTCGATATAGCGCTTGACGCCTTGCGGCGGCATGTCGAACACGGCGCCGTCGCGCAGCGACCGCAGCAGCTTGATGTGCTCGGAATGCGCCCAGACCAGCGGCTTGGCGCTGCCGGAGGGGCCGCCATGCCGCAATTCGCGCTCCGGCATATCGGGACCATCCCAGACCTGCTCCGGCAGCAGGCCGCCCGGCCCGGCAGAGTTCTCGAACGTGTTGAGAAGGCTTGCCGCTCTGTCCTTGCGTCCCGCCGCCAACTCGTAATGGGCGCGCTCGCCGACCAGCAGCGGCCCGGGCCGGCCCTGGCCGGTTCCATCGAACGGTGCGCCGTCGGCATGCTCGCCATAGCCGTCGCCATTGTAACGGTACCAGAGCGGGCCCTGCGGCAGTTCGCAGCGCAATTGCGCGTCGATGACCTTGACCGTGTCGAGGATGCGCGGATCGTCGGCTGCCCTCAGGCCGAAGCGGACCAGCGCCAGCGCATCCGGGCTGACGATCGCTTCGGCTGGGCGGTCCGCATCACCGGGCGGGCGGTTCTTGATCGGCACAAAGCCGTCCTTCGGCGATGCGGCGCCGGCGGTGTCGGGCGGGGCGATGCGGACATAGTAGCCTTCGACGCCGGCTTCGTCGCATGCGGCGGTGCCGGCGACGTAGGTCCAGCGCTCGATCTGATCGTTCCAGATATCGGCGGTTTCGCGCAGATAGTTTGCCGGCTCTGTTTTGCCGGCGGCATCGAACATGTCCGCAGCCGCAAGCAGCGCGGCGATCTCGACGGCAAGCGTGAACGGGCTGTAGCCGGCGTCTTCCTCCCAGCGGTCCTCGCCGGTGACGGGGCCGTTGCGTACGACATAGGCGGCAGCGCGCTCGATCATCGGCATGAAGGAGGAGAGTGCCGCAGGCGGCAAATGCCCGGCGCGGCGCAGCGCGTCGGCGAGCAGCAGCGGAAAGGCGCACTCGTCCATCTGGATGCCCGGCCAATAGACCGACCCGTCGAGCCAGGCGTTCTGCGGCCAATGGCCGTCCGGCTGCTGGATCGAGCGCAGATAGCCAAGGATGCGCAAGGCTTCCGCCGGGTCGCCGGCGGCGAGGAATCCGCCGGCGGTTTCGACCAGATCGCGCGGCCAGACCAGGTGATAGCCGCCGAGATCGTCGTCGCCCTTGTTGAAGCCCCACGGGATCGACAGGCTGGCCACGGCTGCTCCGGTCGACGAGCGGTGTGTCGCCAGCACCGCCGTGCTGAGGCGGTAGGGATTGAGGGCGGACACCGCATGCCGGTCCAGCGGCAGCAATCCGGCCTGCCATTGGCGCCATTTGTCGACGTAGGATCCGGCTGCGGGCCCAAAACCTTGGTTCAGGCTGGCGAAAGCAGTTTCCGCCGCCTGTTGCGGCGTCGTGCCGAAGCCCAGCGCCAGCAACATTTTTGGGTTCGCAGCCGAAAAGGCGATCTCACCGGTCAGCGCGACATTGCCGTCCTCGGCCCTGCGGCAGGCCGGATCGAGCCGGCCGCTTTGACGAAGCTGCTGCCAGCCGTCGGAGACGCCGACATAGCCGGCCGCGCACGCCTTCCACGGCCGCGACGAGGCGAGCGCCAGGCAGACGCCGCGTCCCGATGCAAACAGAACAGGCTGTCCTTCATGGTCGTCGATCCAGGCAGTGTTGCCCATGCCGGCATTGACGAGGTGCGGCGCCAGCAGCGCGTAGACGCGGTAGTCGCTGGCGGCACCCTTGAGCGACGTGAACATGATCTCCTGCAGCAAGACGGGACGTTCCGGATCGGTGAGGACGCGCTTCTCGATCCGGTAGCTTCCATCGGCTGCGGTGTTGACCAGCCGATAGGCAGGCACCCCGTCCTCGAGGGGTTCGATGCGATGTTCGGCGTCGCGCTTCTCTTCGGAGAAATAGCCGTCGGGTCCGGTGACGATCAGCCCCAGATCGCGGGTGCATGCGCTGTCGAGGCGGGAATAGTAGATCTCGTTGAGGATACCGTGGCTGATGGTGAACCAGATCGGGCAGGCCGGCGACAGCGCGGTGCCGACGCCGCTCTTGGCGCTCGACGTCCAGCGCGCCGGAATGCCGGGTGCACCCGGGGCAAGGTTCACTGCCATTTAATCGGTCTCCATCGCCATCCCTAGACCAGGAGTCGAACCGGTTTCAATGATTGCACCGCAAGTTGATCGTCGGCCATGGATTGATGTTGACAGCTTGCTGGCTATCTGCATTTGTCTGATAATAGATAAAAAACAGCATTGTGAGCGTATCAGCCATTAGCCACCAGCCAGCCATTAGCCACCAGTAAGACAGCAACTCACGGGAGGAGTATGACATGAAGAAAATATTCGTTTTGGGCGCCCTTGCAGCGATGCTTGCCGCAGGCACCGCGCTTGCCGATACCAGCGGCAAGAAGATCGCTTTCTCCAACAATTACGCCGGCAATTCGTGGCGGCAGGCGATGCTGGACAGCTACGGCATCGTCACCAAGAAGGCAGTCGCCGACAAGGTGGTCGGCGCCGCCGACGTCTTCACGACGGCCGACAAGGAAGTGCCGACGCAGGCAGCCCAGGTGCAGAACCTGATCCTGCAGGGCTATGACGCGATCGTCATCAACGCGGCATCTCCGGATGCCCTCAACGGCGCCATCAAGCAGGCCTGCGACGCCGGCATTGTCGTCGTCTCCTTCGATGGCATCGTCACCGAACCCTGCGCCTACCGCGTCGTCGTCGACTTCAAGGACATGGGCAAGCAGGAAGTCGAGCAGATGGCCAAGTTCCAGCCCAAGGGTGGCAATCTGCTGGAAATCCGTGGCCTTGCCGGCACTTCGATCGACGATGCCATCCATGCCGGCATCCTCGAAGGTGTCGCCGCCCATCCCGAGTTCAAGATCGTCGGCTCGGTGACCGGCGACTGGGACCAGACCACGGCACAGAAGGCCGTAGCGACGATCCTGCCGTCGCTGCCGGATGTGGTCGGTGTCGTCGACCAGGGCGGTGACGGCTACGGCGCGGCGCAGGCCTTTGCCGCCGCCGGCAAGCCGCGCCCGACCATCATCATGGGCAATCGCCAGGACGAGTTGCAATGGTGGAAAGAGCAGAAGGAAAAGGACGGTTACCAGACCTGGTCGGCTTCGATCGCGCCAGGCGTATCGACGCTTGCCTTCTGGGTGGCGCAGCAAGTGCTCGACGGCCGCACCGACGTGCCGCACGACCTGCTGGTTCCTTATCTCGCCTTCACACAGGACGATTTCGAGGCAGCGTTGCCGAAGATTCCGAAGGGCGGCGTCGCCAGCCACGAATACACGCAGGAAGACGCCGTCGCGGCGATCAAGGCCAACATCAAGTGAGCATGGCACTATTGTTGCCGCCACAGATAACCGGGTATCGTTGAGGGATGCCCGAGGCCAGTGCAGACATCATCAGGCCTGACGGCGCCGAAAAACATTTCGGTGCCGTCAGTATGGACATCATAAGACTGGGCGGCGCCGAAAAACATTTCGGGGCCGTCAGGGCGCTCGACGGTGTCGATTTCAGCGTTCGTGCCGGAGAATGCGTCGGTCTCGTCGGCCATAACGGCGCCGGAAAGTCGACGCTCATGCATATGGTGGCCGGCACGCTTACCCCCGACAGCGGGCAGATCGCGGTCCGCGGCGGCGTCGAGGCAAGTTATTCGGTGCCGCGCGCACAGCAGCTCGGCATACGGTGCGTTTTCCAGGAACTGTCGCTCTGCCCGAACCTCAGCGTCGCCGAGAATACGCGGATCAACCACGCCTCGCTTAATGGCTTCGGCTGGCGGCGCAAGGCGGCCGATCTGATCGCGGCCAAGCTCGACGAGATCTTCCCCGGCCACAGCATCTCGGCATCCGACATCGTCGGTGATCTCGCCATCACCAGCCGGCAGATGGTGGAGGTGGCGCGCGCCTTCACGGTCACCCAGGAGCCGCTCGAACTGGTCATCCTCGACGAGCCGACATCCTCGCTCGATGCGCATACGGCCGGCCAGCTGCTGGCGTTCGTGCGCCGCTTCATCGCCGCCGGCAAGAGCTGCATCCTGATCTCGCATGTGCTGGGCGAGGTGCTCGGAAATGCCGACCGCATCGTGGTGATGCGCGACGGCAAGGTGGTCGCCGCCGGACAGGCCGATCAATTCGACCGCGACAGGCTGGTGACGGCGATGGGCGGAGCGGAGGCGCGCGAGAAGGCCGCCGCAGAGATTGCGAGCGGCAAGCCGGAGCCCGGTCCGCTGCGGGTCCGGGCGCGGCCGGCGCGACAGCAAGATGGCAACGAGCTCATCGCCCGTGCCGGTGAGATCATCGGCCTTGCCGGGCTTGCCGGGCATGGCCAGACCGACCTTTTGCTGGCGATCTTCGCCGCGGCTTCCCGCGCCAAGACCGGCATAGAGGTCACCGCTCCGGTGGCGCTGGTTGCCGGCGACCGCCAGTCGGACGGGATTTTTCCGCAATGGTCGATCGCCGAGAACATCGGCATCCGCTCGCTGGCGCGATTGCGCAACGGCCTCTTGATCTCACCGCAGCGCGAAGCCGAGCTCGCCCAGCTGTGGCAGCGGAAAATCGGCATCCGCACGCCCGATATGAACAACAACATCTTCTCGCTGTCCGGCGGCAACCAGCAGAAGGCCTTGTTCGCGCGGGCGCTCGGCTCCGACGCCAAGATCGTGCTGATGGACGATCCGATGCGCGGCGTCGACATCGGCACCAAGCTCGAAGTCTACGACCTCGTGCGCGAAGAAGCTCGCCATGGCCGCACATTCCTCTGGTACACCACCGAAACCGAAGAGCTCGACAATTGCGACCACATCTATGTGTTCAAGAACGGCCGGATCGTCGCCAACCTTCGTCGCGACGAACTGACGGAGGAAAAGATCATCCAGTCCTCGTTTGGCGACGCGGCCTGAGATGACGGCGGCATCCATCGAGAATGGGCTAAAATCGTCGGCTCGCGCCACGAGGCGGGCGCGCATGCTGCGCAGCCTGCTGCCGGCACTGTCGTTGGCGCTGGTGCTCATCGCTATCGCCTGGCTCAACCCGCGCGCCATCAGCTATTTCGGCTTCAGCCTGATGCTCAATCTGGCGATCCCGATCGCGCTGGCGACGATCGCGCAGATGTTCGTCATCGCCGGCAACGAGCTCGATTTGTCAATCGGCACCTTTGTCGGCTTCGTCGGCTGCGTCACGGCGACATGGCTGAAGGACGCGCCGTTGCTCGGCGTCGTCATCCTGCTCGGGTCGATCGGTGTCTACGCGCTGCTCGGCGCGCTGATCCATCTGCGCAACCTGCCCTCGATCGTGGTGACGCTCGGCATGAGTTTCGTCTGGCAGGGCCTGGCCATCCTGATCCTGCCAAAGCCCGGCGGCAAGGCGCCGGACTGGCTGCTGGCGCTGATGGCCTTCAAGCCACCCTTCATTCCGTTCCCGATCATCGCGGCATTGCTGATCGCGGCGGTCGTCCACTTTGGCCTGATGCGCACCTCCTATGGTGTCATCCTGCGTGGATCGGGCGGCAATTCAGCCGCACTCAAGCGCGCCGGCTGGTCGCTGCTCCGTACCAAAATCGCGCTGTTTGCGCTGACCGGCCTGTTCGGCGTTTTGTCCGGCATGGCGCTGATCGGCATCACCACCTCGGCCGACGCCAATATCGGCAATGGCTACACGTTGCTTTCGATCGCCGGCGTCATCCTCGGCGGCGGTGAGTTCGTCGGCGGCCGGGTGTCGCCGATCGGCGCCGTCATCGGCGCGTTGACGCTGGCGCTGGCCGCATCGCCACTGCTGACGTTCATGCACATTCCGCCCGACTGGCAGGTTGCCGCCAATGGCGCCATCCTGATCATCGTGCTGGCGGCCCGGGTGCTGATCAGCCGCAGGGAGAGGTGAGCATGGTCTCGCTGCGGACACTGCTCGCCAGACCCTGGATCTGGTCGTTCTTCGGGGCGCTGCTGGTGTGGCTGGCGACGATCGCCTTCACCGGCGGCTATGGCGGAGGCGGGATGATCACGGCGGCGCTGTCGCTTGCCGTCTTCACCGTCATCGTCGGCGTCGGCCAGATGTTCGTCATCACGCTCGGGCCGGGCAATGTCGACCTGTCGCTGCCGGCCAATATCGGCCTTGCCAGTGCTGTCGCCATGAAGGTCATGGACGGCAATGATGCGATGATCGCGGTCGGGCTGCTGGCCGCGCTTGCCTGCGGCATGGCGATCGGTGCCGTCAACTACCTGCTGATATGGGCGCTGCGCATTCCGCCGATTATCGCGACGCTGTCGGCCAGCTTCGTCATCCAGTCAGTCGATATCAGCTATGGGCGCGGCTTGCAGATCAAGCCGCCGCCGGGCTTTGCCGATTTCACCAACTGGCAGGTGTTCGGTATCCCGGTGCTGGCGATCCTGACCGTGCTGTTCACCATCGGCGCCGGCATCGTTTTGCAGCGCATGATCTACGGACGCTCGGTGCTGGCGATCGGCCAGAACATCCGCGCCGCCTGGCTGGCAGGCGTCAATGTCGGCCGCACCCGCTTCCTCACCTACACGCTGTCGGGCGCGCTCGGCGGCCTCGACGGTGCACTGCTCGCCGGTTATTTCCGCGGCGCCAATGTCGATATCGGCAATGAGTATCTGCTGGCGTCGATCGCGGTCGTCGTCATCGGTGGCACGTCGGTAGCCGGCGGCAAGGCCAATGTGCCGGGGGTCTGGGGCGCGGCGCTGTTCCTCGTGCTGCTGTTGACCATGCTCAACACGTTCGGCGTAAGCGTCGGCGTGCGCCTGGTGCTGACCGGGCTGATCATCGTCGGCGTCATCACCGCGGCCGGCGGGCAGAAGGCGCTGCGCTAAGGCAAGGCCACCCGGCGGCGAGAGGATATCGATCCGGCCCGCAAACATGTGGTTCCCATCCGCATGCCAGCGCTGTAAATCCCGTCGGGCTCCTGGCCAACATCATTGTATGAGGTTTGCGTGCCCGATTTCGTCAGCACTACAAGGCACGGCAACGTCGCGCTGGTGACCATCGACAATCCGCCGGTCAACGCGCTGAGCTTCCATGTGCGCGAGCCGTTGATGCGGGCGCTCGTTTCCCTGCGGGACGAGCCGTCGGTGGGAGCAATCGTGATAGCCTGCGCCGGGCGGACCTTCGTCGCCGGCGCCGACATCACCGAATTCGGCAGACCGGCGCAGCAGCCGGAATTGCGCGCCATTGTCGCCGTGCTGGAAACCATCGCCAAGCCGACGGTCGCCGCCATTCACGGCACTGCGCTCGGCGGCGGCCTGGAACTGGCGCTCGGCTGCCATTTCCGTGTTGCCGACCGAGCGGCAAGGCTCGGCCTGCCGGAAGTCAAGCTCGGCCTGCTGCCGGGCGGCGGCGGCACGGTTCGCCTGCCGCGCTTGGTTGGTCCGCTGAAGGCACTCAGCATGATCGTTTCGGGAACGCCGATCAATGCGGCCGAGGCGCGCGCCGCCGGTCTGGTGGATGCCGTCTTCGATGGCGACCTGACCGCGCAAGCGGTGAGTTTCGCCAGCGAAACGGCCGCGAAAGGCGGTCCGTTCACGCCGGTGCGCGACCGCAACGATCGCCTCGACCAGGCCGACTTGCCGGCCTTCGACAAGGAGGCGGCAACGCTTGCGGGCAAAGCGCGCGGTCTCGAGGCGCCGATAGCCTGTGCGCAGTCGGTCCGCGACGCCCTCACGCTGCCCTTCGACGAAGCGCTGGCGGCCGAACGCGACCTGTTCGTCAAGCTTGTCGCCGGCGACCAATCACGCGCGCAGCGGCATTTGTTCTTCGCTGAACGTGAGGCGGCAAAGCTTGCCGGCAAGGATGTCGTCAGGCGCAAGATCGCCCGGGTCGGCGTCATCGGCGCCGGCACGATGGGCGGCGGCATCGCCATGGCGTTCGCCAATGGCGGTCTTCCCGTGACCTTGCTGGAAACAACGCAGGAAGCATTGCAACGCGGGCTGGCGACGATCGACAAGAACTATGCCGTTTCCGTCACCCGCGGGTCGCTGAGCGAAGACGCCAAGCGCCAGCGGCTGGCTTTGTTCAGGGGCAGCACCGACTATGCAGACCTCGCCGATTGCGACCTGATCGTCGAGGCTGTGTTCGAGGAAATGGCGGTCAAGAAGGAGGTATTCGGCAGGCTCGATGCGGTGGCCAAACCGGGCGCGATCCTTGCCACCAACACCTCTTATCTCGACGTCAACGAGATCGCCGCTTCGACGTCGCGGCCGCAAGATCTCCTTGGCATGCATTTCTTTTCGCCGGCTAACGTCATGAAGCTTCTGGAAATCGTCCGCGCCGACAAGACCTCGCCGGACGTGCTGACGACCATCGTCGATCTGGCGCGGCGGATCGGCAAGGTGCCGGTCGTCGTCGGCGTCTGCCACGGCTTCGTCGGCAACCGCATGCTGGCGGCGCGGGGTGCGGAACTGGAGGCGCTTCTGCTCGAGGGTGCAATGCCGCGCCAGGTCGACCAGGTGTTCACCGATTTCGGCTGGCCGATGGGGCCGTTCCAGATGAGCGATCTCGCCGGCCTCGACATAGGCTGGCGCAACCGCAAGGCGCGTGGCCAGACGGCTGACATCGCCGACACGTTGTGCGAACAGGGCCATTTCGGCCAGAAGACCGGCAGCGGCTTCTATCGCTATGAGAACGGTTCGCGCACGCCGCTGCCCGATCCGGAGGTCGAAGCGCTCATCCACAACAAGGCTGCTGAACGCGGCATTGCACCGCGGGCAATCGGCGCCGAGGAGATCATCGAGCGCACGCTCTATCCGATGATCAACGAGGGCGCCAAAATCCTCGAGGAACAGATTGCCGCCCGCGCGTCCGATATCGACGTCGTCTGGGTCAACGGCTATGGCTTCCCGGTCGGCAAGGGCGGGCCGATGTTCTGGGCAAGCCGCGAAGGCGTGGACAAGATCATCCGGCGGTTGGATCACTGGCACCAGCAGACCGGCGAGGACGTCTTCCGGGCGGCACCTCTGCTCAGGCAAATGGCCGAAACCGGTTCCTGGGACGGCGCTGCCGGCTGAACTTGGGACTACCGAATCCGTGCATCCATGATCTCGACAAAACGCGCGAATAGGCCCGCCTGCGATTTGATCTTGAGCTTGCGGTAGATGTTACGGCGATGGACTTTTACGGTTCCCGGCACGATGCGCATCGCCCTGGCGATTGATTCCGTGGAATGGCCCTGAAGCACCAGGTCGACGACATGCTGTTCGCGCGGCGTGAGCGAAAGGCTCTTCCAGATGTGAGCACGTTCGAACTCGCTGACTGGAGCAATCGTTTCGTCCTGCTTCGTCTCTGCCGGTTTGTCGGCCGGAAGATCATGCCAGCGCAGCCTGATGAGATTGATCACCGCAGGCGCCATGTCGCGCAGCAACCTCGCATCGGCGGTTCCGAAAGGTCCCGAAGCGCGCAATCGCATCAGCGAGAGCACCAGTGCGTCCTTTCCCGGCAGCGGCACAAAAAAGCCGACCTCCTCCGCAAGTCTGGTCTGGCTGTAATAGGAGCGGTAATATTCGCTGGCATAGAAGCGATCCGGCGCCAATTCGCGCATGCGCCAAAAGCCTTCCTTGCGCTCGACCGCAGCATGGTGGAACGGATCGAGCAGATAAGGCCCTTCCTGATAGAGCGCGACGAAGACGTGGCTGTCGGCCGGCGAGAATGTCTCGAACAGCAGCGGCGGGCGTAAGGCGCCGCGATAGCCGAAGATCACGCAATGATCGAAGCTGACATGCTGCCGGAGCCAGGCCACCATTGCCTTGCCGAAAAGCTCGCCGCTGGTCTCCCGCGTCGCTGCGATGAGCGCAGCGAGCCGGCTGTATTCATCGCTGCGCGAAACGCCCAATTCATACCCCTCCAGACGAGAAAATAGACAAAATATACCACCTGGGAGGTATATACTAGCCGCCATTGGCTCTGATAGCGTTTCGAGATCAACTAGCCGCTGGAGCCCGCAGCTTTGACCGCAGTGCCCGACATCGAGTTTCGCGGGGTCACCAAACGCTACGGCAGCGTGATCGCGGTCAGCGGCATCGATCTTGCCATCCCGCCGTCTGCCTTTGTCGCCTTGCTCGGGCCGTCCGGCTGCGGCAAGACAACCTGTTTGCGCATGATCGGCGGCTTCGAACAGCCAAGCGAAGGCGCGGTATTCATCCGTGGCCACGACATGGCCGGCACGCCGCCCTATCGGCGGCCGGTCAACATGGTGTTCCAGCAATATGCGTTGTTTCCGCATCTGGATGTCGAGGACAACATCGCCTATGGCCTGCGCCAGGCGCGGCCGCGCCTGTCGTCGCGCGAGATCAGCCTGAAAGCAGGCGAGGCGCTCGCCATGGTGCGGCTTGCCGGCTATGGACGCCGCAAGATCCATGAGCTTTCCGGCGGCCAGCAGCAGCGTGTCGCCCTGGCGCGGGCGCTGGTCAACAAACCGGCGGTGCTGCTGCTCGACGAGCCCCTGGCGGCGCTCGACAAGAAGCTGCGCACCGACATGCAGATAGAGCTGCAGAACCTGCAGCGCGAGATCGGCATCACCTTCGTCCTGGTCACCCACGATCAGGAAGAAGCACTGTCGATGAGCGATTTCGTCTGCGTCATGAATGGCGGGCGTATCGTCCAGCTTGGGCAGCCGAGCGAAATCTACGACGAACCCGCCGACCTCTTTGTCGCCGATTTCGTCGGCAAGACCAATCTGTTGAGCGGCAAGGTCGTCGGGCTCTCGGGCAAGCTCGTCGAGGTGGCGCTTGCCGATGGCACTGTCATTGCCGCGCGCAAGCGGACTTCGATGGCTCAGGGTGAAGCCGTTTCGGTCAGCCTGCGCCCTGAATCGCTAAGCCTCGGCGCGCCCGGAAGCGGCCGGCTGAACGGGCTTGTCCGCAACCGGATCTTTCTCGGTTCGACCGCGGAATATGCAATCGAGGTCCAGGGCATCGGGACGCTGCTCGCAAAGGCCGATCATCTGATTGGCGGTGGAAATCTCTTCAAGCCGGGTGAACCCGTTGCCATCGGCTTTGCAGCCGGAACGCCGCTGGCGTTTCCGGAGAATAACGGGACCAACCAGAGGGAAAACAAAAATGTCGAAATCATATCGTGACGGACTGCCGATAAGCCCTGAAAAGTTCGTCGATCAATTGATGCGCCTCAAGCGGGGTTCCATCGGCCGCCGCGAGTTCCTTGGCCTTACCGGCCTGGGCATCGCAACGGCGGTGATGGCCCGCGAGCTCGGCATCATGCCGACGCCGGCTTTCGCCCAGGAAGGTCTTGGCGACCGCATGTCGATTGCCACCTGGCCCAATTATCACGACCCGGCGACGTTCGAGAATTTCCAGGCCGAGACCGGCGTTGCCGTCGAGGTCAATGTGTTCGGCTCAAACGAGGAGATGCTGGCCAAGCTGCAGGCCGGCGCCTCGGGCTGGAGCCTTTTCGTTCCAACCAACTACACGATCTCGACTTACAAGAAGCTCGGCATCATCGAAGCGCTCGATATGGCAAAGCTTGCCAATTATGACGGCTCGCAAGAAGACCCGCGCTTCACTGGGGAAGGCACCATCGACGGCGTGACCTACGCTGTGCCGAAGAATTGGGGCACCACCGGCTTTGCCGTCAACACCAAGAAACTGGCCAAGCCGATGACGAGCTGGAAGGAATTCTGGGACACGGCGATGGCGGAGGGCGACGGCCGGACCATGGTTCATGATTACCAGCTGACCACGATCGGCAACGCGCTGAAATATTTCGGCTTCTCGTTCAACTCGCTGAAGCCGGACGAACTCGCCAAGGCGGAGGAATTGCTGCTGAAGGTCAAGCCGCATCTGTTCGCGGTCTCCAGCGACTACCAGCCGTCGATGCGTGCCGGCGACGCCTGGATGACGATGTGCTGGACCAATGACGGGGCGCAGCTCCACCGCGACATCCCCGAAATCGCCTACGTGCTTGGCAAGGAAGGCGGCGAGATCTGGACCGACTTCTACGCAATCCCCAAGGATGCGCCCAACAAGCCTGCGGGTTATGCCTTGCTCAACTATTTGATGAACCCGAAAGTCGCGGTCAGGGAGCACCTGGCCAACGGTGCGCCTTCCACCGATGCGCGGGTCAATGCGCTGCTGCCCAAGGAGGTGCTGGAAAATCCGATCCTCTATCCGGCGGCGGATCTGCTCAAGCCACTCGAATTCGGTGCAGCCGCGACCTTGACCGACCCGGGCCGGGCCGAATTGATGGCACGCTTCAAGTCGGCTTGAACCGGGCGGACCAAAGGTCCGATGCAGGCAACTCCCCCGGCGGACAGATGTCCGCCGGCATCGGGGCGATTTTTCAATGCGCAGCAATGTTCTTCGTCACAATCTCCTGACCGCCCTGCTGCTCGGTCCGGCGACCGCATGGCTGTTGGTGTTTTTAGTTTTGCCGTTCGTGGCGATCGCCGTTTTCAGCGTCGGCGAGCGGGCGCCGGAAGGCGGCTATCAGGCCGCTTTCACCTTGGCGCAGTATGCCAATCTTCCGGCGCGGGCGACCGCCTTCTGGAACACCATGGTGCTGGCGCCGGCCGGTGCACTGGCCTGTCTTCTCGTTGCCTATCCGGTCGCCTATTACCTCGCCTTGCGCGCGCCGGAGCGGTGGCGGCTGATCCTGCTTGCGCTTGTCGTCATCCCGTTCTGGACCAGCCTGCTGATGCGGACTTATGCCTGGATGTATGTGCTTGGCGGGCGCGGCGTCCCAGCTCTGCTGGCCTATGTCGGGATGGAGGATGTGCGGCTGATCAATACGCCGGGAGCGGTTCTGCTCGGCATCGTCTATGGTTATCTGCCGCTGATGATCCTGCCGATCTATGTCAGCCTCGAGCGGCTCGATCGCCGGCTGCTGGAGGCCTCCGCCGATCTCGGCGCGACGCCGATCTCGACATTCCTCGGCGTGACGCTGCGGCTGTCGCTGCCAGGTGTGATGACCGGCTTCTCGCTGGTCATGATCCTGTTGCTCGGCGAATATCTGATCCCAACGCTACTCGGCGGCGGCAAGGTCTTCTTCATCGGCAACGCGCTGGTCGATCTGTTCCTGCAATCGCGCAACTGGCCGTTCGGATCGGCAATCGCCATAACCCTTGTAGCGGTTTCCGTGGTCGTGCTGCTTGCCGCGAACCGCATTTCGACACGGCTTTCGGGTGCCCGCCGGGTGGACCTGATCTGATGCGTGCCTTCGTCGTTGCGGTCTTTGCCTTTCTCTACCTGCCGATCGCGCTGGTGGTGCTGTTCTCGTTCAACGCCGGCCACCACGCCAGCGAGTTCACTGGCTTCTCGGTGCAATGGTACGGCAAGGCACTGGCGAACCCGTTCCTGGTCGAAGCGCTGAAGAACAGCCTGTTAATCGCCACGACCAGCGCCTTGCTCGCGGCACTCTGCGGCACCGCGGCGGCGCTTGGCCTGGCGCGTGTCGGCGCGCGGACGCGAGCCGTCTTCAATGCGCTTTTGGGTGCTGCGATCGTCGTTCCTGGCGTCGTCATCGGCATCTCGACGCTGGTCGCGCTGGTCCAGCTATTCGGGGTGGTCAACCCGTTTGTCGCTTCGCTGTGGCCGAACGATCAGCCACCGCGCCTGGCGCTCGGCTATGGCTCGATCATCGCCGCGCACGGGCTGTTTTCGATGGCGCTGGTGGCGATGATCGTCGGCACGCGCCTCGGCAGCCTCGACCGCAATCTGGTCGAGGCTTCGAGCGATCTTTACGCCACCCCGCTGACGACGTTCCGCAGCATCGTGTTGCCGCAGATCATGCCGGCGGTGGTCGCCGGCTTCCTGCTCGCCTTCACATTCTCCTTCGACGATTTCATCGTCGCTTTTTTCGTCGCCGGCGCGCAGACGACATTGCCGATCTATGTCTTTGCCTCGATCCGGCGCGGGGTCACGCCGGAGATCAATGCCATCGCGACGATCGTGCTCGTCGCCTCCGTTCTGCTCGTGGTGCTCGCCCAATGGCAATTGCGCCAGCGAAAACCATCCCACTGAAAGACAAAAACATGATTCTGAAAGATCGCATCGCCGTGGTGACGGGCGCCGGGTCGGGGATCGGGCGTGCCGGCGCCATGATAATGGCCAGGGAAGGCGCGCTCGTGGTGATCGCCGACAGGGACCAGGCGGCGGGGGAAGCAACCGCTTCCGACATTCGTGCGTCCGGCGGTCGGGCCGAAGCCGTCGCCACCGATGTCGGCGACGATGCGGCGGTCGAGCAGCTCGTCGCAGGAACGCTGGGCCGGCATCGGCGGATCGACATCCTGCACAATCATGCCGGGATCCAGGTCGGCGGCACGCTGACCGAAGTCGGCGCCGACGGCATGGATGCCTCCTGGCGGATCAATGTGCGGGCGCAGTTCCTCGCGGCCAGGCTGGTCATGCCGTCGATGATCGCGCAAGGCGGCGGGGTGATCCTGAATACCGCCTCGAATTCGGGTGTGTTCTACGACCGCGAAATGATCGCCTACGCGACCTCAAAACATGCCGTGGTGGCGATGACCCGGCAGATGTCGCTCGACTATGCCCGGCACAATGTCCGCGTCAACGCGTTGTGCCCCGGCTGGGTCGACACGCCCTTCAACGAACCGTTTATCGCGCAGATGGGCGGGCGGGCGGCGATCGAAAACTATGTCCGCACCAAGATCCCCATGCAGCGCTGGGCCAGCGCCCAGGAAATCGCCGAAGCGATCCTGTTTCTCGTTTCCGACCGCTCGTCCTTCATGACCGGGCAGGCGTTGGTGATCGACGGCGGTGAAAGCATCGGCTGATCCGCAGCTCCCGGCGGGCGGGAGCTGAAATTCCCTTTGGCCTAACGGCCGGCGGCAAGATGTGCTTTCGTCTCAAGGAGAATGCGGCCAACATGGCTGGGCCGGGAGCAGAAATCGTCAGCGCAAAGGGAAGTTGCATAATGGCCGAGGCCTATATCTGCGACTATATCCGCACGCCGATCGGCCGCTTCGGCGGTTCGTTGTCGGCGGTGCGTGCCGACGATCTCGGCGCAATCCCGCTGAGGGCGCTGGTCGAGCGCAATCCCGGCATCGACTGGGCTGCCATCGACGACGTCGTCTATGGCTGCGCCAATCAGGCCGGTGAGGACAATCGCAATGTGGCGCGCATGGTACTGCTGCTGGCCGGCCTGCCGAAGGAGATTTCCGGCTCGACCGTCAATCGCCTCTGCGGTTCGGGCATGGATGCCGTCATCATCGCAGCGCGCGCGATCAAGGCCGGCGAGGCGGAGCTGATGATATCCGGCGGCGTCGAATCGATGTCGCGCGCACCGTTCGTGCTGCCGAAGGCCGAGACCGCGTTTTCGCGCAATGCCGAAGTTCACGATACCACGATCGGCTGGCGCTTCGTCAATCCACTGATGAAGAAGCAATACGGCGTCGATTCGATGCCGGAGACGGGCGAGAACGTGGCGGAAGAGTTCGCCGTCTCTCGCGCCGACCAGGATGCGTTTGCCGTGCGCAGCCAGGACAAGGCGGTCGCCGCACAAGCCAATGGCCGGCTGGCAAAGGAAATCACGCCGGTGACGATCGCGCAGCGCAAGGGTGACCCGATCGTCGTCTCGAAGGACGAACATCCGCGCTCGGGTACCACGATCGAGGCGCTGGCCAAACTGCCGACGCCGTTCCGGCAAAGCGGCACGGTCACGGCCGGCAACGCGTCGGGCGTCAATGACGGCGCGGCGGCGCTCATCGTTGCCTCGGAAGCAGCCGTGAAAAGATACGGGTTGACGCCGATCGCCCGTATTCTCGGCGGTGCCACGGCCGGCGTGGCGCCGCGCCTCATGGGCATCGGCCCGGTGCCGGCCACGCAAAAGCTATGCGCCCGGCTCGGCCTGACGCCGCAGCAATTCGATGTCATCGAGCTCAACGAGGCCTTCGCCTCGCAAGGCATCGCCGTGCTGCGCCAACTCGGCATTGCCGAGGATGCGGAGCACGTCAACCCGAATGGCGGCGCCATCGCGCTCGGTCATCCGCTCGGCATGTCCGGGGCGCGCATCACCGGCACGGCGGCATTGGAACTGCGCGAAGTCGGCGGCCGCTATGCGCTTGCCACCATGTGCATCGGTGTCGGCCAGGGCATAGCGGTGGCGCTGGAGAGATTGTGAGCGAGCAATTCCGGCCGTTCTGAAGGTGCGGCTGCGCGAATTCCCACGTCGTTCCGCCCTTCAAATTTGACCATGTGGACAAAAGCCGGGCACCGTTCCATAGTTCCTTCGCTGATATTCCAGAGAAGAGAGCCGGCTCGACACGGCGCCAATCAGAGGGGCATGCAATGGACAACGGGAAGAGCAGAATCCAATCGAAACGCGAAGGGCTTTCGCGACGCAACGTGCTGGAACTGGGCGCGCTCGGCCTGGCGGCGGCGATGCTGCCGGGCAGCGCCTTTGCTAAGACCAAGAAGCTGAAAGTGGCGGCGATCTTCGCCACGCCGATCGAGGAGCCGTGGGACAACCAGATCCACGTCGCCCTGCAGAAGGCCGAGAAGGAACTCGGCATCGAATACAAATGGTCGGAGAAGGTGCAGACCGCCGATTTCAGCCGTGTCATGCGCGAATATGCGCAAGGCGGCTATGAGCTGGTGCTGGGCGATGCCTTCGCCGCCGAGCGCGAATCGCGCAGGACGGCCAAGCAGTTTCCTAAGACCGCCTTCCTGTTCGGTTCCGGCGCCGGGCCGGCCGAGCCGAATTTCGGTGTCTTCGACAACTGGATCCACGAGCCGGCCTATCTGTCCGGCATGATCGCCGGAAAGATGTCAAAATCGGGAACGATCGGCGCGGTCGCGGCGATGGGCATTCCGGAAGTGAACCGGCTGGTCAACGCCTTCTTTGCCGGCGCCAGGGAGGTCAATCCCAACATCAAGAAGAAGGTCGCCTTCATCGGCTCGTTCTTCGACCCGCCGAAGGCAAAGGAAGCGGCCGTCGCCCAGATCGACGCCGGCGTCGACGTCATCTATGCCGAGCGCTTCGGTGTCATCGAAGCGGCGGCGGAGAAGAAGATCCTCGCCATCTCCAACATGTCGGACCAGTCGAGCCTCGGCCCCGACACGGTGATCACCGGGCCGGTCTGGGACATGTATCCGACCGTCGAGCAGGCGATCAAGCTGGTCAAGGCCGGCGTCTTCACCGCGCAGGATTACGGCGATTTCTCGCGCATGGCCAAGGGCGGCTCCTACCTCGCGCCGTACCACAAATTCGACAAGACGCTGCCGGCCGAGGTCAAGGAACTGGTCGAGAAGAAGAAGGCCGAGATCCTCGACGGCAATTTCCGAGTCGACGTGGACGAGAATACGCCGGTCTCGGACTGAGTGCGCCCGCCCCTCCCCCTTGAGGGGAGGGTGGCCCGCAGGGCCGGGTGGGGTCCCCTGCCACCCGCTCCATCCTTGTCGGTTGAAACGTCGAGGCGGTTGAGGGGACCCCTCCCGCCTCGCTTCGCTCGGCACCTCCCCGCAAGGGGGGTATCCGCGCCATCTCTCACCAGGAGTGCCCTTGCCCGCCCCTCTCATCGAAATGCGCGGCATCACCAAGAGCTTCGGCGCCGTCAAGGCGAACGAGGCCGTCGATCTCAGCGTCGCGCCGGGTGAGATCCTTGGGTTGCTCGGCGAAAACGGTGCCGGCAAGACGACGCTGATGAACGTGCTGTTCGGCGCCTATGCGCCCGATGCCGGCGAGATCCTGGTGCAGGGTCGGCCGGTGGCGATCAACAGCTCGGCCGATGCGCTTGCCGCCGGCATCGGCATGGTGCACCAGCATTTTCATCTCGCACCGCGGCTTTCGGTGCTGGAGAACCTCCTGATCGGCATTCCCGGCAGATCGGGCCGGATCGACCGCGCCGGCGGGCTGGCGCGGCTCGCCGAGATCGGCCGCCAGCACGGGCTGGCGCTCGACCCGGACCTCCCCGTCTCGGCGCTGTCGGTCGGCGAGCAACAGCGGCTCGAAATCGTCAAGGCGCTGTTTCGCGGCGCAAGGCTGCTGATCCTCGACGAGCCGACGGCGGTGCTGGCGCCAACCGAGGTCGACGGACTGTTTTCGGCGCTGCGCTCGATGGCGGCACAGGGGCTCGGCATCATCTTCATCTCGCACAAGCTCAACGAGGTGCGGGCGCTGACGCATCGCTGCGTCGTGCTCAGGCACGGGCGGGTTGCCGGCCGCGTCGATGCGCCGGCCAGCACGACATCTTCGGAGATGGCGCGGCTGATGTGCGGCCACAAGATCGTGCCTCCGGCCAGGGGACCGTCGACACCGGGTGCGGCGGTGCTGACCCTCGACGGCATCTCGACATCGCAGCATTCCGGTATGGCGCTGCGCGATGTTTCGCTGTCGGTTCGTGGCGGCGAGGTCCTTGGTATCGCCGGCGTCTCCGGCAATGGCCAGCGGGCGCTTGCCGAGGTCATCTCCGGCGTGCGAGCGCCCGATGCCGGCCGCATGACGATAGCCGGCAAAGCCGTTTCGCGGTTCTCGCCGAGCGCAGTGCAGGCGCTCGGCCTCGGCCGCATCCCGGAAGACCGCATGACGACCGGCCTGGTCACCAATCTGCCGCTTGCCGATTC
This sequence comes from Mesorhizobium sp. M0815, assembly GCF_040319995.1. Classification (NCBI taxonomy): domain Bacteria; kingdom Pseudomonadati; phylum Pseudomonadota; class Alphaproteobacteria; order Hyphomicrobiales; family Phyllobacteriaceae; genus Mesorhizobium; species Mesorhizobium sp. M0815. The sequence continues at coordinate 298,893 of NZ_JAMYOU010000002.1, read as the reverse complement.
GATGGTGCTGCCGCGCATCGGCACGGTGGCGTTCAGCCGCAACGGCCTGCTCAGACAGGATGCGATCCGCACCTTCGCCGAGGCGCAGATCAAGGCCTACGATATACGTTGCCCCGGGCCGATGACGCGCGCCGGGGCGCTGTCCGGCGGCAATCTGCAGAAGGCGCTTTTGGCGCGCGAACTCGCCTTCGACCCAAAGGTGCTGATCGTTTCGCAGCCGACACGCGGCCTCGATATTGGTGCCGCGCGCTTCATCCACGAAAAATTCCTCGACATGCGCGCCAAGGGCTGCGGCATTATCGTTATCGGCGAGGACCTGGAAGAGTTGCTGATGCTCTGCGACCGCATTGCCGTGATGTATGAGGGCCGCATCGTCGGCACGCTGAACAGCGCCGATGCCAGCGTCGCCAGACTCGGGTTGATGATGACCGGGGCGGAGGCCTGATGTTCCGTCTCGAGGCCCGCACCTCAACGCCCGCCTGGTTCAATCTGGCGCTGCCGCTGCTCGCCATCGGCGCGACGCTGATCCTGTGCAGCGGCCTCATTGCATTGGCCGGCGCCGGCGTCGTCGAGGCATATGGCGTGATGTTTTCGGCGTCGTTGGGCGACAGCTACGCCATCACCGAAACGCTGGTGCGTGCCGCGCCGATGATCTTCACCGGCCTTGCCGTGGCGGTCGCTTTCCGCGCCAAATTCTGGAACATCGGCGCCGAAGGGCAATTGCTGGCCGGTGCGGTGGCGAGCTGTGCCGTCGGCGCCATCCCGATGCCGGGGCCGCTCGCCATGTTGCTGATGGCGCTGGCGGGCGCCGCCGCCGGCGCGGCCGTCGCCCTGATCCCTGCCACACTGCGGGTAAAATTCAGGGTCGATGACGTGGTCAGCTCGCTGCTGCTCAATTCGGTCATTTTCTACGCGCTGATGGCGCTGATCGAGGGCCCATGGAAGGATAGTTTCAGCGGCTACCCGATCTCGCCGCCGATCGAGGATTCAGCGAATTTCCCAGTGCTGCTCGAAGGCACGCGACTGCATCTCGGCGTCGTCGCAGCGCTGGTCGCCGCACCGGTCATCTGGTTCGTGGTCGCGCGCACGACGCTTGGTTTCCGCATCAGGGTCACCGGCGAGAACCCGGAAGCCGCGCGCTATGGCGGCATCAATGTCGAGCGGGTGCTGATTTCGACGGCGCTGCTATCAGGCGCGCTGGCCGGCCTTGCCGGCGTCGGCGAGGTCGGCGGCGTGCATTTCCAGGTGATGAGCGACATCTCGCCGGGCTATGGCTATTCCGGCATCGTCGTCGCCATGCTGGCGAGGCTCAATCCGCTCGGCGTCGTGCCGGCGGCGATCTTCCTTGCCGCCGTCATGACCGGCGCCGAGGCGACGTCGCGGGCGACCGGCGTTCCGGCCTTCCTCAGCGATGTCATCCAGGGAACGGCGCTGCTCGCCATGCTGGTGGCGCTGCTGTTCACCGCCTATCGCATCCGTCGCGTGGGAATAGCCAAATGAGCGTGGTGCTGGAGCAGATATTCCAGGTCGGCTTCCTGGCCGCCATCATCCGCATCGCCACGCCGCTTGCCTTCGCGACGCTGGGCGAGATGTTTTCCGAGCGCGCCGGCGTGCTCAATCTCGGCATCGAAGGCATCATGCTGTTGTCGGCAATGACCGGCTTCACCGCGGCGAGCCTCAGCGGCAGCCTCTGGCTTGGCGTGCTTGCGGCGGTGCTGACCGGGGCGCTGATGGGCGCCGTGCACGCGCTGTTCACGGTGGCGCTCGGCCTCAGCCAGCATGTCTGCGGCATCGGCGTGACGCTGTTCAGTTCAGGTCTTGCCTATTTCCTCTACCGGCTGATCTTCGGCCAGCAATCGGTGCCGCCGAACATCAAGGGGTTCGAGACGCTGCCGATCCCGATACTATCCGGCATTCCGGTGCTCGGGCCGGCGGTGTTCAACCAGTTTTCGCTGGTCTACATGGCGATGCTGTCTATTCCCCTGGCCGCCTTCGTGCTCTACCGCACGCCGTGGGGTCTGTCGGTTCGCATGGTCGGTGAAAACCCGCGCGCCGCCGATTCGGCAGGCGTCAGCGTCATCGCGACGCGCTCCCAGGCGGTGATCCTCGGCGGCGCCTTGATGGGGCTTGCAGGCGCCTTCCTGTCGATGGCGCAATTCAACGCTTTCACCTTCGGCGTGGTTTCCGGGCGTGGCTGGGTGGCGATCGCACTCGTCGTCTTCGGCCGCTGGGATCCATGGCGCTCGGCAGGCGCCGCACTGTTGTTCGCCTTCGTCGACGCGCTGCAATTGCGCATGCAGGCAAGTGGGCTCGGCCACATTCCTTATGAGGCGTTCCTGATGCTGCCCTTCATCTTCACCATCGTCGCCATGGCGGTGATGTCGCGCAATGCGGTGGCTCCTTCGGCACTGCTCAAGCCGTTCCGGCGCGAAGAGCGGTAGCGGCGCGCCGTCCTTCACATCGCGGTAAAGCCGTTATCCACGAACAGATGGGCGCCGTTGACGAAGCTGGCCTCGTCGCTGGCCAGGAACAGGGCTGCCCTCGCCACCTCTTCCGGCTCGCCGATCCGCCCCTGCTGCGCCGCCATTGCCGCGTCTGAGACATCGACGCCGAGTTTGTCGAGATCGGCGACCTCGCGCAGGCCATGCGGCGTCCTGATGAAGCCGGGGCAGACCGCATTGCAGCGGACGTTGCGGTCGCGGAATTCGACGGCAATGGCACGCGCGAACATGTGGCAGGCACCCTTGGTGGTGTCGTAAAGCACCTCCATCGGCGTCGCCGCCACCGCCGAGATCGACGAGGTGCAGACGATGGAACCGCCGCCGGCGGCGATCATGCCGGGCAGCACGGCGCGCGTCATCAGGAACATCGAACGCACATTGACGGCATGCAGCCAGTCCCATTCCTGCAGCGTGGTCTCCAGGAAGGGTTTGATGACGATGGTGCCGGCATGGTTGAACAGAACCGTGACCGGGCCGAATTTTTCCATCACGCCCTTCACCGCCGCTTCGACCTGCCGCTCGTCCGATACGTCGGCGACCCAGTGCTCGGCGACCTGGCCGCGTTGCCTGATTGCCGCTGCGGTGGCAGCCGCCGCTTCGCCGTTGCGGTCGATGATCGCCACCTTGGCGCCCTCCGCCGCGAAAAGCTCCGAGGCCGCACCGCCCATTCCCGTCGCGCCGCCCGAAATGATGGCGACCTTGCCGGCCAGTCTTGTACCCATGTTTTGCTCCCTGCTGCCTTGCCGTGACGTCGCGGCTTTCCGCTCAAGCAGCGATGCTATCCCGCATCCATTGGATGGCCAAGGAGCCACAGACACATGGACCGGACGTTTTCTGCCGTCACCCCGGCACGCCTCAAAAAGGCAGCGCTAAGCAGTAAAAGCACTAATTTGTCTAGCAGTTGGAGAAAATTGTTCTAAAGATCGCGCGAAAATAGCACTCGACAAAGTCTACTGATTTTATAGATTAAGCGCCGAGACGGAGGTCGATATGTCCTATAGCCAGAACGCTCAGACTGCCCGCAGAGGCCAAAGGCTGAGTTCCGACCAGGTATGGCGGCCGGCCTACGCCGGCGCTTTCGCTTATCTCGTCTTTGCCCTTGCGTTCGTATTCACCGGGGCAGTGGTACTGGGGCTGATCCCCTGATTTGTAAAGGCTCTGATCGTCGAGACTTGCTCGGGATAGCGGCCTGCCGTTTGCAGAAATTCCGGAGTTGAATGAACCGAATGCCGGTGCGCTTTCGCGCGCCCTGATTCAACGTGATGGAGGAGATGGCAATGCCGATCGAGTTCACGCATGTTCCCGGTAAGATCCACGCTGCCGACGCCAGCTTTTTCTACGACTTTGTCGAGACCGCGACGAAGCTGTCACTGATCGAGGATGCCGGATTCCAGAAGATCGTCATCGACGACCAGGCCGGGCTGCTGACCAATATGGACCTTGCCGCCCAGACGCTGGACCGGACCTCCTCCCTCGAGGTCGTGCTCACGCATTGGGCGGGCGTGATCGAACCAACCGTGGCGGCGCGGCAGCTCGCTGCCCTCGACGCGAGAAGCCGTGGCCGGCTGTCGCTCAGGATGCTCAGCGAGCCGCTGAGCGACGACGATGCCGAGGCACGTCCGGCCGGCCATACGGTGGTCTGGCAACGCATCGACGAATATCTGGTGCTACTGAAGCGGTTGTGGTCGAACGACAGGCCGTTCGACCATGAAGGCGCCTTTTACAGCGTCAACGGCGGCTATGTGCCGCGCAAGGGGCCGCATGGTGCCGACGTGACCATCCGCATGGGCGGACAGTCGGGCACGGCGCTCAGGGTCGCGGGCAGGCATGCGGATGTGTTCGAGCTGGCGCCCGGCTCGCTTGCAGAAATCCGACAGTCAATGGAGCGCGTACGCGGCGCTGCCGCCGAACACGGTCGGGCCGGCAAGCTGCGTTTCGCGCTTCCCGTCCGAATCCGTTCGGAAGACCGAATCCGTTCGGAAGATAAGCCGGCCGCTTCCTGCCAGAAGGCGCTCGAACTTGCCGGGCCGCCGGCGCAGGTCGCGCTGTCGCTGCTTTCCTACGCCGCTTTGGGGATCAAGGAGTTCATGATCGTCGGCGTCGACAGGCCGCGCGAGATTGCGACTGCCGGCCGCGAGGCGATCGCACTGCTGCGCAACTCGCTGGCGCGGCGCGAGGCCGATATCCCTCAGCCGGGGGCGTTTGCGTCCCGTGCGACACAGGGCGCGAGAGCCGGCTGCTGAAGAGCCGCCGTCGTCCCGCGCCTTGCTGACGGGTCTACCACCATTCCGGGAAAGCCGCGTGAGCGGCCCTGGCCAGCGTCGGGATTTCCTGATCGGGAACGGAGCTGTAGGGCCAGAGCAGTCGCGGGCCGAGTGGCGCCCAGCCGCCGGCCGCCGCCATCGCCTTGTCGAGCGCTGCATCGCTGACATTGTAACGGGTGCGAAACGGTAGGACATGTGCGGCGAGGAAGGCCTGTATGCGGGCCTCGACCTCGGCAGCGGCGGCCATGTCGGTGCGGATCATCTGCCACCACTGTACCGCACCCTTCGGGTTGAGGCAGGCAACGTTGGAATAGCTGCCATGGGCTCCCCCAGCATAGCCTGTCGCCAGCGTGTGGCCGGGGACGAAGACGGAGAATCCGTCCAGTTTGTGGCGCATATCGGCATACCAGTCGGCGTCACCGCCCGGCAGTTTGGCGCCGACCAGCGACGGCACGGCCGCGCGCAGCCGGGCGATGCCTTCGAGTGTCAGGCGACGCTTGGCGTGCGGCGGGTTGTAGAGCACCAGCGGCGTTTCGGGCGCGGCCTCGCAGAGGCGGCCGACAAAACGCATGACCTCGTCGTCGCTGGGCGGCCACCAGTCGGGCAGTGTGAATTGCACCGCCGCCGGGCCAAACGCCGAGACCCGCGTCAGCCGCTCCAGTGCGACGCGCGGATTGGACTGGCTGATGCCGATCTGGAAAGGAAGGCGCGCGCCGCCGGCTGTTGCGGCGACCAGCCCACAAAGCCGGTCGAATTCGGGCTCGGTCTGGCAATGGAATTCGCAGGCCGTGCCATTGGAATAGACGCCGTCGACGCCTGACGCGCAAAGCCGCGCGATCGTCTCTTCCGTCGCCTGCCAGTCGATCGCTCCGCGATCGTCGATGGCCAGCATCACCGCGCCCCAGACGCCGCGCGGTGCGTGTGCGGGCAAGCGGGCCAGATGGTCGTCGAGGTCAGCGTGCACCGGCGATCTCGTGTTCGTGGCGGGTTTCGTTCGACGCGAAGGCAGCCTCGATAATGCCGATGATCTTGCGTGCATAGAGACCGTCGACCGGCACCGGCGTGTCGTCGGCAATGGCATCGCGCATCGCGCTCCATTCGCGCACCAGCGCGTTGTGCATCCAGTTCGGTTCGAATGAACCGGGCAACTCGGTCCAGACCGTATCGCGTCCAAGCATCGTGCCGCGATCCATGTCGATGCGCAGCGTTCCCTGCTCGCAGACCAGATCCATGGCGTAGGTGGTAGCGCCGGTGCGATAGCCGATGCTCTGCACCTGGCCGATGCCGCCGCCGGCGAAGCGCAGCCCAAGCAAGGCGCTGTCGTCTGCTTCCTGGTCATGGAACTTGGCGCCGAGCATGCCGCTCACCGACACGACATCGTCATCCATCAGCCAGACCAGGCGGTCGAGCGCGTGGATGCCGGCCGTCAACAGCATGCCGCCGCCGGTCGACTTGCGCAGATGCCAGTCGCGGCGATTGTGCTCCATCCATAGCTTGATGATCCAGCTCGATCCGATGAGCGGCCGGCCGAGCTCTCCTTGCTCCAGCTTCTGCCTGGCTGCCATGCAGGGCAGGGCGAAATGCATGAGATGGGCGACCATCAGCTTGACGCCGCTATCGGTTACGGCGGCGTTGATCGCGTCGCAGGCAGCCGCCGTCGGCGCCATCGGCTTTTCGAGCAGGATGTGCTTGCCGGCGTTTGCTGCGCCGATGGCCATTTCGGCATGGAGATGGTGCGGGGTGGCAATGAGGACCGCGTCGACCTCCTTGTCGTCCAGCAGCTTGCGCCAATCAGTGTAGCCGCGGCCGCCATATTCGGCGGTGAAGCGCTGCAGCGCATCGGCATTTCCACGAGAGGCGGCGACGAGACGAATCCCTCCAACCTCACGGATTGCCCGCGCATGGGCTGCGCCGAAATCGCCGGCGCCGATAATTCCTATTCCAATCATGATCCTGCCTTTTCATAAGCGGCGTCGATCAGAGACATCGCCGCAACATAATCCTCGATGGACACCGGCGGAGGCGCCTTTCTGGCCAGCCGGTCAAGCGTATCGCGCATGAACAGACGATAGCGCGTTGCCGGCAGTTCGACCGGCAAATCGGCAACGGCCGCATCGTCGAGCGTTGCGCAGGTGGCATGGTCGCCATGATCGATGAGGGTGGCATTGGCACTGACGATACGCCACTCGAAGTCACCGCCGGGGCGCATCGAGGCAAAGGTGTAACCGGCCTCGACGATGAACACCGCGCCGGCCTCGTCTTCCAGCACCAGCAGCGCATGGTCCTCGACCGGGCCGGGATGAATGCGGTTCGCGATCGAAACGCTTTTCAGGCCGAGCTTGCCGGTTGCGAGGCTGAGTGCCGCGTCGACGCCGTGTATGCCAAGATTCCTCAACGCACCCCCGCCGCCAACCGCCGGATCGACGACCCAGGCGACACCGTCGGCGATGTAGCGTTGCGGCGGGCCGTTGACCAGCCGGAACTGGCAATGCGCCACCGGCCCGGCGCGACCTTGCCGGCGCAGCCGTTCAAAGCCGGCAACGGCCGGCCCGAAACGGTTGGGCAGGGGAACAGCGACAAAAGCCTGGTGCTGCCTGGCAAGCTCGCACAGCGCCATCAGTTCCCTCGTATGGCTGGCCGCCGGCTTCTCCAGGATCAGCGGTATCCCTGCCGCGATGATCGCGCGTGCCCGCGCCGGCACCATCGAAGGGTGCCCCATCAACAGGATCGCATCCGGCGGGCTGGAGAGTATCTCCGTGAAATCTTCGATGAACGGCAGGTCATGACGCGCGGCGAACCCATGCGCTTGGCCAGGATCCTCGTCCCAGATGCCGGCGATCTCCGCACCGTAAAAGCGTGCGGCGTCGAGGTGCATTTCGGCGTGCCAGTGGCTCGAGCCGGCGAGGGTAATCTTCATTCGAAGGCAGCAGGTTTGTTATGGGCTTGCAGGATATCCTACAAGTAGCTATACGACAAGCGGGCAGGCTAATCCGGCGGATGATGAAAGCAGTGGGATGGCGGAACTGAAGTCGATCGAACCGTTGAGCAGACCGCCGCTTCTTCACGTCACCGTGCAGGAAAGCCTTAGGGCCTATATCGAAAGCAACCAGCTCAAGGCAGGCGATCCCTTGCCGCCGGAAACGTTCCTGGCGCAGCGGCTCGGCGTCGGCCGCAACTCCGTGCGGGAAGCCATCAAGGCGCTGGAATCGATCGGCATCCTGGAGACGCGGCGCGGCATCGGCGTCTTCGTCAAGGAGTTCTCGTTCAAGCCGCTGCTGGATAACCTGGCATACGGCTTGCAGGATTCGCTGCGCGATGTCGAAGAGCTGCGCGAAATCCGCCGCGTGCTGGAAACCGGCCTCATCGCCAAGACGATCGAGATGATCAGTGCCGAGGATATCGAGGCGCTGCGCCAGTTGACCGAGCGCATGCGGCAACGTGCCGAGCGCCATGAGAGCTTCGCCGAAGAGGACCAGCAATTCCACCAGCTGCTGTTCCGCTGCCAGAACAATCACATGCTGAGCGCACTGATCGACATCTTCTGGACGGCGTTCGACAAGGCCTCGAATTTCACCAATCTCGATAATCCGACGCCGCTGGCGACATGGCGCGACCATCACGAGATCGTCGAGGCTGTCGCCGCCAAGGATGTCGACCAGGCGCGTCGGCGGCTCGACGACCATTACCGGGGGATCCAGCAGGTTATCGCCAAAAACCGAGCAAGCTGAAGAACAACCTGAATATGCCAAGGGAGGAAACCATGCGCATCAGGACCATCGCATTCTCAGTCGCCGGGCTGCTGCTCGCCAGCATTGCCCCATTGACCAATGTCCAGGCACAAAGCGCCAAGACCATTGCGGGCGGCTTCGACGTCGGCCCGGGCGGTTTTCCCAAGAACTTCAACCCGCTGGTCGCGACCGGCGGCTACACCTGGCTCAGCACCTATTTCGAACCGCTGGTCATCTTCAATGCCGGGCTGACCGAGATCGAAGGCGACCTCGCCAAGAACTACAAGATCAGCGACGACCAGCTGAGCTATACGTTCAACCTGGTCAACGAGACCTGGCATGACGGCAAACCGTTCACCTCGAAGGACGTCAAGTTCACCCTCGAGCTTGCCAAGAACAAGGCCTCCGGCAGCCTGTTTGCCGCCCGCCTCGCCAACATCGCCTCGGTCGATGCACCGGATGACCACACCGCAGTGGTGAAGCTATCGAAACCGAACGGCTCGTTTCTATCCATCCTCTCGCAGCTAATGATCCTGCCGGAGCATGCCCTGGCCGCTCTGCCGCCGGAATCACTGGCGACAAGCACCTGGTGGTCGACCGCTCCGGTGGGCACCGGCCCGTTCAAGTTCAAGCGCTACGTGACCGACCAATATGTCGAACTGGCAGCCGATGACGACTATCGCAGCGGCAAGCCGAAGGTAGACGTGCTCATCAACCGCTATTTCGAGTCGCCGGCGGCGGCCGTCGCCGCGCTCCGCGCCGGCGAGATCCAGTTCACCTATGTCGAGCCCGACGATGCGGCATCCTTCAAGAGCGACAGCAATTTCAAGGTGATCGAAGGTGCCTCGTACGTGGTCAACTATATCGGCCTGAACCAGAAGGTCGACCTGTTTAGGGATATCCGTGTCCGCCAGGCGATTATGTATGCGATCGATCGCAACGCCATCATCGACAGCCTCTACGGCGGTGCCGCCAAGCCAGCCAATTGCGGCTATGTCGCGCCGCATCTCGTTCCGGCAGACCTCGAACCCTATGCCTACGATCCGGCAAAGGCCAAGGCGCTGCTGACCGAGGCGGGCTGGGACAAGATCAATGGCGACAAGCCGATCACCTTGCTGACCTATTACGGCTCGCCGCAAGCCGCCAATGTGATGGCCGCTGTCCAGTCGATGCTGGCCGAGGTCGGCATCAATGTGGTGCCGCGCGTCGTCGATACGCCGACCTACAATGGCATCGTCTACAAGCAAGGCACGCCGGACTGGAATGCATTTCCGATGGTTTATGCCGGCCTGCAGAACGGCCCCAACCCGGCCGGCCTCAATCCCGGCCTCAACAAGTCGCAGATTCCGCCGGCAGGCTTCAACACCATGCGCATCGAGTTCGACGACCTGAGCACCGCGTTGGACGCCGCGCTCGGCCAAACCGATCCGGCCAAGCTCGATCAATCCTGGCAGGAGGTCTGCAAGGTCATGAACAAGGAGCTACCCTGGGCGACGTTGTGGGTGGCCAACCGCTATGGCGTGGCCTCCAACAAGCTGCGTGACTTCGTCTGGACGCCGGCGCCGGGCGGCGGTCCTTATGCAGCTCACCCCGAGCGCTGGGACATCCAGTAAGAACTCCGCAACCAAGCGAGCAGGCGGAACCACTTTGGCGCCGCCTGCCACGGCCACGGAAAGCCCATGTTGAGCTTCATCGCCCGCCGCAGCGCCACAGGACTGCTGATGCTGGTCGCGCTCAGCGTCCTCATCTTCATCCTGCTGCGGCTGGCGCCGGGCGATCCGATCGACGCCTATATCAACCCGTCGGTCCCCATGTCGGCTTCCGACCTCGAGGGCCTGCGCGAACGGCTCGGGCTCGATCGGCCGCTTCCCGTGCAATATCTCGCCTGGCTGCGCGCGGCGCTGAGCGGTGACTTCGGCTATTCGATCCAGCGCAGCGGCGTTGCCGTGCTGCCACTGGTCATGGAACGCATCGGCCCGACGGCGCTGCTGATGGGCACGGGCCTGGCGATCGCCATCGTGCTCGGCATTTCCGCCGGCATTTTCAGCGCGGTGCGCCGTAACGAACCGTCCGACATCGCGCTGTCGGTGCTGTCGTTTATCGGTATCTCCAGCCCGGCTTTCCTGACGGCGCTGCTCGGTCTCTATTTCTTCTCAGTGCTGCTGCGCTGGGCGCCGTCCGGCGGCATGCAGACGGCCGGCGCGCCGTTCTCGATGACGGATGTGCTAGCGCACCTCATCCTGCCCGCTTGCCTGCTATCGATCGGCCATGCCGCGCTGATCATGCGCTACATGCGCGCTTCGCTGCTGGAAGTGCTCAACCAGGACTACGTGCGGACGGCGCGCGCCAAGGGCGTGCGCGAGTTCTGGGTGATCATCAAGCACGCCACCCGCAATGCGCTCTTGCCGGTCATTACCCTGATCGGCTCGACCGTCGGCATCGCCGTCGGCGGCGCCATCTTCCTGGAAAGCGTGTTCAACTGGCCGGGCATGGGACTGCTTCTGGTCAACGCCGTCGGCACCCGCGATTACCCGGTGATCATGGGCGCTACCCTGGTGATCGGCGTTTGCGTCATCCTGGTCAACCTCTTGACCGACGTCGTCTATGCCGTCGTCGACCCGCGCATTCAGGTGGCATGATGGCAATCACCGCGCCAGATCCTACAGTTGACCCGACAGCCGTGCCGCAAACCAAAGGCCCGCTTCGCCGCGCGTTCGACCGCTTTTTTGAAAACCGAGCGGCACGCGCCGGGCTTTTGATCGTCATCCCGATCCTGTTGGCGGTTTCGACCTATCCTCTGTGGTGGCCGTTCGGCCCGAACGCCATCGACCTCAGGGCGATGAACAAGGCGCCGTCCGCCATTCATTGGCTGGGCAGCGATGGCGTTGGGCGTGATGTCATGGCACGGTTGCTGCAAGGCGGGCGGATCTCACTGCTGGTTGCCATCTGTTCGGTTGCCATCTCGACCGTCATCGGCTTCCTGATCGGCGCCGTCGCCAGCTTTGGCGGGCGTCTCGTCGACGGAACGGTGATGCGCCTGGTCGATCTGGCGATGACGCTGCCGCCGGTGATCTTCCTGCTGGTGCTGGCTTCGATTGCCGGCACCGGCATCGCCCCGACCATCCTGGTGATCTCGCTGCTCTCCTGGCCAGTGCTGTCGCGCATGGTGCGCGCCCGGCTGCTCGAACTGCGCGAGCGCGATTTCGTCGTTGCGGCCCGGGGCATGGGCGCGGGGCTGCCGCATCTGCTGTTCCGGCATGGCCTGCCCAACTGCATCGATATCCTGGTCGTCTACGCCACCTTGCAGATCGCCAACGCTATCCTGCTCGAGGCCGGCCTGTCCTTTCTCGGCCTGGGCATCGCACCGCCAGAAGCCAGCTGGGGCAACATGCTCAATCTCGCCCGCTCCACCGTCGTGCTGGAAAATTACCCCTGGCAATGGATGTTCCCGGGCGCCGCACTGGTGCTCACCGTGCTCGCCATCAATTTCATCGGCGACGGCTTGCGCGATGCATTCGATCCTCGCTCCGATCTCAACTGACCTCAAAGGTTCATCAAAATGCCCCTGTTTACCGGCGTCGTGCCACCTGTCGTCACCCCGCTCAATGCCGATTTCAGCATCGACTTTCCCTCGTTCACCCGCACCATCGAGAACCTGCTCGACGGCGGTGTCCACGGGCTGTTCGTGCTCGGCTCGACCAGCGAGGTGGTCTTCCACGACGAGGCGGGCCGCAGGGCCATCCTCGAGCACGCGGTCAGGGTCAATAACGGCCGGGTTCCGATCTTCGCTGGGGTCATCGACCCGACGACCGATCGTGTGATCAATCACGCCCGCATCGCCAGATCGGCCGGCGTCGACGCCATCGTCGTCACCGCGCCGTTTTATACCCGCACCAGCCAGCCGGAGATCGGCGACCACTTCCGCTATATCAAGGATGCGATCGACATTCCCGTCATCGCCTACGACATCCCGGTCTGCGTTCACATCAAGCTGGAGCGCAAGACCACGGTCGGCCTCGCCCGGGAAGGCGCCATCGCGGGCATCAAGGATTCCAGCGGCGATGACGGCAATCTGCGTTACGTGCTCAAGGATATGGCCGATGACCCGGGGTTCTTCGGCATGACCGGCTCCGAGATCCTGGTCGACAGCGTGCTGGCCATGGGTGCGCATGGCGTCGTGCCGGGCCTCGCCAATGTCGACCCGCATGGCTATGTCAGGCTGTGGAAGCTGATGCAGGCCGGCCAGCATGCCGAAGCCCGGCTAGAGCAGGAGCGGCTGTTAAAGCTGTTCGAGATCGTCTGGATCTCGCTCGGCAGGACAAGCGCCGGCTCGGCCGGCGTCGGCGCCTTCAAGGCAGCGATGAAGAGCCTCGGCATCATCGCCTCGAACACCATGGCGCGGCCGCAGCGCAGCCTGAACGAGGAGGAAACCGCGAAGATCGACATGATCCTTCGCGACGTGGGGCTGCTCCGCTGAGTGTCGCGCCGATCCTCTCGATTTCCGGCCTGCGCGCGGTGTTCCGCATTGCGGGGCGCGACATCGCGGCGGTAACGGATGTCGACCTGACGATCGGCTCCGGCGAGACGGTGGCGCTCGTCGGCGAATCCGGGTCCGGCAAATCCGTCACCAGCCTGTCGATCATCGGCCTGTTGCCGAAAAGGGTCGGGCATATCGCCGAGGGTTCGATCGCGCTGCGGCGCAAGAACGGCACGGTCACCGAGCTGACCAGCCTCGATGCCGAGTCGCTGCGCAAGATACGCGGCAACGAGATCGGCATGGTGTTCCAGGAGCCGATGGCCAGCCTCAACCCGGTCTACACGATCGGCGAGCAGATTGCCGAGCCGATCCGCATCCATCTCGGCAAATCGCATCGCGAGGCAGAAGCAGACGCGGTGCGGCTGCTGGAGCAGGTCGGCATTCCCGATCCGAAGCGGCGGGCGCGACAGTATCCGCACGAGCTGTCGGGCGGGATGCGCCAGCGCGCCACTATCGCCATGGCCCTGTCCTGCGATCCAGGCTTGCTGATCGCCGATGAGCCGACAACCGCGCTGGACGTCACAATCCAGGCCCAGATTCTCGATCTTTTGGCCGAGCTGCAGGCGCAGCGCGGCATGGGCATCCTGTTCGTCACTCACAATCTCGGCGTCGTCGCCGAAATTGCCGACCGGGTAGCGGTGATGTATGCCGGGCGTATCGTCGAAACAGGCCCGGTGAGCGAAGTGTTCACCCGCCCGCGTCATCCCTATACGGCGGGGTTGATGCGCTCGGTGCCGCGGCTCGGCGAGGCCACGGCGCTGAAGATGGCGGGGACGCCGCTGCCGACCATTGCCGGAAATGTTCCGTCGCTCGCCTTGCTGCCCAAGGGCTGTTCCTTCGCGCCGCGCTGCCCGATGGCTATCACTGCCTGCCGCGCCGCGGTGCCGCCACTATTTGCGGCGACGCCGACCCAGCAAAGCCGCTGCCTGCGCTGGGAGGAGCTCTGATGGACGGCGCCCCCTTCCTATCGGTCAAAAACCTGACCAAGCATTTTGCGCCGACCGCGTTTTCGCGCGGCCCCATCGTCAGGGCACTGGAGGATATTTCGTTCGAGGTCAGGCGTGGTCAGGTGGTCGGGCTGGTCGGCGAATCCGGCTCCGGCAAGACCACGATCGGCCGCTCGGTGCTGCGTCTGATCGAGCCGACATCCGGCCAGATCAGCTATGGCGGCACCGACATCACCAGGCTGGGTGCCGCCCAGTTGCGCCGCCAGCGCCGCAAGATGCAGTATATTTTCCAGGATCCCTTCGCCAGCCTGTCGCCGCGCATGACCATCGGGCAGATCCTCACCGAAGGCTTGGACATTCAAGGCATTGGCAGGAAATCCGAGCGGCGGGCGAAGGCCGAGAAGGCACTTGCCGCGGTCGAGTTGCCGGTCGACGCCTATGATCGCTACGCCCATGAATTCTCGGGCGGCCAGCGCCAGCGCATCGGCATCGCCCGGGCGCTGACGCTCGAGCCGGAATTCATTGTCGCCGACGAGCCGGTCTCGGCGCTCGACGTCTCGATCCAGGCCCAAATCATCAATTTGTTGCGCGATCTGCAGCTCCGGCTTGGGCTGACCATGCTGTTCATTTCGCACGATCTGGCCGTGGTCGAGTACATCTGCGACACGGTCATCGTGCTCTATCTCGGGCGCATCATGGAGGTTGCGCCGGCGGCCGAGCTCTATGCCCGGCCGCAGCATCCCTATACGCGCGCGCTGCTGTCGGCCATTCCGTCGCTCGATCCGTTGGCCAGGCAAGACCGGCAGGTGCTCAAGGGCGATATTCCCAGCCCGGCAAACCCGCCGTCGGGCTGTGTTTTCCGGACCCGTTGCCCGTTTGCGCTGGAGGCTTGCGCCGGGGCTATGCCGCCGCTGAGGGCGACAGCCGAGGGTCATCTGAAGGCCTGCATCCGCGACGACATCGCTTAGGTTTTTTGCCCTCGGCCTACGGGAGAACTTGGGCGAGATGGACAAGGTCGTCGGCCACAAAGTCCCAGCTCTCACGAGGCGAGAGATCGGTCGTCTGCGCCGGACCATGCTCTTTCGGCCGAGCAACAAAAGCGGTTCCGATACCGCACCTTCGTGCCGCAGCCAGGTCGTCGTTATGCGCGGCGACTAACACGGCCTCCGAAGGTCGCACCCCCAGGATATCCACTGCGCGGAGATAAGCCTGTGGCGCAGGCTTGTAGGTGCCGAACACGTCCGAGCCAAGGACGGTGTCCCAAGGCAGGCCGGCGCGCTTGGCCATGTCCAGCAACAGCCGGGTATTGCCCCCCGACAAGGGCGCGATGATGAAGCGTTCCTTCAGCCTCGCAAGGCCTTTCAGCGAATCGGGCCACGGCTCCAGCCGGTGCCAGGCGAGATTGAGTTCCTCAACTTCGGTGGCCGGCAGCGCGGATGGGATTAGCCCGAACTGGACGAAGGCGGCGTCCAGATTCTCCTTGTTGATCACGTCGAGTGAAACGAAAGGCCGGTGCCCCGTCCGCACCGCCTCGGTCGAGGCGTCATAGCGCAACGCCCATGCGTCCGCGAATTCACCGGGATCGACCTGCTGTGCACCGTTTCGCGCGAGGAAGGCGCCAGCCTCCCTTGCAATACCGTTGCGCCAGTCAACGACGGTTCCCAGAACGTCGAAGAATAGAACTCGAGTAGCGGTCATATTGAGCTTTCCGGTCGGGTTGCGGTGCGTGTCCTGCCGCATCGGTCGCGATAGGACGGATCGGCCTCGTCGAGCTGCTGATCAGATAATCGAAATGTTTAAAAGCCTGATCGCGAAGGGCGGTTCCCCCGACCTCATTGAAACGTCGTCGACGCCAACCCATATGCAATCCGCGTCGGATGTTTCCTCCCATTCGTCCGGCGCGTTCCCCTCTGAAGGTTTTTCGACCTTCACATCTGGCCGGGCTTCGCAGCCCGGCCTTTTTTCTGCGGGGTAGGTGAGCGAGCCGAGATCATGGCGCAGGCGAGCCCAGCGTATCGATGCGTTTGGTCAGCGCCGCGGGATCGCCAAGCACGCGCAGCGTCTTCAGCCGAGCTGTGCCGCCGGCGGCGATCGAGACGCCCGATGCCGGCACGCCAAGCGCTTTGCCGACCAGCCTTTCCAGCGCTCGATTGGCGGCTCCGTTTTCCGGCACGGCGCGGACGCGGGCTTTTAAATAGCTTCGCCCATCCGCCGATGTTTCGATCCCCTCCAGCCTGTCCATCGCCGCTTTCGGCGTTAGCCGAACGAAAAGGTCGATGCCGTCGGCGCGAGGTCGAAAGAAACGGTTCGTCCCGTGACTCACATCGATCCGATACCGAACATCGGCTGAACCGTCGTGTCTAGGAACACGCTGATAAATGTCAGCGCCAGCAACAGGATGATCGGCGAGATATCGATGCCGCCAAGGTCCGGGAGGACGCGGCGGATCGGCCGCAATGCCGGCTCGGTCAGTCGATAGAGCATGTTGCCGATCGAGTCGACAAGCTGGTTACGCGAATTGACGACGTTGAAGGCGTAAAGCCAAGAGAAGATAGCCGCGCCAATCACAATATACCAATAGATATTAATCGCGGCATGCAGCGTGTAAAAGACTGCGATCATCGGTTGCTCCTTGCGAACGCCCGACATGTAGCCACTGCAGGGGAAAGCGGCAAGAGCCGCCTCTGCCGCATGGCGAAGCCGGACCAGCGGCAGGCGAGAATTCGGCGACACGCACAGCCTTGACAGGAAACCTCAGCGGCCGATAAAAGCCCCATCCGCTGGACGGGGCTGTAGCTCAGCTGGGAGAGCGCGTCGTTCGCAATGACGAGGTCAGGAGTTCGATCCTCCTCAGCTCCACCAGCGGATTTTTCGAATCCCCTTGCCTGGTTGCATGCCGAAGACAGCGGCCTTGGGCGTTGTTCCGCTTGCGCAAGCTTACTCGGGCAGGGGCGATTTCGCGACGCCGAGAGAAGGCCGCTCGCGACTTGCGGCCATCGACCGGCGTTTACGAACGCGTTAGGCATCGGGCGGCAAAGATCAGCCTCTCAGGTCGCTCGTCCGGCAGGCCAGAGGGCGTTGCCTCCTTCTCCAACCTTCCGAACGACCCCCTAACCTTGCTGCGCTGAGCGTCGCTTCGGCACCATGACCACCTCGAAAAACGCCCCGTAAGCCATCCGTAAGCCACGTTATCGGAACCTCACCCCGTCGATAAAAGTCGATTGCCGCAGGCCCTTCGCCTGTGTCCATCGATCAGGCGGCGGGGGTTTGAAATGGCGGCTACTTCAGCACTTCGAGACAAAATCCGCGACGCCGGACCGAGCGCGCAGAGCGGTTCCAAAGGTTCTCAGCGCGGCCGGCACACAGCACCACCGGCAGCCTGCAAGCGCAGTTCCAGCGCGTCTTCAGGGCGTGCCGGCCGAAGCCCGCCAGGCTCTCGCAAACAGCTTGAATCGGCACATGCCTGCAATCGGCTCTAGGGGGAAGAGCCGATGTCGAAGCTTCACGCCAACCTGCTTCTCCTGCTTGCCGCCGCTTTGTGGGGTTTCGGCAATGTCTCGCAGAAGACTGTGCTCGGATATCTCGACCCGCTGAGCGCGGCCGGCATGCGCTGCCTGATCGCCGGACTTCTGGTGCTGCCGCTGATGATTGGAGAAAGCCGGGTAGCGAAGACCAAAGGTTTTCGCGCCAGCTTGGCAAGGGTCGGCGCGCTATTCGCCATTTCGATCGTTCTGCAGCAGATTGCCTATCTCGGCACCTCGGTCACCAATGCCAGCTTCCTGATCAGCACCGCGACCGTGATGACGCCGGTTGCAGCGTGGGTTCTGGTCGGGGAGCGGCTGACCGCGACGGTCGGGTTTGCCGCCGGCATGACCCTGATCGGCGCGCTGCTATTGTCTGGCGGCATCGCCGGCTTCAATGGCAACGACACGACGGTGGTGCTGTCGGCCGCATGCTATGCATTGTGGACGGTCGAGCTCGGCCGCCACATGCAAACCCATGGGCGCCCGTTTGCCACCATGGCGGCGCAGTTCCTCGGCACTGCGGCGGTCACCCTGCCGCTAGCCCTCTCGCATGGCAATTTGTCGGTCGCGACGGCACTCGATGCCTGGCCGCAACTGCTTGTGCTCGGCGTGTTCTCGACTGCCGCCGGCTTCGGCATCCAGACCGTTGCCCAGCGCTTTACCTCTGCCAGCCACGCAGCGGTGATCGTCAGCGCCGAAAGCCTGTTCGGCGCGACTGGCGCCGCCCTTTTTCTCGGTGAGCGGATCTCGCCCATGGGGGCTCTCGGCGCGATGATGATGCTCGGCACCATCCTCTATCTCGTCACCTCGCCCGGGCCGGCGAATCCGGCCGATCCCGTCATATCATCGCTGGAGGGAGCTCCATGAGCTTTGCCGACGCGAGCGGATTCCAGGCTGGGCTTGCGCTCGGCATGGCCTCGGTGGCCTCGATAGGGCCGAACAACCTGATGATGATCAGGGAAGGCTTGCTGCGCGGGCGGGTGATGTTCGTGGCGAGCCTGGTGTGGGCGACCTATGTCGCCCTGATCGCCATCTCCTATATGCTCGGCAGCTCGATCGCCGGCCTCGATCCCTCACTCGGAACGGCGCTCTCCTGGCTTGGCCTGGCGGCGGTCTCCTGGTTTGCGGTGAAATCCTTTCGTGCAGCATTGGCCGTCGGCGAGGCCGAGGACCGCTCCGGCAAGGCCGAGACCAGCCGCTCCTGCGTAGCCCGCGTCATGGGCGTGGTCGGGATGAACCCGCTGACCTACGTCGAGCGGCTGTCGTGCCGGCGGCGTTCGGCCAGTCTTTCGCTGCGAGTGGTACGCAGCTCGAATTCATGGTGACGCTGATCCTGATGTCGGCGCTCGGCTGTTACGGCTATGCGCTCGGCGGCGGCCTCGTGGCGCCGCTGCTGCGCAGCCGTGCCAGCCTGCGCATCTTCGATCTCATCTCCGGGCTCATCCTGTCCACCGTCGCATTGGTCATGGCCGTGGGGCTCGTCTCGCCATGACCGCCCGTAGCAAACGCCCGCTCATCGTGCCGTCAAATGCCACCGCAGCTGAAAAGGAGGATCCAATGCAATTC
The DNA here is from genome assembly GCF_040319995.1 of Mesorhizobium sp. M0815. NCBI lineage: Bacteria > Pseudomonadati > Pseudomonadota > Alphaproteobacteria > Hyphomicrobiales > Phyllobacteriaceae > Mesorhizobium > Mesorhizobium sp. M0815. Next base: position 279,826 of record NZ_JAMYOU010000002.1, on the reverse strand, counting down.
GACAACGACCGTGCGCCGTTCGGCCGGCATTTCGCGCTTTCAATCTGGAACGACGCGCCGGCCAGCTGGCGTGATGCCTCCGGGCTGGTCGATCGCCTCTCCTTCGAGCCGTCGATTATCGACTTAAAACCGAAATCTGCCGGCCCCAGTCGGACCGCCCGGGCGGTGTCGCGATTTGCGGCTGCCATCCGGGCGCGCATTTCCGGTCCGGGCGGCTACTACAATCTTGGCAACGCGCTGGGGCTGGCAATGGGCGTGGCGATGCAGCTCACCACCGGCCCTGAATGGGGTGCCGGCACCCTGTTCGACTATTTTGCCGGCAGCGGCAGCGCCGTGGCGTTGACGCTGGCGACGTCGATCTTCTTCTGCAGCGGCGAAGTCTATCACCGCGCCTGGGCTGGCCGCGATGTCCCCGATCCGGCGCTTAACCGGCGCGCCGATCTCCTGTCGGGGCTCGGCGCGATCGGGCTCGGCGTAGCGCTGTTCCTGCTCGGCCAACCGGTGCTGGCTGCGACTGCCGGACTGCTGCATGCGTTGGGAAAATTCGGCAGCGCCGTGCCCGGCATGATTGTGCCCGGCTGGCCGGCCAGGTGGCCCGATCCGTTCCGCAGTGCAGTGTTGGCCAGCCGCCTGCCTGCGGCATTGGCGGCAGCCCTTTCGGCCGGCTCCGCCGTGCCTGAAGTGTGGTCGGGGGCCTCACCCGCCCTTGTCACCGCGCCGCTGACATTGCTCGCCTGCTACGCGCTGTGGGCGAGGGCCGACCTTCTGCTGTTTGCCGACGCCGGCGAAAGCCCACCAACCCGTTCCGCCGCGGCGGGGCAGGGCGACTAGAGCCGCGCCCGCAGGACCATCGTTCAACTGAAGCCAAATGGAGACAGAGCCATGTTCGGAATTTTCAATGACGACGATGCGCCTTCCCTGGAGGGGCTGTTCTATCCGACGCAGACCCGTATCGGCACCGTCTGCGTGTTCGGCGGCGCCCGCGCCGGCAACGACCGGCGCCTCGCGCAAGCGGCCGCGGCGCTGGGCCGCGAAATCGGCAGTGCCGGCATCCGCCTCGTCTATGGCGGCGGCGGTGAAGGGTTGATGGGCGCCGTGGCTTCCGCGGCGGCAGACGCCGGCGGCGAGGTGATCGCGATTGCGCCGCACTTCCTTCTGGAGCGGATGCGGATGCCGCGCGGCGTCGCCCAAATCATAGCGGTTCCGGACATGCACATGCGCAAGCGGCTGATGTTCGACTATGCGGATGCATTTGTAGCGCTGCCGGGCGGAATCGGCACCATCGAGGAACTGGCCGAAGTGATGACCTGGCGCAAGCTCGACCGGCACGACAAGCCGATCCGGGTCGCCGACTTCTTCGGTTTCTGGTCGCCCTGGCTCGACCTGCTCGATCATCTCGAGGAGCCGGGGTTTCTCAGCGGCCACGTGTCGACGGCATGTCTTGTTGCCGACGTGCCGGCGGCAATCCTGCCGATGCTGCAGCGCGGCGTCTGCTTCACGCAAGCGCAGCAAGGGGCGAGTACCGTCGGGCGCACCGCTCAATCTCTGGCACCCGTGGCGACACCATGACCGGAGCTGTCGATATGAAGGACCGCTTCGAAGCCATAGCGAACCCAAGCTGCCGGTTCGATATCTGGGACAATGAGAGCGGCGAGCCCGTGGTCCATCGCGGCCGATTGCTCTCCTTTGCCACGACCAAGACGGCGGAGCGGATCGCCGGCTTCCTCAACGAGACAGCCGCGGCCGGTGAGGCCGAGCCGGCCCGAGAAGGGCCGGGCAAGGCTTAGACCAGTCCGCGCTTGGCCATCATTGCTTCCGGTGAAGGCATCTTGCCGCGGAAGGCGGTGTAGAGTTCTTCGGGGTCCTTCGAGCCGCCGGCGGCGTAGATGTTCTTGCGCAGCCGCTCGGCCAGCGCCGGGTTGAACGGATCGCCTGCTTCCTCGAAGGCGGCGAAGGCGTCGGCGTCGAGCACTTCCGACCACATGTAGGAATAATAGCCGGCCGAATAGCCATCGCCGGCAAAGATATGGCCGAAATGCGGAGTGCGGTGACGCATCGCGATGGTGTCCGGCATATTGAGCCTTTCGAGCGTTTCGGCTTCGAAACGAAGCGGCTCTTGCGGCGCCTCCGGGCGCGCATGGTAGGCCATGTCGACCAAGGCCGAGGCGGTGAACTCGACCGTGGCGAAGCCGGCGCCGAAGGTGCGCGCCGCCAGCATCTTGTCGACCAGCGCCTTTGGCATCGGCTTGCCGGTCTTGACATGCAGCGCATGTTTTTCCAGCACCGCCGGTACCGTCAGCCAGTGTTCGTAGAGCTGCGAGGGCAGCTCGACGAAATCGCGGCTGACCGAGGTGCCAGCGACCGATGGCCAGGTGACGTCGGTCAGCATACCGTGCAGGGCATGACCGAATTCGTGGAACAGCGTCTTGGCTTCATCGACCGACAGCAAGGCGGCCTCGCCGGCCGGCGGCTTGGCGAAATTCATGATATTGTAGATGACCGGCTTCGAGCCAGGACCAAGCTTATAGCCGGATTTGAGTGCACTCATCCAAGCGCCGGAGCGTTTCGAGGGTCGCGCGAAATAATCGGCGAGGAAAAGGCCGCGCTCGCTGCCGTCGGCATTCTTCACGACGAAAACACGTGCGTCCGGATGCCAGGTGGCAATGCCCTTCTTTTCCTCGAAAGAAATGCCGAACAATCGTGTCGCCACGTCGAAACAGGCGTCGATGATGCGGTCGAGCTGCAGATACGGCTTCAGTTCGGCCTCGTCGAAAGCGAATTTCTCGGCGCGCAGCTTCTCCTGATAGAAGCGCCAGTCCCAGGCGGCGAATTTTTCATTGCTGCCGGCCTCGGCCGCCAGCCGCTGCAATTCGGCCTGGTCGGCGGCGGCCTTCTCCAATGCCTTTTTCCAAACCGGGTCGAGCAGCGTATGCACCGCCTCCGGCGTCTTGGCCATTGTGTCGTCGAGCTTCAACGCGGCATATGATTCGTAGCCGAGCAGCTTCGCCTTTTCGGCGCGCAGGCGCAGCATGTCGCGCACTACGTCCGTGTTGTCGGTGGCGCCGCCATTCTGGCCACGCATGATGAAGGCGCGGAACGCCGTCTCGCGCAGGTCTCGGCGTTCTGAGAAGGTCGAGAACGGCTCGTAGATCGAACGCGACAAGGTGACGGCGTAGCGGCCCTTCTGGCCGCGCATCTCGGCGGCTTCCGCCATCGAGCTTTTCAGGAATTCCGGCAGGCCGGCAAGGTCAGCCTCGTCGAGGAACAGCGCCCACTCGCGCTCGTCGGCAAGCAGGTTCTGGCCGAAATTGGTGCCGAGCGACGACAATTCCTCGTTGATCGACGCCAGCCGCTTCTTGCCTTCGGCGTCGAGCTTGGCACCGGAGCGGACGAAGTTTTTCCAGGTCTTTTCCAGTACGCGCAGCGTTTCGGCATCGAGCTTCAGAGTCTCGCGGCGTTGATAGAGATCGTCGATGCGGGCAAAGAGGCGCTCGTTCATCGAGATCGCCGAGAAATGCCGCGACATCTTCGGCGAAATGTCGCGCTCCAGCGCCTGGATTGCCTCGTTGGTGTGGGCGCCAGCGCGGCACCAGAAGATCGACGAGACATGGTCGAGAGCCTCGCCGGCGAGTTCGAGCGCGGCAAGTGTATTGTCGATGGTCGGCGTCCCGGTGTTGCCGGCAATCGCCTCGATCTCGGCCTCATGGGCCTTCAGGGCAGCATCGAAGACCGGAGAAAAATCGCCGTCGCCGATGCGCGTGAAATCGGGCAGGCCGAGCGGCCCTTGCCATTCAGTCAGCGGATGGGCGGCGAGGTCGACGGCGGACGGCATGGGCAAACTTTCGCTGGATGGCGGGAGGAGGCGGATCGTCACCGATGTAGGACGCCGGCCGGCTCCACGCAACAGCGCCTGGTAGCGCTGAAGCGTGCCCACATGGTGCCGTGAGTATCGTTCGAGCCGAATTTTATGCCCACCAAGATATTATCTTGTAACCTGCATTTTCCTTCGACTGAGGCTTCCACTCGTATCCTGACACCCGATCCAAAGGAACCTTAATGAGAGTAGAATTCTATGGTCTCACCTTCGACCTGCCTGCTGGATGGGTAGACATAGCCAGCGATCTTCCTGAGGGATCGCCACCTACCTTAGCCAAAGAAACGGACGGCTGCGGCGCGATTCAATTCTCTATTGCGAAGTATCGTCGCGGAGAAAAACCAAACGTAGACTTTAACGTTCTGAGAACATTTATGATTCAGTTTTGTCACAATAATTCCATAGATGTAGGACATATCACAAACATCGAGTCTGACGGTATAATCTCTGTTGGCGTATTGTCAGAGACCGGGGATCAATTGACATCTGCCTGGTATTTGTCGAATGGGAATGATGTTGTATTCATGACATACGTCGGGATGGCTAATGATACGGATTGTCTGAAAGAATTGGGCGTTGCCAAAGCAATCGTGTCGTCTATATCGTTTTAGGGACTTCGATATCGGGTGGAATTACGGGAATTACGACAACAGTGCACTTTTTAGACGTGATAACGCGGGCAATTCCAGCGACCGTCACCAAAAAGTCGCGGGCGAAAAAGCCCGTCAGTAGCCGTCGCAGTTTTCGGCGATCGCGGCTTGCGAGCTAGCGGTGATCTGGTCGTTGGCGACCGCAAAGGTCTCCTGCATCAGCATGTCGTTGCTGGGAAAATCATAGCAGGCGATCACAGTGGTGACGCCGCCCTCGGATTTCTCAATCCGGTGGCGGATTTCGGCCCCGGCGACGGCACCTTGCCACTCGGCGATCGAGGCGATGAATTCCTGCTTGCTTTGCACGACGCCGAGGTCGTCGAGCTTGATGCGGACGTTGTCGGCAAGCAGGTCCGACAATTCGGTGCGGTCGGCGACCAGCAGTGCCGAATACCAGCGGTCGATGATCGCGCTATCGTCGGCGCTGGCGACATTTGCCGAGCACAGCAGTGCTGCCGCCGCGAACACGAACCGAGCTCGCACCATGCCTCGTCTCCTACTCCGTCTCCGGCCGCTCGAAATCGCCGGTGTCCTTGTTCATCACCCAAAGCTCGCCGGTCGAAATATCGAACCAGGCGCCATGCAGCGACAGCCGCCCTTTGCCTTCGAGGATCGAAACACAAGGGAAGGTGCGCAGATTGGCTATGGAATAGCGGATCGAGATGCGCTCCAGCGCGGTCTGGCGCTCGGTCGCGGTCATGAAGGTGCTGGACGATACGGTCTCGGCCGCCGGCGCGATCAGGCTCATCCATTTGCCGATGAAATCGCCCGGCGACAACGGTGCGGCCGTGCTGTCGAGTGCCGCGCGGATGCCGCCGCAGCGGCCGTGGCCCATCACCACGATGTTCTTGACCTTGAGGTTCTGCACGGCAAATTCGAGCGCCGCCGATGTCGAGTGGAACTGATCGTCGGGCGCATAGGGCGGCACCAGATTGCCGACATTGCGCAGCACGAACAGTTCGCCGGGCCCGGCATCGAAGATCGCTTCGGGCGCGGCGCGGGAATCGCAACAGGCGACGATCATCGTTTCCGGTGCCTGGCCCTCCCGCGCCAGCGAGCGATAACGGCCGCTTTCGGTGAGATAGCGGCCACCCATGAAACTGCGGTAGCCGGCGAGAAGATGCTCGGGAAGGTGGGGCATGGGCAGCGGTAGGAGCCTTTCCGGGTTAAGGCACGGTTCAATCCCGAAAGGCTCTAGCGCATCGGCCCGAAAATCGGAACCGATTTTCGGAAGCGCGGAGACGCAGGTTCAAAGCATTGCAGCGTACTTTGTAGGTCGGCTCTCTCCAGAGTGCCTACTGCGCCGTCCAGCCGCCATCCATCGGCAAGGTCGTGCCGGTAATCTGCTTGGCCGCATCCGAGCACAGGAACAGCGCCAATGCCGCAAGCTCCTCGACGGTGACGAATTCCTTGGTCGGCTGGGCAGCGAGCAGCACGTCGTGCTTGACCTGTTCCTCGGTCATGCCGCGTGCCTTCATCGTGTCGGGGATCTGCTTTTCGACCAGCGGCGTCCAGACATAACCAGGTGCGATCGCATTGACGGTGATGCCGGCTTGCGCTGTCTCCAGCGCCACTGTCTTTGTCAGGCCAGATATGCCGTGCTTGGCCGCCACATAGGCGGACTTGAAGGGCGAGGCGACCAGCGCATGTGCCGACGCGGTGTTGATGATGCGGCCCCATTTGCGCGCCTTCATGCCGGGCAGCGCCGCCTTGATGGCATAGAAGGCCGCAAGCAAATTGATGCGGATGATGGCTTCCCATTTTTGGTCGGGAAATTCCTCGATCGGCGCGACATGCTGGATGCCGGCATTGTTGACCAGGATGTCGAGGCTGCCGAAGGCTTCCTCGGCCTCGCGGACCATGGCAGCCACCGCCGCGCCGTCCATCATGTTGGCGCTGGAGTAGCGGCACTGGACGCCGAAATCGGCTTCGATGCCGGCGCGCTCCTGTTCGATGGCGGCCGCATCGCCGAGACCGTTGATGGTGATGTTGGCGCCTTCGGCGGCAAGGGCGCGGGCAATCGCCAGACCGATGCCGCTGGTCGAGCCGGTGACGAGGGCGTTCTTGGACGACAGGAAACCCATGATGATCTCGCGAAAGGTAGGAGGGAACGGCGATGCTTGGTGTGCGTCGCAGCATGACCATGCCATCGCCGTGTGTCGGCGCGATTACAGCGCTGTGGCAGTCCAACGGCCTTCAGGTGCTGGCGGCAGGCTGACACGGCGTTGTCATGGTGCGTGCAACATAACCGGTGCGCAATCGCGCGGTCATTCCTGCAGTACATGGGGGAGCAGCTTGGAAATCGCCGATGTCGTGAAGCGCGCCTATGCGATGCCGCTCACCAACCCGTCCTTCCCGCCCGGGCCCTACCGTTTCTTCGACCGCGAATACGTCATCATCACCTATCGTACGACGCGCGAAGCCCTCGAGGCCGTCGTGCCGGCGCCGCTGGAAATCGACGAGCCGCTGGTCAAATACGAGTTCATCCGCATGCCGGATTCGACCGGCTTCGGCGATTATACCGAGACCGGGCAGGTCATCCCGGTCCGCTTCCACGGCCAGCATGGCACCTATGTCCACTCGATGTTTCTCGACGACGATGCACCGATCGCCGGCGGACGCGAGCTCTGGGGCTTTCCCAAGAAGCTTGCCAGCCCGAAGATCGTGCATGAGGGCGAAGTGGTTGTCGGCACCTTGCATTACGGCAGCGTTCTGTGCGCCACCGGCACGATGGGCTACAAGCACAGGCCGGCCGATCACGGCCAGATTCTCGCCTCGCTCGCGGCGCCCAATTTCCTGATCAAGATCATCCCGCATGTCGACGGCACGCCGCGCATTTGCGAGTTGGTACGCTATCACCTCACCGACGTGACGTTGAAGGAGGCCTGGACAGCGCCGGCGGCGCTCGATCTCAGGCCCCATGTCATGGCCGACGTGGCGCGGTTGCCAGTGCTCGAGATCGTCTCGGCGGTTCACTTCATCGCCGACCTGACGCTCGGCCTTGGCGAAGTGGTTTACGACTATCTCGCCGGACGCGAGCGGTCAGTCAGTCCAAATCTGGAGGCATTCAGTCGTGCTTGAACGCAACACCAAGAAGGCCGCCACCATCGAGGAAATCTCGGCGCAATACGACCGCGTCGCGCTGGTGTTCCAGGGCGGCGGTGCGCTGGGCGCCTAACAAGGCCGGGGTGTACCAGGCATTGGCCGATGCCGGCTGCGAGCCGACCTGGTTCTCCGGCGTGTCGATCGGCGCGATCAATGCAGCGATCATAGCCGGCAACGAGCCGAGCCGCCGGCAGCAGCGGCTCGAGCAGTTCTGGCAGACCATTTCCGGCCGCAAGATCTGGGCCTATACGCCCGAGGGCGACATCTACCGGGACATCCGCAACCGCACCAGTTCGTGGATGACGATGACGATGGGCCAGCCCGGCTTTTTCAAGCCGCGCCATCCCAATCCGTGGTTCGAGCAGTCGGGCGCCGAGGGCGCTACCAGCTTTTACGACACCGCCGAGCTTAAAGAGACGCTGGAGAGCCTGATCGATTTCGACGTGCTCAATGACGGCAAGAAGCGGCTCAGCGTCGGCGCGGTCAATGTCAGGACGGGCAATTTCGTCTATTTCGACACCGAGAAGGTGCGCATCGGACCGGAGCACATCATGGCAAGCGGCGCGCTGCCGCCGGCCTTCCCGTCGATCCGCATCGAGGGTGAGTATTATTGGGACGGCGGCATCGTCTCCAACACGCCGCTGCAATATTTGCTCGACCAGGAAGAGGACCGCAGTTCGCTGGTGTTCCAGGTCGATTTGCTCAGCGCCCGCGGCGCCTTGCCGCGCGGCATGGCCGATGTTTTGTCACGGCACAAGGACATCATGTATTCAAGCCGCACGCGCCAGAATACCGACAACTTCCAGCGCATCCATGCGTTGAAGATGAAGCTGCTCGATGCGCTGAAGCGCGTCCCCGTCGAGTTACTGAAAGAAGGGGAGCAGGAATTGATCGCGGACTATTCGGATGCCGGCGTGGTCAACATCGTCCACCTGATCTACCAGCACAAAGGCTATGAGGGGCACGCCAAGGATTACGAATTCTCGGGCACCTCGATGCGCGAGCATTGGGAGATGGGGCTGAAAGACACGCAGCGGACGCTGCGCCATCGCCAATGGCTGACACTGCCGACCAATGTCGAGGGCGTCGCCATCCACGACCTGGACCGCGAAGATCCGACTTAAAGCGCGCCGCGCGCCTGACCGGCCTCAGAACCGCAGTTTGGCGCCGGCGCGCAGCAAAAGCCAGTAGAACAGGCCGGTCGCGCCGACCGCGAGCAGCATCGTCAGGATGAAGCCGCTGGGGCTGTCGGTGAATGGCAGCCCGCCGGTGTTCATGCCGAATATGCCGACGATCAGGGTGCCCGGCAAAAGCAGCGCGCTCATCACCGCCAGCGCCTTGAGGCTGCGGTTCGATTCGTCGGCAAGCTCGGCCGCAAGCTCCTCCTGCAGCAGCCTTGCCCGGTCGTTGATCATGACGACCTCGCGGTCGAGCCGTTCCAGGCGGGCAGCAAGCCGGCGCAGAACTTCATGTGCGCCGGCGGAAAGGTTCCAGGCGGAACGGTCTTCATCCTGGAAAAGTGCTGCCAGGGCCGAGATCGGCCGATGCAAGGATACGGCAAGGCGGCGCACATCCTTCAGCTGTCGTCTTTCGTCGGCAAGTCGCTCGGTCACGAGATGGTCCTCGACCGCATCGAGCCGCTTCGTCGCCGCGGCGAGCCGCAGGCTGGTGGTCTTGCAAAAAGCCATGACCAGCGTTTCGAACAGCTCGAATGCTGTGGCGGGCCGCAGCCCCGCGGCAAGGGCGGTGTGCACTTCCTCCACCGCCGCGAGCGGATGGCGGCGGCCGGTGACCAGCAGCCGCTCCGAGACCGCAAAATGCAATCTGCCGATGGTCGTCGACTGAGGGGCGATCTCGCCATGCAGGTCGGCGGAAATGCCGTGGACGACGCCATTCTCATGCGCCAGCACCAGGCTGTCCTCATGTCCTTCGAGGATTGCATGAGCCGACGCCGGCAGCGCGCAGGCATGGCTGACCCAGGAATGGGCGCGCCGGTCGACAAGGTCGACATGCAGCCAGACCCAGCCGTCCAGTGAGGCCAGCGCGGCCTCTATGTCCCGGGGCGCCAGCGATTCGGGAGCTTTGCCGGGAGCGGCATGATAGGCCCAGACCAGCCCGGGGGCATGATGCTGGTCGTCCGCGGCAAGCAATGTCAGATGCGATGCGTCATTCATGGCCGCCGCCGAGACAATGCACGTTCAGGATCCGGGCGGCGCCGGAGCCGGCGCCGCGACATTCTGGCCAAGTCCTATCCCCGCTCAGAATATCTGGCGGAAGATGACGAACAGCACGAAGGCAGACAGATGGAGACCGGAAGGGTCAGTATCCAGGCCATCAGCATGTTGCGCACTGTCGACCATTGCAGGCCCGAGCCGTTCGCCGCCATGGTGCCGGCAACGCCCGCCGACAGCACATGGGTGGTCGAGACCGGCAGGCCGAGATAGTCGGCCGATGCGATGGTCGCCATTGCAACAAGCTCTGCGGACGCACCCTGGCCGTAGGTCAGATGGCTTTTGCCGATCTTCTCGCCGACGGTGACGACGATGCGCTTCCAGCCGACCATGGTGCCGAGGCCGAGCGCCAGCGCGATGGCGACCTTGACCCAGAGCGGGATGAACTTCGTCGCGTTGTCGACCGCCTTGTGATAGGTCGTCACCGCCTTCAGGTCGTCGGCCTCCATCGGCAGCAGCTTCTTCTTGTCGATCAGTTTCAGCGCTTCACCGATAAGATAGATGTTGTTGCGGGCGTTGCTGACCAGCGTTGTCGGCAGCTTTTCCACGGACGGATAGGGCGACAACATTGCGCTAGTGTCGTGGATGAAGCTCTGCAGCGCAGGCGTGGTCTCGTCCTTCCAGGTCTTGGTGCGAACGGCGTCACCGACCACGGTCGCCGCGTCGGTCACGGCGACGCCGGGCTTGACGTATTTGCCGAGTACCGTTTCGACCTGCGTCGCCGCCGATTTGTAGGCTTCGAGATAATTGATATCCGGCGTGCGGTTCAGCGCGAAGGCGGTCGGCACCACGCCGATCAGGATGAGCATGATGAGGCCCATGCCCTTTTGCCCGTCATTGGAGCCGTGGGCAAAGCTGACGCCGGTGCAGGTGAAGATGAGCAGCGCCCGGATCCACAGCGGCGGCGGAGCGCTCGACTTCGGCGCCTCGTAAAGCTCGCGGTTCCTGACCAGCAGCTTCATCACCAGAAGCAGCAGCCCAGCCAGGCAAAACCCGACCAGCGGCGAGATCAGAAGCGACAGGCCGACATTGCTTGCCTGCGACCAGTCGATGCCGCTGGTGATGGAACCGGCCGGCGCCGTGAACTGGTTGGCGAGGCCGACGCCGATGATCGAACCGATCAGCGTGTGCGAGCTCGAGGCAGGCAGGCCGAGATACCAGGTTCCGAGATTCCACATGATCGCTGCGACCAGCAGCGCGAAGACCATGGCCAGCCCGGAGCTTGATCCGACCTGAAGGATCAGTTCGACTGGCAGCAGCGAAATGATGCCGAAGGCGACCGCCCCGCTGGCGGTGAGCACGCCGAGGAAGTTGAAAAAGCCGGACCACATCACTGCAAGCTCGGCCGGCATGGAATGGGTGTAGATCACCGTTGCCACCGCATTGGCGGTGTCGTGAAAACCGTTGACGAATTCGAAGCCGAGCGCGATCAGCAGCGCCAGGCCAAGCAGAATCCACGGCACCGCGACGGTGCTGGTCAGGTCCTGGCTGAGCGCGTAGCCGACATAGGCAAGGCCGCCCAGGATGATGACGGCAAAGGCCGGCAGAAACCATTTGCCGGTGCTGTTTGGCCGGTCGAGCGGATGCTCCGGCCTTGGAATTCCTGCTTCGCTGGAAACAATATCGACCATACCCCACTCCTCTTGCGTTGCAGCAAAGAATGGGAGGACGCTATGTCGGCACAATGAAGCCTGTGTGACGGCAGAGCACTTTGAGATTGGAGCAGATAGTGCTGGACGGTGGTTCCTGATCTATTCCGCGATCTCCAGCAGGGTCGATATCAGCAACCGGCGCTCGTCGGCGGAGAGAATGTCCGAACCGAACAGATTCATGCTGCGAAGCCCTTCGATAGCGAGATAGCAGACCAGCAGCGCCTTGAGATTCGGCGTCTCCTCCTTCAGCCGCTCGAACACTTGCCGCCTGAACGATTTTATCGGCGTCAGGAAATCGGGATCCTCGGCAATCGCCGAAAATATCCAGGTCGCCGACGGTTTCGACTCCTCGGCATGCTCGGCCGAAAGCCTGATATAGGCCGCAAGCGGGCTCTCACCGCTGACGCCGTTGGTGCGGGCGGCCTCAAGCGCCTGTTGGAACGCGCTGAGGTAATCCTCCACCAGCGCCTGCATCAATTTCGCCTTGGTCGGGAAATTGTAGAGAAGACCACCCTTCGACACGCCGGCACGGCTGGCGACCGCATCCAGCGACAGGCTGCCGGGACCCGTCTCGCGCGCCACGTCGGCGGCGGCGGCGAGGATCTTCTCGCGCGAATTTGTTCTGCGGGCCTTCATCAATCGTTCCCCATTCATTAGCTTAAGCGGAATTGACAAGACCGTCCAGACGGTACAGTAAGATTGCCGTCATTTGAAATTGGGACCAGTCACAGGTATGTGTTCCGGTCATCCGACCGTTATGCTGGGCCATGGCCGAGGGGACTGTTCGTGATCAAGCGCTTCATCATCGCCTTCATTCTGCTCGTGCTGGTGTGCGGCGGCATCGTCGGATTCAACCTGTTCCGCGACAATGCGATCAAACAGTTTTTCGCCACCATGAAGCCGCCGGCCGCGACCGTGTCGACGGTCATCGTCAAACCGATGTCCTGGACGCCCGGCGTCGAGGCGATCGGTACTGTCAGTGCCGTGCGCGGCGTCGACCTGACCGTCGAAACCGCGGGTATCGTCAAGGACATCCAGTTTCATGCCAATCAGAAGGTCGCCGCCAACGCCGTGCTGCTGCAGCTCGACGATGCCGTCGAGCGGGCCGACCTCGTGGCGTCGAAGGCGCAAGCCACATCCGACCAGACGACGCTGATGCGCGCTCTTGAGCTGCAGAAGCGCGGGGTCGGCACCGACGCTACGCTGGACACGGCGCAGGCGGCAGCATCGGTCTCCTCCGCGCAGGTAAACAAGCTGCAAGCGGTGCTCGACCAAAAGCAGTTGACGGCCCCTTTCAAGGGCACCGTCGGTATTCCGAAAATCGACATTGGCCAGTATCTCACACCCGGCACCGCCGTGGTGACCTTGCAGGACATGGACACGATGCGTGTCGATTTCACCGTGCCGGAGCAGCAGCTTCCGCTGCTGAAGATCGGACAGACGGTGCGGCTGGGCATTGGCGGCGGCGACATGCCGTTCGCCGGCAGCATCCGCGGTATCGATCCGAAGATCGACCCGACGAGCCGGCTGGTGACGGTGAGGGCGGAGGTCGCCAATCCTGAAGGCAAGCTGACGCCCGGCCAGTTCGTCCAGGTGCGTGTCGAACTGCCGGAGGAGAACAACGTGCTGGCGCTGCCGCAGACTGCGCTGACCTCCAGCCTGTACGGTGACTTCGTCTTCGTGGTGCGCCCGGCCAAATCCGCAGAAGTCAACGGCGCGGCTCCCGACGCAAAGCCGGAAGAAAAACCAGCCGCGGATGCTGCCAAGCCCGCTGCCGAAGCACCCGCGGCAAAACCCGAAGAAAAGCCGGGCGCTACCCCAGCCAAACCGGCAGCGGAAGCCAAACCGGCAGCGGAAGAACAGAAGCCGCAGCTCGTGCTCGCCCAGGTGTTCGTCAAGCCAGGCCGCCACAACGCCGGCCTGGTCGAGATCCTGGAAGGCATCCAGCCCGGCGACGAAGTCGTTACCGCCGGCCAGAACCGGCTCTCCAACGGCATGTCCGTTGCCGTCGACAACACAATCGATCCGAGCAAGCCGGGGAACCAGCAGGCAGCCCAGCAATGAGCTTTTCCGACCTCTTCATCCGCCGCCCGGTCCTTTCGACCGTGCTTGCCTGCATGATCCTGCTTCTGGGTTTTCAGGGCATCTTCAACCTTTCGATCCGGCAGTATCCAGAGGTTGAAGAAACGGCCATCACGATCACCACGGCCTATCCCGGCGCCAGCGCCGACCTGATCCAGGGGTTCATTTCCGCGCCGATCGCGCGTGCTGTCGCTTCGACCGAAAACATCGATTATGTCACGTCGGCGAGCCGGCCGTCATCCAGCACCGTGACAGTGCAGATGAAACTCGGCTCCGACCCCGACGTTGCGCTGAACGAAGTCCTGTCGAAGGTTCAGAGCGTTCGCGGCGATCTGCCGGACGAAACCAAAGACCCGGTGATCGTCAAGGGCACCGGCCAGCAGTTCGCGATGATGTACATCTCGATGCAGAACCCGAACATGACGCCGGAACAGCTCACCGAATATATCGAGCGCGTCGTGCGGCCGCGTATGTCGACGGTCGAAGGTGTTGCCGACGTGCAGATTTTCGGCGCCGCCGAATATTCGATGCGTGTCTGGATCGACCCGATCAAACTGGCGGCGCGCGGTGTGACGGCGGCGGAAGTGCTGACCGCCATTAACGAATCGAATTTCCTCTCCGCGCCCGGCGATACCGAAAACGAATATGTGGCTTCCTCGATCACGGTTCGCTCGACCCTGCAGACGCCGGAGGCTTTCGCTGCCCTTCCGCTCCGCTCGAAAGACGGCAATGTGGTGAGACTGCGCGACGTGGCCCGCGTCGAGCTCGCCGCGGTGAACACCGACACCAGGGTCACCTTCAACGGCAAGCCCGGCATCTTTCTCGCCATCTTTCCGACGCCGGCCGCCAATCCACTGACCACCGCGGCGGCGATCCACAAGATTGTGCCGACGATCCAGGAGACGCTGCCGCTCGGCATGACGATCGAGATCGTCTATGACTCGACCGAGCAGATCAGCGCGTCGATCGAGGAGGTGTTCAAGACCATCGGCGAGGCGGTCGCCATCGTCATCGTCGTCATCCTGCTCTTCCTCGGCTCGTTCCGCTCGGTGCTGATGCCGATCGTGACCATTCCGCTGTCGCTGATCGGCGTCTGTTTCCTGCTGTTTTCTTTGGGTTATTCGATCAACCTTTTGTCGTTGCTGGCCATGGTGCTGGCGATCGGACTGGTTGTTGACGATGCCATCGTGGTGGTGGAAAACATCCACCGCCACATGGAGGAAGACGGCTTGTCGCCGATGCAGGCGGCTTTCAACGGCATGCGGGAGATCTCCTCCGCCGTCGTCGCCATGACGATAACGTTGGCCGCCGTGTTCGCGCCGCTGGCCTTCACCGGCGGCCTGACAGGCGCACTGTTTCGCGAATTCGCAGTGACGCTTGCCGGCTCGGTGGTCCTTTCGGGTGTCGTTGCCCTAACCGTCACGCCGATGATGTCGGCACGCATCCTGAGGGCCGGCTCGCACAGCCGCTTCCAGCGCATTGTCGACAACACGTTCGGGCGCGTCGAAAACGTCTATGAGCGGCTGGTCAGCGGCTCGCTGAAATATCGCCCGGTGACGCTGATGATCGTCATCGCACTGGTCGCCACGACCGGCTTCATGTTCACCAAGACCGCGAGCGAACTGGCGCCGGAAGAAGACCAGGGCTTCTTGCTGTCTATTGTGAACGCACCGCGCTATGCGACGTCGGACTACACCGAGACCTATGTGAACCAGATTCTCGGGCTAGTGAATGATATCCCCGAAACCAGGGCGCGGTTCTCCGCCGTCGCGTTCCAAGGCCCGACGAACAGCGCTTTCGTCGGCTTTGCGTTCAAGGACTGGGCCGAGCGCGCGCGCAGCTCGAAGGAACTTCAGGAAGACATCACTGCCCGCCTTGCCAAGGTGGCGGGCGTCGAGGCTTTCGTCTTCGCACCGCCGACACTGCCCGGCTCCGGCGGCGGCCTGCCAATCACGATGGTGGTGCGCTCGACCGGCGAGGCCTCCCAAGTGTACGAGGCGGCCGAGAACATCAAGAACAAGGCGCAGGCCTCCGGTCGCTTCCTCGCGGTGCAGAATTCGATGTCCTACGATGCGCCGCAAGTGACGGTGACGATCGACCGCGACCGCGCCGCGGCACTCAACCTGCCGATCGCCGATATCGGCCGGACGCTGACCCTCTTGGTCGGTGGCGCCGAGGTGGCGCAATTCGACCGCGAATCCAACAGCTACGACATCATCCCGCAGGTGCCGCAGAGCTTTCGCGACAATCCCGAAAAACTGGGGGAGTATTTCGTGCGCAGCGTCTCGGGTGAGATGGTGCCGCTCTCTGCGGTGGTGAAGATCTCGACCAACGCGTCGCCGGCGGCGATCGAGCAGTTCAACCAGTTGAATTCCGCAACGATTTCCGCCCTGCCGCTGCCTGGCGTCACCACCGGCGACGGTTTGAAAGCGATCGAGGATATCGCCAAGGAGAGCCTGCCCGACACTTTCTTCATCGACTATACCGGCCAGTCGCGGCAGGAGAAGCAACAGGGCTACACGATCATCATCGCCTTCGCGGCAGCCGTTCTCGTCATCTATCTGGTGCTGGCGGCGCAGTTCGAAAGTTTCCGCGATCCGTTGATCATCATGATGGCGGTGCCACTCTCGATCTTCGGCGCGATCGTGCCGCTTAATGTCGGGCTCGGCACCCTCAACATCTACACCCAGGTCGGCTTGATTACGCTGATCGGCCTGATCACCAAGCACGGCATCCTTCTGGTCGAGTTCGCCAACCAGCAGCGTGAAATGCACGGCATGCGGCGGCGCGATGCGATCATCGCGTCGGCCAAGGTGCGGCTGCGGCCGATCCTGATGACGACGGCGGCGATGGCGCTCGGAGTGGTGCCGCTGATCATCTCCAGCGGCGCTGGTGCCGCGGCACGCTATTCGATGGGCCTGGTGATCTTCACCGGCATCCTGGTCGGAACCATGTTCACGCTCTTCGTGGTGCCGATGTTCTACACGTTTATCGCCAGCAAGGACCTGCCGCATCACGCCGAAAAGCCGGACCCCAAGCTGATGCCGGTGATGCCGGATTAGATTGTACTAACATTGCACAATAAAGAAGGCCGGATTTCCGGCCTTTCTTGGGAGCTACGAAAAGCATCGCTCATTTGACGATGACGATGCTGGTGTTGGCCGGGCCGAAGACCTCGACGAGCTGATAGAAATCGGCGGCGTTGTCCGGATGCAGACGCACGCAGCCATGCGAGGCCGGCTGGCCGAGGCGCTTGATGGCGCTTGTCGCATGTACGGCGTAGCCGCCGCTGAAGAACACCGAATGCGGCATCGGGGCGTTGTCGTATTTCTTCGAATACCACATTTCATGCATGCGGGTCGGCTTGAACGAACCGGTCGGCGTGACGTGCGTCCTGTCGCCGGTCGAGACTTTCCAGGCGAATGTCGGCCGGCCGTCGACCAGGATTTCCATGGTCTGCTGCGATAGCGACACACGCGCGACGATCTTGTTGGCGGCGGCGTGGGCTGCGCTGTTGCCGGCACTGACAAGCAAGGCAGCACCGGTGATGACGGCGGCGGCGATGTTGATGAGCTTGGCGGAAATGGCGGTGTACATGATGTCTCCCCTATTCTGCCGGTCGGGGCCGGCTCAATTCGATGACCGGCTTATCGGGGCGTCATGTTTCGAGCCGATTTCGCTAGATGCTCGTTTGTGTTTCGATTCTGTTTCCCCCGGGTTAACAGAAAACGCCGTGCAAAGCGGCTTACAGCTGTTGGACGTCGTCATGACAGCGGCGGCGTGTTTGCCTAAGCGGATCAGCCAAACCGCGGCACGAATACGCGATTGTCTTTCGTTTGAGAGGAATTCCACCTGACTCCGAAACCGAGCTGCAACAAAGCGCGGCCTCGGCGGCATGATCCGGATACAGCGAACGGGCAAAGTTGACGTAACGAAAACAGCGGGCAACGAACGATCGGAAGCCAACACTGTTTTCGCTACGGTCTGGATTGTCTGGACAGTTTCCAGCCTGCGCGTCGACCGGCTCAAGCCCCTCTGGCGGGGGCGGCTTAGAGCCGTTGAGGATGCGCGGCGCCTCCGGCAACTTGCAGCCGAGAGGACCGAAGGCCCGCGCCGCAACGGGGGGCTCCGCTGGCGGCGCGGGCGCTTCGGGGGTTCCCCTGAAGCGCCCGTAAATCCCAATTTTGAGGAAAGAACAGGATGAAAACGAAATTCGCCGCTTCCGTGCTTTCTGCCCTGCTCTACGTGCAGGGCCTGCTCGGCATTGCCGGCCTCGCAACCGTGCTGCTGAAGGAACGTGCGCATGCCGGCGAGGTCAGCACGAACAGTGACATGCCGTCAGGCCCGTCGCTTCTCGTGGCGCGCTGAGGAAAGAGCATCGGACCCAAAAGCGGGAACCGGTTTTAGGAAAATCCGATACTCAAAAAAGGGGTGGCTGTCCTGCATTCAATCGGCGAATTGCGTTGGCGGATCGAACCGGTAACCCGCACCCCGTATGGTGGTGATGGTTTCGGTGTCGAGCTTGCGGCGCAGCCGCACGATGCGCGAATCGATCGACCGGTCGAAGGCTTCGGCATTTTCGGCGGGCGCGGCGGCGATGATGTCGTCACGCGTCAGCACCTTGCGCGGGCTGGCCAGGAACAGCCTGAGCAGCGCCACCTGCCCGGCGGACAGCTGTTCTTCCGTGCCCGAGCGGTGCATGACGATGGCCGACCGGAGATCGACGGTCGCGTTCTCCAGCACGATCAATTCCCCGGCGCTCCTGCCGCGCCGAGCCAGCAGGCCGCCAACGCGGGCGGCAAGCTCCCTGACATTGAGCGGGCTTTCGACGACGTCGGCGGCGCCGAGCTCGAGCGCCAGCACCTTGTCGACCAGATCGGCCGGGCGGCAGATCAGGATGAAATCCGGTCCACCTTCGCCGCCATGTCGCCTGAGCAGGTCGCGCCCCTCCGCCTGGCTGACGCTGTCGCCGACAACCACGACATCGATACCCTTTTCAGAAAGCAGCGATTCGGCTTCCCACGGCTGTCGCGCGGCGCGGACGTCATGACCGCGTCGCTTGAGATGATCGGCGAGATCGGTCGCAATTACTTCAGCGACGGAAACAAGCGCGATGACGGATCGTGCAGCCATGTTTTTCTACCCCGCATACGGCAACCCAAGAAGAGTGCTGGACATCATGTTTATACCCAATCTACTTTCCGCTGAAAGCGGGAGCGAACGCATCGTGCGGGCACGAATTGTCATTGTCGAGGACGAGCCCGACCTGAGGGACGCGGTCGCCGAGTATCTCGGCGCCAGCGGCTATGATGTGGCCACGGCCGAAAGTGCGGTGGCGGCGCGCGACCTGTTGGAAGCCCAGTCCTTCCATCTGGCCATTCTCGACATCGCCATGCCGGGCGAGGACGGCCTGTCGCTCGGCCGCTGGATGCGGTCGAAAATGCCGATCGGCATCATCTATGCGACGGCCGCCGGTACCGCGCTCGACCGCATCGTCGGACTGGAGCTCGGCGCTGACGACTACATCGTCAAGCCTTACGAGTTGCGCGAAGTGCTGGCCAGGGTGCGCAGCGTGCTGCGCCGCGTTCCGGAGCCGACCGAACCACAAAAAGCCAAGGCTGAAACATCCGGTGGCCGCCGGTCCGTGAGCTTCGGCGCCTTTCACGCCGACCTCGACGGCAGGCTCGTCACCGGCGCCAACGGTGCGGTCATCGACATGGCCAAGAGCGAGTTCGACGTGCTGGAGGTGTTCCTTACCCGCGCCAACCGGCTGTTGACGCGGGCGGCGATCTCCGAGGCGATCGGTTTCGTCGAGGACGCGGAATCGTCCCGCGCCGTCGACATCCGCATCATGCGGCTGAGAAAGAAGATCGAGGCGGATCCGGCCAATCCGAAATTCCTGCGCACGGTGCGCGGCGAAGGCTATATCTTCTCGCTGCCAGCCGGCGAAAATAACTGAGGCCTGGCGGCTTGAGCAAGCCACTGCCAGGAAATGACCATGACGGCTGAAACAGCACGCGCGGACTCGCAGGGCGCCAGGCAGGGCGCGGCGATGGCGGCCGTGCATGTGGTTCGCCGGCTGCGCGAAGCCGGCGACTGGCAGCGCGAGATGGAGGGTATCCTCCAAACGCTTTGCGAAGCCATGGATTGTCACCGCGGCATCCTGTTTCGCCTGCGCGAACTGCCCGGCCAGGGCTTCGCCCAGTCGGTCGCCGCTTATTGGATCGCCCCCCGGTTTGGCGGCGAGCTGGCGTCACCGACCGTCATCATGCAGTCGGTCGTCGATTCGGACCCATTGCTGGAACAGCTGGCGGAGGACGAGCGCCAAGGCAAGATATTCGCCGGGCACACACGCGATCTCGAAGGCTTTCTGCGGACCGATTTCGAAAAGCAGAACATCAAGTCATTCCTGTCGGTGTCGGTCTTTTCGCACGGCAATTTGTGGGGCACGCTGGCGGTCAACGACTGCGTCAACGAACGCGAATGGACCGACCAGGAAGAGGCGGCGCTGCACATGGTGGCACTCGCCATTGGCGACGCCATCGAACGGTCGCCCTCCGACGCGCATGCCAGTGACGTCATTCGCCGCACCATGCTGCAGGCCTCGCTCGACGCCATCATCGTCATCGACGAGACCGGCTCGATCATCGAATTCAATCCGGCGGCCGAGAAGATGTTCGGCTATCGACGCAGCGATATCCTCGGCAAGGACCTGCTCGACACGGTCGTGCCGGAATATTACCGCAAAGGCTATGCGTCGGGCGCCGAATACATGTCGGGCCGCGGCGCGCCGATGGTCGGCCAGCGGCTCGAAACGGTCACCCAGAATGCCGCCGGCGAGGTTTTTCCGATCGAGCTGACGGCGACCGAGATGCGGGTCGCCGATCGCCATCTGATCTTCGGCTCCATCCGCGACCTGCGCGACAGATTGCGCGCTGAGGAGGAAATCAACCGTCAGCGCGAAAAACTGCACCAGAACGAGAAGATGGCGGCGATGGGCTCGCTGCTTGCGGGGGTTTCGCACGAGCTCAACAACCCGCTGGCCGTGGTCGTCGCCCAGTCGACGCTGCTGCATGAATTCGCCGCCGATCCGCAGACCAAAGTACGCGCCGAAAAGGTGCGCGCCGCTGCCGAGCGCTGCGGCCGTATCGTCAAAAGCTTCCTGTCGATGGTCCGCCTGCACCCGACGGCGCAGGCCGAGACCGACCTCAACCAGGTGATCCGCGCGGCACTCGAAGTGACCGCCTATGGCGCGCGATCAAGCGGCATCATCATCGACACCGATTTCGCCGGCGGCCCGCTGCTGGCCATGGCCGATGCCGACCACGTGACGCAGGTAGCCGCCAACTTCCTCATCAACAGCCAGCATGCCTTGGCCGGCATTGCCGGCGACCGGCGGATCAAGGTCCGGACGTTTCGCAGCGACCGCGGCAATCCCGGATTCTCGGTCGAGGACAACGGGCCAGGCGTGCCGGAAGCGATACGCTCACGCATATTCGAATCCTATTTCACCACCAAGCCAGTCGGCGTCGGTACCGGTATCGGCCTGTCGATTTCCAAATCGATCATCGAGCGGCACAATGGCAATATCTGGTTCGAGGAGGTTTCGCCGAGAGGCGTGCGTTTTGTCGTGCAGTTGCCGGCGATCGCTGCCGGCGCGGTCGCCGCCGGCGACAGTCCGTCGCGGTCGAGCGGCTTGCGTCACGCGCTGATCATAGACGATGAGCCGGATGTCGCGGCGTCGCTGTCCGACATTCTGGAGTTGATGGGCATCAAGTCGCGGATCGTGCCGGCCTGGGTCTCGGCCGCCGCGACCCTGAGCGGCCACATGCCGCCGGACATCGTGTTTTCCGATTTGCGCATGCCCGGCACCAGCGGCATAGCCGCCTATCGCGAGCTGCTTGCCGAAATGCCGGATCTGGCGCGGCGTTTCGTGCTTGTCACCGGCGATCTGATCGGCGCAAAAGGCGAAATCGAGGCGCTGCCGGCGCCGCAGCGGCCGCCAATCCTCGAAAAGCCGTTCAGCACGCTGGATGTGCGCGGCGTGCTCTCGGCCATTGCCGAGCAGGTCGCTTTGGGCGGCTAGACTCCCAGAGAGACAAAAAGGAAAGAAAAAAGGCTCCCAGCCGACATTGCGGCGGGAGCCTGACTGGAGTGCTGGAGGGCGCTCGCGAAAAGATCAAAAAACGTTCGGCGTATCGGCCAGCGGGGCGGCGTTGGCGATCATGCGGACGGGCCGTGCCTTGCCCGACTGGGCAGCGATGGCGCGCAGGCAGTCCAGGCTCTCGGCGCCCCAGGCCTGACCCTTGCAGGCAAAATCGATGTCCGGGATCGGCAGGCGCGCCGTCTTGGTCGTGGTCGTCGCGCCGTCGATGAGGTTGACCGGCGGGTTCAGCGAGGCGAAGGCCGGACCGACGGTCGGCGTGAACGCCATGCCGGCAAACGCGGCAGCGGCAAGCAGCAGGAACATCGCCATCGGGTGATCGCTGGCGCGCTGGCGCAGCGCCAGCTTCGGGCGCCGGTCGTTGCGCTGCGGACCCTGCAGGCGATGGTCGTTGTCGGTGATCTGGGTTTTCGTAGGCATCGTCGTTTCCTTCGGTGTTCTTCTTTTCCCTGTTGAAACGAACTTAACCGCACCTTGTAACGGGCCAACGATGATGGATTAACGATTGTGTAACCGGCATGAAACCAGGCCCGCGGCCATTCCGGGGGCAAACCGACGATGCGTAGCTGGCCGCACCGGTGACATTCAGCGCTCGTTTTCCGCTATCCACGGCACCGGATCCACGTCGACTTTTCCGGTCCACGGAGGGCTGGGCGCTCAACAAGCGTAAGGGGATTAACGCCCGGAATTCCCGGGATTTTCCCGGCTTCGATCGTTCGAGCTCGGCTCTCAATTGCCGATCGGTTTCGCGTCGGGAATTCGTCCTATTCTCGCAAGCTATTGCATTTCAACAGAAAATATGCTTGTATTGAACGGCCATTCAATAAATAAGAGCCTTTTATGAACCCGCATCTGCGTGACGTGGCAATCCCCAACGATTGGGATCGGCGGGGCCTGCCGGGCTGGAGCTATCATTCCGACGCCTTGCTCGAACTCGAGAAAGAGCACGTCTTCCGCAATCACTGGCAGATCGCCGGCCATGTCTGCGACCTGCCGAACGCCGGCGACTATCTGACGATGGATGTGGTCGGCGAGCGGGCGCTGATCGTGCGCGGCAAGGATGGCGTGGTGCGCGCCTTCAACAATATGTGCCGCCACCGCGGCAGTCGCGTCGTTGCCGATAGCCAAGGCACTTGCAAGAATGCGCTGGTCTGCCCCTTTCATGGCTGGGTCTACAATCTCGACGGCACGTTGCGCGGCGCTGCCCGCCCGCGGTCCTTCCCCGACCTCGACAAGACCGAATTCGGCCTGATGCCGCTCGAGCTCGAAATCTGGATGGGCTTCATCTTCATCCGCTTCCGCAAGGGTGGCCCGCAGCCATCCGTGGCCGAGCTGTTGAAGCCGATCGAAGCCGAGATTGCCCATTACGGCGTCGCCGAGATGGTGCCGTCCTGGGGCATCTGGACCCAAAAGACGCCGGTCAACTGGAAGTCGGTGCGCGACGTCGACAATGAAGGCTACCACGTCGCCATGGCGCATCCGGCGCTGCAGGATCTTTATGGCGCGACCTACTTCGACGAGCCGTTCGTCAACGGCGTGTCGCGCTCGTTCGCCACTTACAACCCGCATGCCGGACGGCGCTGGAGCGTCGCGCAATACATCAAGCTCGCACCCGAGGCGAAGCAACTGCCGGAGCACCTGCGCAAGGCCTGGATCTATTACGGCATCTTCCCGAACAACGCGCTGTCGATCATGCCGGAGTCGGTGCAGTTCTATCAGGAGTTCCCGCTGTCGACGGGTGAGACGCTGCTGCGCGGCGCCATCTACCGCTATCGCGACGAGAGCAGGGAGCAGGCGGCTGCCCGCTACCTATCCTACCGCATCGACCGCGACACGCTGGCCGAAGATGTACAGCTTTCGATATGGTCCAACGAATCCATGCTGTCAGAAGCCTTCGGAGGTTTTTACCTCTCCGATCTCGAATATGGCGTGCGCACCCACCACGACCATTTGCGCAAGCAAATTCCCGTGCTCGGATTGGAGACCGCGCCCGAGGAGAAGGATATGTGGGCGCTCAACGAGGCGCTCAGATCACGCTCCTGACGCATGCCACCTAAAACGTTAGCCCTGGTCCTCAAGACCAGATGGCGACGGGAATGCCGAAACGATCGGCGAGCGGCGGATCCGGAAACGGCATTGCCTCGCCTCTGGCGATGCGGCCGGCAATCAGCATCATCGCCGCGGCATCGAGGAAATCGTCGGTGGCCGCGCCGCGCGGCGGCCTCTGGTCGAGAAAACGCTGGCCATAACCATGCCGGGCAAGCAGCGCCTTGCGTTCGGCCATGCCGGCCGGATTGATGTTGCCCTTGATCTTCTTCGGCAGACGCATCGCCCGGTCGCCGTTCAGTCTGCAGAAGGCAACTTCCGGATGCGATTCGAAGACGCGGCTGCGCAGTTCGGGCCGCGCGATCAGCAGCGAATCGATCTCACGGATCTTGGCAAAGATGCCGAAGGCCTGGATCGAGACACCGCGCGGCGGATCTGAGGTCGTCTTGGCCACGTCACTTGCCCTGCGATGTGCCGCGTACCAGGCTTCGACCGTGGTGAAGGCTTCGATCTCCGCATAGAGCGCGGCGCGGGAGGGGATGGCAAAGACACTGGATTGCCGGGCGCCAAGAAATGGCCGCACCAGCGCCTCCGGACCGCGACCGCCTCTTTGCGAGAAATCGGGCAGGCCGATCGGCATATCGACCGCTACGATTGCATTGACGGGTAGCTGGTCGAGCAACGCCGCGAAGCTTGGGAAAACGGCTGTCGACGGTGCGGCACCGGAATCGCGGCGGACGGCTATCCAGCCGGTCTTGCAACCGTCGACGCCGACAAGCACAACATCCCTAGGCGCAACATCCTCGGGCACAACATCCCCAGGCACAACATGGTCGGGCGCAGCACCCTTGGGCGCATCATCCTGGGGCACGGCGTCTTCGGCCTGCGTCACGCCCGGCGATCCCGTCCCGGATGCAGGAGATGGCGAAGCTGCACCATCGCCATCGGGTGCGACAGGCTCTGGGCATCGGTCTCGAGCTGCAATTCGTCGCCGCCGCGCTTGGCGGTGCGCGCCAGGATCTCGTAGACCGCTGCCGTGGTCGATTGCAGCGCCTTGGCGGCCGTTTGGCCGGACAGGATGCGCGCCAGGTAGACGGCCGCCGTCAGGTCGCCGAGCCCATTCGGAGGCTTGTCGATTAGCCGGTGTTCGGCAAGCAGCGCCTCTCTGCCGTTGAGCAGCAAATTGCCGATGCCGCCGGCCATCATCGCCGGTGCCGAAGTGACCAGCATGGCCGGTGGGCCGGCTTGCAGGGCAGCAGCCATTGTCGATTTCAGGTCGGGCAGCGGCGCTCCGGCCATCCATTCCAGCTCGTAGCGGTTGGGCGTGGCGATATCGGCGATCGGCATCAGCCGGTCGCGCATGGCGATTGCGGTCTGCTCAGGTACGTAGAGGCCGCCCGAATCGCCCATCACCGGGTCGCAGATATAGAGGGCGTCCGGCGTCTTCGCCTTGACGGCGCCGACCAGCGAAGCGACGGCTTCGGCCTGGCCAGCCTCGCCGAGATAGCCGGACAGCACGGCGCCGACCTCGCCCAGCCACGGCGCGCGCTCGAGGTCGGTCATCAGCGCCTTGAACTGGTCCAGCGGCGGCACGATGCGGGTGGCCCGGCCGTGCCCCGGATGCCAGGGCAGAATGACGGTCGGCACCGCCCAAACCGGAAACCCCAGCGTCTCCAGCGCAAACACGGCGGCACGGTTGCCGACCGAGCCACGTGCGACATGGCTGGAGACGACGATGACCGCGCGCGGCGCGTCGGCTTTTTCGGCGCTCATTGATCTTTGTCCTAACCGCCCCTGGTGATGAAAAGCACGAGCCAGATCAACAGGCCGATGGCAATAAGCAAGCCTGCCGCCCGACCAATACGGGTGCCCCAATATTCGATCGGGTCCGATCGGTCGGCATCGGCCGCTGTGACGTGGTCGCGCGCGCCTCTGGCGGTTCGTGCGAGGAACGAGGTGCCGCCCGGGTCGGTCTCGCGCGCCACCCGTTCGATGATGCGGCGCGATTCCGCGTCGCTGTCGTGGCGTTTCGCCATGGTGATATCCCGTTTCATCCCGAGCTTAACCCGTTCGCCTCGTCTGTCACAGGGCCTGACGGCGAATGGTAGAAACCAGTAACGCTTCTCGGCCGAAGTCATTTTCTTGCGCAAGGATTGTGCTAATGCTTCGCGTGCCAATGCTATCGAGGGGACCTTATCATGCTTGTCCAGCGCCTTGCTTTACCGCCAATCTTCCGTAATTTAGCTGCGTTCCTGGTGATGGCCGTCATGCTGCCGCTGCTTGCCGGCTGCGGCTACAACACCATCCCGACGGCTGAGGAAAACGCCAAGGCCGCATGGAGCGAGGTGTTGAATCAATACCAGCGCCGCGCCGATCTCATCCCCAATCTGGTCAACACGGTCAAGGGCTATGCCGCGCACGAGAAGGACACGCTCGATGCCGTGGTCGAAGCGCGCGCC
The DNA here is from genome assembly GCF_040319995.1 of Mesorhizobium sp. M0815. Classification (NCBI taxonomy): domain Bacteria; kingdom Pseudomonadati; phylum Pseudomonadota; class Alphaproteobacteria; order Hyphomicrobiales; family Phyllobacteriaceae; genus Mesorhizobium; species Mesorhizobium sp. M0815. The sequence goes on along the minus strand of NZ_JAMYOU010000002.1, from coordinate 253,563 downwards.
AAGGCGACGCAGGTGACCGTGACGCCGGAAACGCTGAACAATCCGGAAGCCTTCAAGAAATTCCAGGACAGCCAGGCCGGCCTGACCAGCGCGCTGTCGCGCCTGCTGGCGGTGGTGGAGAACTATCCCGATCTCAAGGCCAACCAGAACTTTCTGGCGCTGCAAGCACAACTCGAAGGCACCGAGAACCGCATCACGGTCGCCCGCCGCGACTATATCCAGGCGGTGAGAGAGTACAATCTGACGCTGAGGACCTTCCCGTCGGTGATCTGGGCGACCTTGTGGTTCCGCGGCAACCAGCCGTTTGCGAATTTCACCATCGAGGAGGACAAGATGCAGCCGCCGAAGGTCGATTTCGGCACGCAGCAGGGCGGGTGAACGGCGCTTAGCGGGTCTGTTCCCGTTGGCCTTGTACTCCGTCCCACCCCCCTCTGTCCTGCCGGCCATCTCCCCACAGAGGGGGGTGGGAAGAAATGCCGGCCGGATTTTTTTTGGCTTCGTTCTAAGCTTTCTCCTCCTCCCTCTCACCGTTCTCGCGGCCGAATTGCCGGCGCTGACCGGACGGGTCGTCGACAATGCCGGCATCATCGATGCCGCGACCAAGGCGGCGCTGACGCAGAAGCTTGCCGATTTCGAGACCAAGGGTTCGGACCAGATCGTCGTTGCGACCATTCCCAGCCTCGACGGCGAGGAGATCGAGCCTTACGCCAACCGGTTGTTTCGCGCCTGGAAACTCGGCCAGGCGAAGGAGAACAACGGCGTGCTTTTGCTGGTGGCGCCGAACGACCGCAAGATGCGCATCGAGGTCGGCTATGGGCTTGAAGGCACGCTGACTGACCTGCACACCAAGTTGATCATCGAAAATGACATGGTGCCGGCCTTCCGTGCCGGCGATTTCTCCGGCGGCATCAGCAAGGCCCTCGACGACATGATCATGGTGCTGGAAGGCAATCCCGAAGAGCTGGAAGCGCGCGGCGAACGCAACCAGCAGCCGCCGTTCAACAGCGACGATCTGTTCTTCACCATCTTCATAGCCATCTGGGCAATCATCTTTTTCGGCGGCCTCGCAGCCTCCATCCTGCCGCCGATCTTCGGCCAGAAGATCGGTCCCGGCCGCTATCGCTGGCTGGGCATGACCTTCGAGCCGAGCCGGCGGTCGTCCGGCGGCTGGTCGGGAGGTTCCGGCGGGGGATGGTCGTCGGGTTCAAGCGGTGGCGGGTTTTCCGGCGGCGGCGGTTCGTCCGGCGGCGGCGGCTCCTCGGGAAGCTGGTGACGAGATGACAAGACACGCCGTCAGCCCGGTGGAATCCGGCCGTTTCATCAAAATGACCGGCACCGCGCTGTTGGCCATAGCGGTGCTGCTGTTCGGCTTCGCGGCCTTCGCCGCCGAATTGCCGGCGCTGACCGGACGGGTCGTCGACAATGCCGGCATCATCGATGCCGCGACCGAGGTGGCGCTGACGCAGAAGCTTGCCGATTTCGAGACCAAGGGGTCCGACCAGATCGTCGTCGCGACCATTCCCAGCCTCGACGGCGAGGAGATCGAGCCTTACGCCAACCGGTTGTTTCGCGCCTGGAAACTCGGCCAGGCGAAGGAGAACAACGGCGTCCTGCTTCTGGTGGCGCCGAACGACCGCAAGATGCGCATCGAGGTCGGCTATGGGCTTGAAGGCACGCTGACCGACCTGCACACCAAGTTGATTATCGAAAACGACATGGTGCCGGCCTTCCGTGCCGGCGATTTCTCAGGCGGCATCAGCAAGGCCGTCGACGACATGATCATGGTGCTGGAAGGCAATCCCGAAGAGCTGGAAGCGCGCGGCAAGCGCAATCCGGCGAATGACAATCCTGTCGATCCCATCTTCATGCTGTTCATCATCCTGTGGGCGACGATGTTCTTCGGCGGCTTGGCAATGGCGTTCCTGCCGCCGATCTTCGGCACGAAACTGTCGCCGGGCGTGTACAAGTGGCTGGGCATGACGTTCCGCTACGGCCGCGGGCCAGGTTCGTCACCCTCCGGTGGCGGTGCCTGGACGTCGGGGACCTCGTCCGGCAGTGGCTGGTCGTCGGGAAGTTCAGGCAGTGGTTGGTCGTCAGGAAGTTCCGGCGGCGGGTTTTCCGGCGGCGGCGGTTCGTCCGGCGGCGGCGGTTCTTCAGGAAGCTGGTGAGACATCAATCATGGCAACACGACCGATCAGCCCCGAGGATCATGAGCGCATCGCCGATGCGATTCGCGCTGCCGAATCAAAGACCGACGGCGAGATCTACTGCGTCGTGGCGCATGCAAGCGACGGCTATTTCTTCCCGGCCGCCTTCATGGCGATGCTCGGCATGCTCGTCGTCAGCCTCGCCGTCGGTTACGGGCTGGAAGCCTGGTGGCTGTCGATCCGCTTGCCGCATTTCGTCATAGCCGAGCTTCTGGCGCTTGCCAGTGTGCTCATCCTGTTGTGGGCATTGCCCGCATTGCGCATCCATTTGGTGCCGAGGCGGCTGCGCTACCAGGCCGCCCACGCCAATGCGATGAAGCAGTTCCTCGCCCGCAACGTCCACCGCACCGCGGCGCGCACCGGCGTGCTGGTGTTCGTCTCGATCGCCGAGCGCTATGCTGAAGTGGTCGCCGACAGCGGCATCGATTCTCGTGTCGGCCAGCATGTCTGGGACGGTGTCGTCCGCGACCTTACGGCGCATGCCGGCGACGATCGGATTGCCGACGGCTTCGTCAGGGCGGTCGAAGCGGTCGGTGCGGTACTGGCCGAGCATTTTCCGATGTCGACCGGCGACAGCAACGAACTGGACGACCATCTGGTCGAGATTTGATCTCGCTAAAGGCGGTTTTGCAGCGTCTCAAGGACGCACCGTTCGGCTGTGCGAAAGCATCGCAGTGGCTGACCGGACTCTTGCAATCGGGCGCCGCGGGTTTATGGTTAACCAATCATGAATACGCTGAGCATCGACATCAGGAAAGCCGAGCCGCGCGATGCAGCCGCCATTGCCGACGTGCATCTCGAGGCCTGGCGCGGCGCCTATTCGGGCATCATCCCACACCGCACTCTGACATCGATGATCAACCGCCGCGGTGCCGACTGGTGGGCGAATGCCATTCGCCGCGCCGCCACCGTCCTGGTCGTCGAAATCGGCGGCAAAATTGCCGGCTACGCGACGATCGGCAAGAACCGTGCCCGCGAACTCAGGCAGCAGGGCGAGATCTACGAGCTTTACCTGCGGCCGGAATATCAAGGCATCGGGCTCGGCAGCCGGCTGTTCTCGGCGGCACGGGCACGGTTGGCCGACCATGGCTTGAAGGGCATGGTGGTGTGGGCGCTGGAAGACAATCAGAACGCACTTGCCTTCTATGCCGGCGCCGGCGGTCGCGATGTGGCCGAGGGCGTCGAGATATTCGAGCAGAAGGCGCTGAAGAAGGTCGCTTTCGTCTGGGAATGACGGCCAGCGCATGATCCGACCGGTTTCGGTTCGGACGATCCCCCAGTACCATTCGCCGCATTGCACCATTCGCCGTCGCCCGCTATCGATCTTCAATCGAGAGAGGGATAAAGCGATGCGTATCGAAGCGATTGCCAGCGGAAAGAACCCGCCCGAGGACGTCAACGTCATTATCGAGGTGCCGATCGGCGGTGAGCCGATCAAGTACGAGATGGACAAGGAGGCCGGCACGCTGTTCGTCGACCGCTTCCTGCACACGTCGATGCGCTATCCCGGCAATTACGGTTTCGTACCGCACACGCTGTCGGGCGACGGCGACCCGATCGACGTGCTGGTCTGCAACACACGCGCGCTGGTGCCGGGCTGCGTCATCAATGTGCGGCCGATCGGCGTGCTGGTGATGGAGGACAATGCCGGCCAGGACGAGAAGGTCATCGCGGTTCCTTCGCCCAAGCTGACCTTGCGCTATGAGGACGTTCACGAATACACGCAGCTGCCTGATATCACCCGCCAGCAGGTGCAGCATTTTTTCGAGCACTACAAGGATCTCGAACCCGGCAAATGGGTCAAGATCGAGGGCTGGTACGATGCCGCCTATGCCAAGAAGATGATCGTCGAGGCAATCGAGCGGGCCAAGCGCAAGTAATTGACGGGCGCAAATAGTCAGTTATCGACGCGGCCGAAATCGGGCGTGTTGCCCAGCATCACACGCTTGTCCTTGCCGCAGGCGAAGGTGCGTGCCTTCTCGTCGGCAAGCTTACGCGCCTGATCGTTGGCGGCGGGATTGCCGGTGGCGAGCACAAGAGCGATCGTGCAGCCTTCGTGGGCGCCAGGCTGGGCAACCTTGGCGACGATCAGCACTTCCGTCGACTTGTTCTCGCCCTCGCTACCGCTGATCGAGCGACGATGGATGACTGCGATAGGAACGGCCATATCGCCCTTGGTTTCGATACGCCACTCGACTTTGGGTCCAGCCGAGTTGAGGCCGGAAAAGCTTTCCCAGACCGTGGTCATGTCGCCAGGTGGAAACCCGTAGAACAGCGATTCCCGCGCATCGTCGTAAGAAACCATCACCGGGTAGCCGCCATAGCCCGAACAGGCGAGGTCGGCCCAGTCGCCGTCGCCTTCCTCCGCCTGGGCATAAGTCACGCAGTCCTTCTCCCAGACGAGATCGGTATAGACGCTGGATATGTCGCCAGCCCGGGCCGCCTGGCAGAAACCGGCGAGGGCAAGCGGGATCAAAAGAGCGCGCATGGCGGACAACTCCGTTCGGGCTGCCGCAGCGTACCGTCAAATTCAGCAGCAGCCTAGACGAAGTCAGGCTGCTCACAGTGACCTGGTAAACGGAACGCTATTTCCTCAAGCTTGCCTCGATCAGAAGATCGGCGTTGCGGGCCACCGACTGCGCCGGTCCGCCGGCACCGAACAACTGGCCGCTGATATAGGCTCCCTCGATCAGGAGCAGCAGCCCGTCACCCAGCGTGTCGGCGTCGCCGGCGCCCATCGCCGCCGCCATAGCACGCAGGCGCCGGCGCAATTCCTGCTTGTTGGCCTCGCTCACGACGCGGGCCGGATGGCCGTGTTCGGGATATTCGACCGCGGCATTGGTCATGCCGCAGCCGCGATAGTCGGGCCTTTGCGTGCGCTTGCCGACACGCGTCAGGAAGGCGACGATCTGCGCGCGCGGATCGCCGGGATGGGCATTCACCGCCTCGTCGAAGCGCTCCCAGAATTCGAGGTCATAGTGCCGAAGATAGGATGCGGCCAACTCATCCTTGGACGGAAAGCTGCGGTAGAGGCTTGGCTTGGTGACGCCGGCACGCCGTACGATCTCGTCGACGCCGATCGCCCTGATGCCTTGCCGGTAGAACAGGTCGCGCGCCACCTGGAGAATCCGTTCGGCGGCGCGAGGCAGCGGTGCGCCATTCTCCTTGATCGTTGGTTCAATGCTTTTCATGTCTGGTTTGCCGATTGCCTGGTTGACAATGTTACCGGTCGGTACGTATGTTCCGCACATCTGAAACGTACCGGTCAGTAACATGATAGCTCAATCCCGCCCGTTTGGCCAGCGCTACGCTTTCGTCGTGGTCGCCGTCATCTTCCTCTGCCTGCTGATCGCCGCGGGCCTGCGTTCGGCGCCGGCAGTCATGATGCTGCCGCTGGAGAATAGTTTCGGCTGGCGGCGCGACGTCGTCTCGCTGGCCGCGGCCACCGGCATCTTCCTCTATGGCCTGACTGGGCCGTTTGCCGCGGCGCTGATGGAGCGGATCGGGCTGCGCCGCACCTTGCTTGCCGCGCTGCTGTTGATGTCGGGATCGACCGCGCTCAGCCTGCTGATGACCAAGCCGTGGCATCTGCTCCTCACCTGGGGCGTGTTTTCCGGCATCAGCTCGGGCGCCGTCGCCACCGTGCTCGGCGCCACCATCGTCAACCGCTGGTTCAAGACCAATCGCGGCCTTGTGATGGGACTGATGTCGGCGTCCAGCGCCACCGGGCTGCTGGTCTTCCTGCCGCTGCTCGCCTCGCTCGCCCAGTCTGGCGGCTGGAAGCCGGTCGCTATTGCCATTGCCGTGGCCACCGCCGCCTTGGTGCCGCTGGTTTATATGCTGGTACCGGAGCGTCCGGCCGCGATCGGCATGGTCCGCTATGGCGCGGAGCTCGACGATGTGCCGCCCGCGCCGCCGGCCGCGCAAGGCAATTTCCTCGCGCATACGCTGAGCACGTTGCGCCGCGCCGCCGGTACGCGTGTGTTCTGGTACCTGTTCGCCACCTTCTTCGTTTGCGGCTTCACCACCAACGGGTTGGTCGGCACGCACCTGATCGCCTTTTGCGGCGATATGGGCATCGGCGAAGTGCAGGCCGCGGGCCTGCTCTCGATGATGGGTATCTTCGATCTTATTGGCACGACGCTGTCGGGCTGGCTCACCGACCGTTTCGACCCGCGCAAGCTGCTCGGCATCTATTACGGCATTCGCGGCCTGTCGCTGATCTATCTGCCCTATTCCGGCTTCTCGGCGACCAGCCTGATCATCTTCGCCGTATTTTACGGACTGGACTGGATCGCCACAGTGCCGCCGACGCTGCGGCTTTCCAACGAGGCGTTCGGCGACCGCAGCGGGCCGATCGTCTTCGGCTGGATCGTCGCCGGCCATCAAGTCGGCGCAGCGACAGCGGCCTTTTTCGGTGGCACTATGCGTGAGTTGCAGGGCAATTACGAGCTTGCCTTCCTGATCGCCGGCATGACGGCAATAGCCGCCGCCTGCATCTCGCTGCTGATCAACACCAGCCGCCCGGCGTTCGATCCTGAACCGCAGGCGGCATAGCTTCTCGTTGCAGGAGAGATGCCGTCGGCCAAATTGCCGATCTCCCCCCTCGCGGGGGAGATGCCCGGCAGGGCAGAGGGGGCGCGAAGGTTCGCCAGCCTCCGACTTTACGCAATGTTCTGCCCAAACTCCGCTGCTCCGTCTGATTTCTTTCTGATTTGTACGTCGGCGGGACAGCGCCCCCCTCTGGCCTGCCGGCCATCTCCCCCGCAAGGGACCCGCAAGGGGGAGATCAGCAGCTTCGCCGCCGAGCGGTCCAGCCTTCCCGCTTGTTGATGTCAGAAAACCTTCATCGTTTCGAAATGTGCCTGAAACATTGAAGCTGGAGCTTGGCGGCGACGTTCAACGCCATCCAGGAGACAGCCATGAACAAGATTTCAATGACGCGGCGCGCTTTCGTCACGTCGGCCAGCGCCGTTGGCCTGGTCGGCGCCTCGGGTCTCGCCCTTCCCTATTACTCGCGCGCCAATCAGCGCCCGGCCTTCACCCATGGCATTCAGTCCGGCGATGTCGACGCGACCAGCGGCATGGTCTGGACGCGCACGGACCGGCCGTCGCGCGTCATGTTCGAAGTGTCGTCGACGGAAAATTTCGCCAATGCCGTCCGCCTGGCGCCGCTCGATACGTCGCCGGCCAGCGACTATACGGTGAAGCGGCTGCTTACCGATCTCGCCTCCGACCAGGACATTTTCTACCGCATGGTCGCGGCCGATCTTGCCGACATCAACGCCGTTTCGGAGCCGATCGTCGGCCGCTTCCGCACGGCACCTGCCTCGAAGCGCGACATTCGTTTCGCCTGGTCGGGCGACACCGCCGGCCAAGGCTGGGGCATCGACGAGACCGGCATGAAGACCTACGCCACGATCGCCAAGCACACGCCCGACTTCTTCCTGCATTCGGGCGATACGGTCTATGCCGATGGTGCGATGAAGGACGAGGTCGACCTGCCCAATGGCGACAAGTGGAAAAACACAGTGCTGATCGACGAAAAGCGCAAGGTTGCCGAGACGCTGGACGAATACCGGGCGCAGTGGAAATACAACATGATGGACAAGAACGTTCTTGCGCTCAGTGCCATCTGCCCGACTTTCTATCAGTGGGACGACCATGAGGTGCTTAACAACTGGTCGGACTCGAAGGACCTGACCGCCGACGACCGCTACACCGAAAAATCGATCCATGTGCTGGCGGCACGTGCTGCGCGCGCCTTCCACGAGATGACGACGATCCGCTACGAACTGTCGGAGCCGGGCCGCGTCTACCGCAAGATCGCTTATGGGCCGCTGCTCGATGTGTTCTTCCTCGACATGCGTTCCTACCGCGGCCCCAACGGCCCGGATATGCAGGAGACGATGACGCCGCAATCGCGCATCCTCGGCGAACAGCAGATTAAGTGGTTGAAGCGTGAGCTGGCAAATTCCAACGCGACGTGGAAAATCATCGCCGCCGATATGCCGCTCGGCCTCGTGGTCTGGAATGACGGTACCAAGAAGGTCGGGGCCGAGGCAGTCAGCAATGGCGACAATGGCCCGGCCAAGGGGCGCGAGCTGGAAATTGCCCACCTTCTTCGCTATATAAAGAACGCGGGCATCAGCAATACCGTTTGGCTCACCGCAGACGTGCATTACACGGCCGCGCATTACTACAATCCGGACAAGGCGCAGTTCCAGGACTTCAATCCGTTCTGGGAATTCGTTTCGGGTCCGATCCATTCAGGCACATTCGGACCGAATGGTTTCGACATGACCTTCGGCCCGGAGCTGAAGTTCATCAAGGCACCGACTGCCGAGCAGGGTCAGAACCTGCCGCCGTCGGCCGGCCTGCAGTTCTTCGGACTTGTCGATATCGATGGCGCTACAGAGCAGCTGACGGTGCGGCTGATGGATCGCGACGACAGCGAACTCTACAAGGTCACGCTCGATCCGGTCCGGTCGGCGTGAGCGACTGCACCATTATCCTCGGGCCAGCCCGAGGGTAGGACGTGTATCAATCGGGATAGCAGACGACGGGAATGTTGGGCCAGACGGCGCTGTCGCATCCGGCATTTTGCTGCCTTTGCTTGAAGGCGGCGCTGACTGGCCCGGTCACCACCGGGTCGACGCCATCGGGAGCATCGGCAAAAAGCTGCTCCGCCGACCGCTTGTCGGACGGCAGGGCAGTCCGCGTCTCCTTGAACGACGCGGCCGACTGCGCCGCGCCTGCCGCGAGGAGGACGGCGAGTGCGCTACATGCCAAAATCGGCCGGAGTCTGCTGCCTGCGTCGATCATGAAATTCGAACTGCCCGGACCATGAAAGGTTCCGCCTTGGTTAATAATTCCACTTCACACCAAGACATTTAAGATTTGGTGACTTTATTTGGTGACTCGCCTCCTCTTTCGCAATTGCGAAAAACCCTGTATGAGCCGCCCAACCGAAAGAGGCAGCGCCTTTTGGCCTGCTGCCTGCAACGCTCCCGAGACCAAAACATGAAAATCCGCAATATCGCGATCATCGCGCACGTCGACCATGGAAAAACCACCCTCGTCGATCAGCTCCTGAAACAGTCCGGCTCGTTCCGCGACAACCAGCGCGTCGCCGAGCGCGCCATGGATTCGAACGATCTCGAAAAGGAACGCGGCATCACCATCCTGGCCAAGGCGACCTCGGTCGACTGGAAGGGCACCCGCATCAACATCGTCGACACGCCCGGCCACGCCGACTTCGGCGGTGAGGTCGAGCGCATCCTGTCGATGGTGGATTCGGCCATCGTGCTGGTCGACGCCGCCGAGGGGCCGATGCCGCAGACCAAATTCGTCGTCGGCAAGGCGCTCAAGGTCGGACTGAAGCCGATCGTCGTCATCAACAAGATCGACCGGCCGGATGCCCGCCACGTCGAGGTGGTCAACGAGGTGTTCGACCTGTTTGCCGCGCTTGACGCGACCGACGAGCAGCTCGACTTCCCGATCCTTTACGGTTCGGGCCGTGACGGCTGGGTCTCCGAAAACCCCGAAGGTCCGAAGGACCAGGCTCTGGCGCCGCTGTTCGACCTCGTCATCAAGCACGTGCCGGCGCCGACCGTTCATCCTGGCCCGTTCCGCATGATCGGCACCATTCTGGAAGCCAATCCGTTCCTCGGCCGCATCATCACCGGCCGTATCGAATCCGGCACGCTGAAATCCAACCAGGCGGTCAAGGTGCTGCACCATGATGGCACCCAGGTCGAAACCGGCCGCATCTCGAAGATCCTTGCTTTTCGCGGGCTCGAGCGCCAGCCCATCGACGAAGCGCAGGCAGGCGACATCGTCGCTATCGCCGGCTTGTCGAAAGGCACCGTCGCCGACACGTTCTGCGACCTGTCGGTGACCGAGCCGCTGCACGCGCAGCCTATCGATCCGCCGACGGTGACGATGTCGTTCCTGGTCAACGATTCACCGCTGGCGGGCACCGAAGGCGACAAGGTGACCAGCCGCGTCATCCGGGACCGCCTGCTGCGCGAGGCCGAAGGCAATGTCGCGCTGAAGATCGAGGAATCGCCGGACAAGGATTCGTTCTTCGTCTCCGGACGCGGCGAATTGCAGCTGGCCGTGCTGATCGAGACGATGCGCCGCGAAGGTTTTGAGATCGCCGTGTCGCGGCCGCGCGTCGTCATGCAGAAGGGCGAGAACGGCGAATTGCTGGAGCCGGTCGAGGAAGTCGTCATCGACGTTGACGAGGAGCATGCCGGCGTCGTCGTGCAAAAAATGTCGGAGCGCAAGGCCGAGATGGTCGAGCTGCGCCCTTCGGGCGGCAATCGCCAGCGCATCGTCTTCCACGCGCCGACGCGCGGCCTGATCGGCTACCAGTCGGAACTGCTGACCGACACGCGCGGCACCGCCGTGATGAACCGGCTGTTCCACGCCTACGAACCCTATAAGGGTGAGCTGCCCGGCCGCACCAACGGCGTGCTGATCTCAAACGAACAGGGTGAATCGGTGGCCTATGCCATGTGGAACCTGGAAGACCGCGGCCCGATGGTCATCGACCCCGGCGTCAAGGTCTATCAGGGCATGATCATCGGTATCCATTCCAGGGACAACGACCTCGAAGTCAACGTGCTCAAGGGCAAGAAGCTGACGAACATCCGCGCCGCCGGCAAGGACGAGGCGGTAAAACTGACGCCGCCGATCCGCATGACGCTGGAACGCGCGCTGGCCTGGATCCAGGACGACGAGCTGGTCGAGGTGACGCCGAAGACCATCCGCCTGCGCAAGCTCTATCTCGACCCGAACGAGCGCAAGCGTTTCGAGAAGTCGGCGAAAGTGGTCGGCGCGGCGTAAGCCACTTTTCTCAGTCACTATGAGGGAGGGAGCACGTGCGTGCTTCCTCCCTTTATCTTACCCGCCGGCAGCCGCGATAATGCCGTCCCGGTCTGGATCGCTAGACAGGTCGATGCGGATCGCCGTTCCCGCCCGGGCCGGCCTGCGCAAGGCTTTGGCCCCATCCGGACCAACCACCAGCAATCGCTTCTCTTCCCAAACCTGAAGCCGCGATCGCGAGACACCGAGTTCGTTGGCGAGCAACCGGTCGAGCCGCAGCGCTGTCGGCATTTCGAGCTCGAGCTGGAGTTCGAGGGCGGCGGTGTTTTCCGGCCTGTCCCCGAGCACCTGCTTATGAACGGCGGCTTCAGGAAACTCCTCGACGCGCCCGATCCTGCTTCGCAGTGCGGCAGTATCGAAAGCATGGCGCCGCGCCAGGACCGGATCGTTGCGTTCGAGCGCCTGCAATATTGCCGGTTCGATATCGCGGCGACTGCATCGCTCCAGAATGCCGAAATTCCAGGAATTGTCGCAATCGATGCAGCGGTAGATCAACCAGGCATCAATGCGTTTGCCATTGGCATTGACCCGGAATTTGCCGCTGCAGCGATAGGCTTTCAGACCGCCGCAGCGATTGCAGTTGAGGTGAGGTCGCGGTGCGGTCTTGGGCGCGATCGTCCAGCGGATACGCAGTATCGAAGGCATGCCGAAAAGCCCTTCCCGTCGGGAAGTTCGTCAGATCGGCGATGTCGAGATGCCCCTGCGGGCACGGCGTGGCGAGAGACTGCGGCAGTTGGAAATCAGGTGTCGCGGGTTATGCGCGACAGCGGTTCAGCAGTGCCAAACCGGTCTCGAACCGCCACCCTGAAGAACAGATGATGTGAAAACAGGCACCGCGACTGCGACGCCCTGCTCTGTGTCGGGGGAGTTGGCGAGACCGGCGGTTACGTAGGCAAAGTGAAGCTCGGAAAGGATTTCGAGACGACACTTCTAGCCGCGAGGTGCCTGGCCGACAAGCCTTCTTTCGGTGGACGCTACCGTCGCCGGAACAGTTGGGTTATGTTGAAGCGTCCAAAAATTTCTAACGAGATCCGCGTCATGCATTTCACGTCGCTTCTGATTTTTGCCGGCGCCCTGCTTGTTGCCGCCGGCTCGCCGGGCCCGTCGATTGCCGCACTTGTGGCGCGGGTCATCGCAAAAGGGTTTCGCGACGTGTTTCCGTTCCTGCTTGCCATGTGGATCGGCGAAGCGATCTGGCTGTCACTGGCGGTGTTTGGCCTCGCCGTGGTGGCGCAGACGTTCCACTTCGCCTTTGTCGTCGTGAAATGGGTTGGCGTCGTCTATCTCGCCTGGCTTGCCTGGAAGATGTGGACCGCACCGGTCGAGGCAAAAGAAGGTTCGCTGCCGCGCGAAGATTCGCCCGTCAGACTGTTCTTTGCCGGCATGGCGGTAACGCTCGGCAACCCCAAGATCATGATGTTCTACCTGGCGCTGCTGCCGACCATCATCGATCTCGGTTCAGTCAGCGTGATCGGCTGGGTCGAGCTGACGGCGACCATGGCCGTGGTGCTGGTCGCCATCGATTTGACCTGGGTGCTCGCCGCATCGCAGGCGCGCAAGCTCTTGAGGAGCAAACGGGCGATGAAGATCGCCAACCGCGTCAGCGCCGGCACCATGGCCGGCGCTGCGGCGGCGATCGCGGCGCGGTCTTGAGCCGCCGCGTCAACCCATTTCGATTATCGGTGCGATCTCGACGCTGAAACCCGGGTCCGTCAGGATAGGACAATCCTTGGCTTTGCGGACGGCATCGTCGATGTCTTTCGCTTCGATGATGGTGTAACCGGCGGTCGGATTGCTGCCGCCATTGTTCTCGACCTTGCCGCCGGGCAGCAGGGTCTTCGACATGCCGACTGGATTGCCACCGTCGACCACGGCTGAGCCAAGCTTGCCGTACCAGCCGTTCCAGGCATCCATCGCTGCCTTCCGTTCGGCCTCCTCGGTCGGCATCTTGCCCGAGCCGTGATAGACGTAGAGAAATTTCGCCATGTTCTCCTCCTTTGATCGGCGGCATCGAACCGGCATGCGGTCATGCCGCATGCCGATCATCGGACCAAACCGGCAAACAAGCAACGAGAATGCGATGTAGCTAATATATACGACCGCGGTGCCCTATCGCGCCATCGCGTGATATTCATCGTTCGGCCGCATATCGATCGCCGATGCCAGCCGGTTCGACATGTTGAAGAACGCGGCAGTCGAGGCGATATCCCAGATGTCGCGGTCGGAAAAGCCCACTTGCCGCAGCGCCGCCCGGTCGGCTGCGACGATCTTTGCCGGCTGCTCGGTCAGCTTCACCGCGAATTCGAGCATGGCGCGCTGCCTGTCTGACAGCTCGGCGGCGCGAAAATTCATCACCATCATCTCGCCGAAGGCCGGGTCGCCGGAAAGCTGGCGCACCGCCGCGCCATGTGCAACCAGGCAATAATAGCAATGGTTGACCGATGAGACGACCACCGCGATCATCTCTCGCTCCAGCTTCGACAGGCCGGATTCACCCAGCATCAAATCATTGTACATGTCGGTGAAAGCGCGCAGCTTCTTCTCGTCGAAGGCGTAGGCGAGCAGCACATTGGGAACGAGGCCGAGCTTCTCCCGGCATTTGGCGAAATAGGCGTTGGTCGCTTCGCTCAGCTCCGCCGGTGCGAGGTCAAGCGCGGTGATTTTGTCTGTCATAGGGGATTTCTCCTCGTTTTCCGCCAGGCTGCCGGTGAATTCCGACATTTCGTCGCAAGCCGTCAAACCTTTGTCGCCAAATACCCGTCATCTGCTACGATAGTTGTAAAAACATGACGGGAGGGAATTAGCTCATGGCCGGCCTGAAATCCGCAAGCCAGTTGAAAAAGATGAGTCCGGCCAAGGGCAGCGAAAAGCCCGGCAGGCTTGCCGACTACTTGCTGGCCCGAGCTCCGGCCGAAGATGTCGCCGCCTACGACGTCATCGATCTCGAACGCGCTGCCGAACTCGCCGGCCGCGCTGTCGCCCGGCACAAGAAGGACGACTGCGTCGTTGCCATAGACGTCGATTCCGGTGTCGTCCGCCAAGGCCGGCCGATGACGGTGATCACCGTCGTCAACGACAACATGCCGTTCCTGTTCGATTCCGTCCTCGGTGAGATTACAGAGAGCGCCGGCGAGCCGCTGCTGGTTACCCACCCGGTCATCGTGGTCAGGCACGGCAAGAACGGCGTCGAGGAAATCCTCGGCGATGGCGGTTATGCCAAGGGCGAGCACAGCCATGACCGGCTGAGCGTCATCCATGTCCATATCGGCCGCCTTTCGGCCGAGCAGGCCGAAGGCCTTTCCGCACGCCTGACGAAGCTGCTCGGTCAGGTGCGCGCCGCCGTCATCGACTGGAAGCCGATGCTTGCCCGCCTCGACCAGGCGATCTCGGAATTCCGCTACTCGCCGGTGCCGCTCGACAAGGCCCATGTCACCGAGGCGATCGCCTTCCTCGAATGGCTGCGCGACGACAATTTCACCTTTCTAGGCATGCGTGAATTCAAATACACCGGCGGCGAGAAGAGCGGCATGCTCGAGCGTGCCGAAAAGCCCGGCCTCGGCATCCTTTCCGATCCCGACGTGCTGGTGCTCAGGCGTGGCACCGAAGCGGTGAGCACGACGCCGGAAATCCGCGCCTTCCTGCATGGGCCGGAACCGCTGATCGTCACCAAGGCCAACGCCAAGTCATCGGTGCACCGCCGCATCTACCTCGACTACATCGGCGTCAAGACCTACACCGGCAAAGGCGTGCTTTCGGGCGAGCTGCGCATCGTCGGACTGTTCACCTCGACTGCTTATACGCGCTCGGTGATGAAAATCCCCTATCTGCGCTCGAAGGCCGAAACCGTCATTGCCAAATCCGGCTTCAATCCCGGCGACCACTCCGGCAAGGCATTGATCAACGTGCTGGAGAGCTATCCGCGCGACGAGTTGTTCCAGGTTCCGGTGCCGATCCTGCGCAAGCATGCCGAAGCCATACTGGGATTGATCGAGCGGCCGCGCGTCAGGGCATTGGTGCGTGTCGACCAGTTCGACCGCTTCGTCTCCGTGCTCGTCTTCGTGCCGCGCGACCGCTACGACAGCGTCGTGCGCGAGAAGATCGGCACCTATCTGAAGACCGTCTTCGAAGGCCGGCTGTCGGCCTATTATCCGGCCTTCCCGGAAGGCGGGCTGGCGCGCGTCCACTTCATCATCGGCCGCTCCGGCGGCAAGACGCCGAAGGTCGAGCAGGCGACGATCGAGGCGGCGATTCGCGACATCGTACGGACCTGGGACGATGCACTGCGCGAGACCGCGACCGAGACCGGGGCCGACGCGAAGCTAACGGCCATCGCCTCGCGCTTTTCGGAAAGTTATCGCGACAGTTTCCCGCCGGCCGTGGCGCTGGCCGATGCCGGGCGCATCGCCAGGCTCGATGCGTCAAATCCGATCGCCATCGACTATTACCGTCACGCCGACCAGAAGCCGCATCAGGCGGCGCTGAAAATCTATCACCATGGCAGCCCGGTGGCGCTGTCGCGGCGCGTGCCCGTGCTGGAAAACATCGGTTTCCGCGTCATCAGCGAGCGTACTTTCGAGGTCGGCGACAATCAATCCGGCATGGTCTTCATCCACGACATGGAACTTGAGAACAGCTACGGCAGGCCGATCGACCTCGGCAATGGCGGCGCGCTGTTCGAGGACGCGTTCCTTTCCGTCTGGCGCGGCAATGTCGACAATGACGGCTATAACGGCCTCGCCCAGACCGCAGGCCTGTGGTCGGGCGAGATCACCGTCCTGCGCGCCTATGGCCGCTATCTGCAGCAGGCCGGTATCCCGCAGAGCCAGGACTTCATCGCCGCCGCACTCAACCGCTATCCCGAGATCGCCCGCGGACTGCATGCGCTGTTCGTCGCCCGCCTCGGCCCGACGGATGAGACGGAAGGCGTCGTTCAGGCCAAACATCTGAAGGCCAAGATCACGGATGCGCTGGAAGACGTTCCCAACATCGACGACGACACCATCATCCGACGTTATCTGAACCTGATCGAAGCCTCGCTGCGCACCAATCATTTCGTTGCCGATACGAAAGAGAAGGGCCAATCACTGGCGATCAAGCTCGATTCGCAATCGGTCGACGGGCTGCCGGCGCCGCGGCCATGGCGCGAGATCTTCGTCTATGGCTCCGAGGTCGAGGGCGTGCATCTGCGCTTCGGCCCGGTCGCGCGCGGCGGCCTGCGCTGGTCGGACCGTGCCCAGGACTATCGCACCGAGGTGCTTGGCCTGGTCAAGGCACAGCAGGTCAAGAATGCGGTGATCGTGCCGGTTGGCGCCAAGGGCGGCTTCTACCCGAAAAAGCTGCCGATGAGCGCCGGGCGCGACGCCATTTTCGAGGCCGGCACGGCCGCCTACAAGAATTACGTTTCCAGCCTGTTGTCGATCACCGACAATATCGGCCTGGACGGCGTCATCCCGCCAGCCGGCGTGGTGCGGCGCGATCAGGATGATCCGTATTTCGTCGTCGCCGCGGACAAGGGAACGGCGACCTTCTCGGACACCGCCAACGCCATAAGCGAAAGGCACGGCTTCTGGCTCGACGACGCTTTCGCCAGCGGCGGTTCGGCCGGATACGACCACAAGAAGATGGGCATCACCGCGAAGGGCGCCTGGGAAGCAGTCAAGCGGCATTTCCGCGAGATGAACCGCGACATCCAAACCACGCCGTTCACTGTCGTCGGCGTCGGCGACATGTCGGGCGACGTGTTCGGCAACGGCATGCTGCTGTCGGAGCAGACCCGGCTGATCGCCGCCTTTGATCATCGCGACATCTTCATCGATCCCGATCCCGACATGGCGGCTTCGATGGCCGAGCGCCGGCGTATGTTCGCTCTCGCCCGTTCAAGCTGGCAGGATTACGACAAGACGAAGCTGTCGGAGGGCGGCATCATCGTCTCGCGCAGCCAGAAGTCGATCACCTTGCCGGCGCCCGCGGCTGCGGCGATCGGCCTCGGCAAGACAACGGCCACGCCAGTCGAGATCATGAGTGCCATTCTCAAGGCGCCGGCAGACCTTTTGTGGTTTGGCGGCATCGGCACCTATGTCAGGGCATCGGGCGAGACCAACCAGGACGTCGGCGACCGTGCCAATGACGCGATCCGCATCACCGCGCTCGACCTGCGTGCCAAGGTCATCGGTGAGGGGGCCAATCTCGGCGTCACGCAGCGGGCGCGCATCGAATTCGGATTGAATGGCGGCCGCTGCAACTCAGATGCGATCGACAATTCGGGCGGCGTGAATTGCTCCGACGTCGAGGTCAACATCAAGATCGCGCTGGCTTCCGCCATGCGCAAGGGATCGCTGACCCGGCCGGCGCGCAACAAATTGCTGGCCGAGATGACCGATGAGGTCAGCGCCCTGGTGCTGTCCAACAATTACCAGCAGACGCTGGCGCTGTCCCTTGCCCGTAAGCGCGGGCTCGCCGACATCGCCCATCAGAGCCGCTTCATGGCGGCGCTGGAGGCGCGCGGACTGCTCGACCGTGCCGTCGAGGCGCTGCCGTCGCCGGCGGCCTTTGCCGAGCGCGAGACGCGCGGTGAGCCGCTGACCCGGGCCGAGCTCGGCGTGCTGCTCGCCTATGCCAAGATCGTGCTGTTTTCCGATATCGTCGCCAGCGACGTGCCGGACGATCCGCATTTCGACCGTGATCTGATGGGCTATTTCCCCGATCGCATGGCGAAGAAATATGCGGGAGAAATCCACGGCCATCGGCTGCGCCGCGAGATCATCGCCCGTGTCGTCGCCAATGATCTGGTCAATCGCGGCGGCCCGTCCTTCGTCAACAGGCTGCAGGAAGCGACTGGCCGCAGTGCCGCCGATGTCGTGCGCACCTTCGCCGTGGTGCGGGATGGCTTTGCGCTGCCGGCGCTCTACCGGCAGATCGACGCGCTCGACAACCAGATCGACGGACAGATCCAGCTCGACCTCTATCAGGCGGTCAGCCGGCTGATCTATGTGACCAGCGGCTGGTACCTGAAGAACGATACCGGCACCGCACCGCTCGGGCAGCGGATCGCCGAGTTGCAGGATGCGCGCAAGGCGCTGGAGCCGAAGCTCGTTTCGCTGCTGCCGGCCTTCTCTCGCGAGCGGATCGAGGAGCGGCGGCACGGCCTGTCGAAGGGCGGCGCGCCCGAGAGCCTTGCCGAGCAACTGGCGTTGACCGATGTGGCGGAGCTCATCCCCGACATTGCGCTGACGGCGCGGACGGCAAATGCCAGCATCGTCGCTGCCGCCAAGGCGTTTTTTGCAGTCAGCGATGTCTTCCGCATCCCGCGCGTCGAAGATGCGGCGCGCTCGATCACGCCCTCGGATTATTATGATCAACTGGCGCTTTTCCGCGCCACCGACACGATCGGCGCGGCCAGGCGCGGCATCGCCGTGGCGGCACTCACCAGTCATGCCGAGGCGGCGGATCCGGTGACAGCATGGCTGGAGGCCGGCGGCGAACGGGTCGGACGCATCCGCGAGCGGCTGCAGGCTCTGACCGAGGGCGGCGACATCACCGTGTCCCGGCTGTCGGTGGCGTCCGGCCTGATGAGTGATCTGACGGCGCTGTGAGACGTCTTCACATCGCGCGGGATTGCCGGGAAGAACTGCGCTATAGAGCGAACGGCGCGCTGCTTTGGGGCGCCGGAGCATGATCGCGAACGTAACGATCGGCTTTTGGACAAGATCGTGCTCAACAACAAGACGGAGCATCATGCCGATTCGATCGGCACGGAGCAAGCTCCAGCGGAGGGGACATGGCTGAGATCGCAGTGCAGCGTGCGTCGGGACGCGGCATCTGGGGATGGATGCTGTTCGACTGGGCGGCCCAGCCGTTCTTCACGGTCGTCACCACCTTCATCTTCGGTCCTTATTTCGTCTCGCGCATGGCCAGCAATCCGGAGACGGGGCAAGCGGCCTGGGGCTACGGCATTGCCGCCGCCGGCCTCGTCATCGCCGTTTTGTCGCCGATCCTCGGCTCGATCGCCGATCAGACCGGACCACGCAAACCGTGGATAGCCTTCTTCGCCGCGGTCAAGATCACCAGCCTCACCTTGCTGTGGTTCGCCGCGCCCGGCTCCAACCTTTTTCTGGTCGTGGCGTTGTTCTCGCTGGCATCGGTCGCGGCTGAATTCTCGACCGTGTTCAATGACTCGATGATGCCGCGCCTGGTGCCGAAGAGCGACATCGGCAGGATCTCGAACATGGCTTGGGGGCTCGGCTATCTCGGTGGCATGATCGCGCTAATCTTCGTCGTTACCGTCATGGCCGGCTCGCCTGAAACCGGCAAGACCGTCGTCGGGCTCGACCCGATCTTCGGCCTTGACCCCAGGCTCGGCGAGGACGCGCGCGCCACCGGACCGTTGTCGGCGGCCTGGTATTTCCTGTTCATCCTGCCGATGTTCTTTTTCACGCCTGATGCGATCAAAGGCATTCCAATCGGGCCGGCGGTGCGCGAGGGCCTGTCGGAACTGAAGTCGACGCTAGCCGAAGTAAGCAAGCGCAGCGGTATTTTTCGCTTTCTCGTCGCCCGCATGATCTATCAGGACGGCGTCAACGCGCTGCTGGCGCTGGGCGGAACGTTTGCGGCGGCAATGTTCCATTGGTCGATCACAGAGATCGGCCTGTTCGGCATCATCCTCAACGTCGTTGCCATCGTCGGCTGCGTGGTTGCCGCACGCCTCGACACTGCACTGGGTTCCAAGACCATAGTGATGATTTCGCTGGTCATGCTGAGCATTGCCACGATCGGCATCGTCTCGACCGGCCCGGGCTATACGCTGTTCGGCGCCTGGGTGATGCCCGGACTGGACGGCGGCGGACTGTTCGGCACGGCGGCGGAAAAAGCCTACATTTTCTACGGCCTGCTGATCGGGCTTGCCTTCGGGCCGGTGCAGGCATCGTCGCGCTCCTACATGGCGCGCAGCGTCTCCGCAGCCGAATCCGGCCGCTATTTCGGCATCTATGCGCTGGCCGGTCGGGCAACAAGTTTTGCAGCGCCCTTCATGGTGGCCACGATCACCCTGGCCAGCGGCTCGGCGCGGTTCGGAATGGCGGCGATCGTGCTGTTCCTCGGCGCAGGCATGGCGATCCTGATCGGCACGCCCTATCCGGCGGATCGGCCGGCGGAGTGAGCTGCTCTTCCCTTCTCCCACAGGGGGGAGGGAGTTCAATGCCGGAAGTGCCTCACTCCGGTGAAGACCATGGCAATGCCGTGAGCGTCGGCGGCGGCGATGACGTCGTCGTCGCGCATCGAGCCGCCGGGCTGGATGACGGCGGTGGCGCCGGCTTCGATTGCCGACAAAAGCCCATCCGCGAACGGGAAAAAGGCATCCGAGGCGACGACCGAGCCCTTGGTCAAAGGCTCCGTCAGACCGGCAGCGTCGGCCGCGTCGAGCGCCTTGCGCGCGGCGATGCGCGAGGAATCGACACGGCTCATCTGGCCGGCGCCGATGCCGACGGTGGCGCCGTCCCTGGCATAGACGATCGCGTTCGACTTGACGTGCTTTGCCACGCGAAAGGCGAATTTCAGATTGGCCATTTCGGCCGGCGTCGGAGCGCGCCGGGTCACCACCTTCAGCTCGAGGTCATCCACCACCGCATTGTCGCGGCCCTGGACGAGCAAGCCGCCAGCAACCGATTTCAAGCCAAGGCCCGCCGCGCGCGGGTCGGGCAGGCCGCCGGTGACCAGCAGGCGTAGATTCTTCTTGACGCCAATGATGCGGATTGCATCATCGGACGCCTCCGGTGCGATGATCACTTCGGTAAAGGTCTTGACGATCTCTTCGGCGGCTGCGGCATCGAGGATACGGTTCATGGCGACGATGCCGCCGTAGGCCGAGACCGGGTCGCAGGCCAGCGCCTTGGCATAGGCCGCTTGCAGCGAAGCGCCTTCGGCGACGCCGCACGGGTTGGCGTGCTTGATGATGGCTACCGCTGCGGAGCGGGTCGGATCGAACTCGCCGACCAGCTCGAAGGCGGCGTCGGTATCGTTGATGTTGTTGTAGGAAAGCTGCTTGCCCTGAAGCTGGCGTGCCGTGGCGACGCCCGGCCGCCTGTCGCCGTTGACATAGAAGCCGGCGCCCTGATGCGGGTTTTCGCCGTAGCGCATCACCGACTGCAGCCTGCCGCCGAAGGCGCGCCATGTCGGATGCTCGATCTCCAGCGCCTCGGCGAACCATCCCGAGATCGCCGCATCGTAGCTGGCGGTGCGGGCAAAGGCCTTGGCTGCCAACTTCTTGCGGAAATCCAGCGACAACGAGCCGAAATTCATCTCCAGCGCGTTGAGCACCGAGGCATAGTCGTCAGGGTCGGTGACGATGCCGACGTATGCGTGGTTCTTGGCCGAGGCACGGATCATCGCCGGGCCGCCGATGTCGATGTTTTCGACGATCGCGGCGTAGTCGGCGCCGGAGCGGCGCACCTCCTCGAATGGATAGAGATTGGAGACGACGAGATCGATCGGCTCAATGCCGTGGTCGCGCATCGCCGCGGCGTGCTCTGGATCGTCGCGAACGCCGAGCAGTGCACCATGCACCGACGGGTGCAGCGTCTTGACGCGCCCGTCCATGATCTCGGGAAAGCCGGTGAGCTCGGATACGTCGTGCACCGCCATGCCCGCATCGGCGAGGGCCTTTGCCGTGCCGCCGGTCGAGACCAGCTCGACGCCGGCCGAAGCCAGCGCCCTGGCGAAATCGATCAGGCCGGTCTTGTCGAAGACGGAGAGCAGCGCGCGACGGATGGGTACAAGGTCGGGCGCGGGAATATTCTTGGCGGCGACGGCCATGGGCTGGCGGCCTTTCCACGTGTGGTTGGAGAGCGTCCGCGGGCCGTAGCATATGAGGCCCGGAAATCAAGCCGCAAGGCTTGATCAGTGTCTGCCGTTGCCACCAGCTTCAGCTTTTTCCTGACGGCCGGCGATAATTGTCCGCGTCAGTTGCCAATGGACCTCGGGAATCTCCGAGGCCTTGAAGGCAAGCACGATCTGGCGGCTGCGGCGTGGGCCGCCAAGCCCGGCGAAATAGATCGATTCCTCGACCTCGGGTGCCACTTCGGTGGAGGTAAACACCCAGGTGTCGGCGTGGTCGGCGGTCAGCACCAGACGGTCATGCTCATCCTGGAGCACGTTTATGTCGGGATGGACATGGAAACGCACTGTAACGAAATCACGGCCATTGTTGCGGATAGAAGCGCCGCCCGGCCGCAGGAAGCGGTCCCTGCCGGCAAGCACATTGCCCTCGGTCGACAATTTCAGCTCGCGCTCATGCAGGAAGCCGAAGCGCGCCACATAGCCGTCATGGCGGGCGATGAAGCCCTGGCTGCCCTTCTGGTCGGTGCGCTTGCAAGGCACATGCTGCGGCCCGCCTATCAAAGGCGTGCCGAGCAGGTCGTTGACGCGCAAGGAGTGGTTGAAGCGCGCCGACGACGTGTCGTTGATGGTAGCGGTGGAGTGGGCGGCGGTGGCGCGGGCAAGCGGCCGGAACTCGGCGGCACCATAGGTGTCTATGCCGGCATTGACGATATAATGCTGGCGGCCCGACGACAATTCGAAGGCGAGGCATCCGGCGTGAGCAGCATTGGACACGTCGACGGGCGGCGGCGGGCCGGTATCGGCGATCACCGTGACACCACCCATCGACAGGCGCTCATAACCCGAATGCGGCGCGTGCAGCAGTGGTGCGCCGGCGGTGTCGTCGTGATGCAGGATGCTGGCGATGCGGTCGTGGATGGTGGCGCCCATGCCGTTGAAGCGGGCAAGGCTGCCATCCTGATGGCGAAAGAAGCGCAGTGCCGGCAGCATCCGGTCGATGGCGCCGATCAGGGCGGCCGGCGGTGTCTCGGCCTGATTGGCGTATGTCTGGCGCAATGGCAGAAGGTCGGCGAGGATTTCAAGCACGGTCATCGGATTACGCGAGATATGGCCGCCGTCAGGCAGGATCTGGCGGTCGAGCTCCTCGGCGAGATTGCGGGTGGCACCGCGCAGCGCCGAGGCCGGCGCCGGCAGCGACAAAGCGGCAAAGGCCAGCGCAATGCGGGCGCGCAGCCTGTCCTTGCCGTCCGGCATCTCGCGCACCATGGCGCGCAGATAGCGGATCTGGACGGCAAGCGATTTCAGGAACGCACGGTAGAACGGAAACTCGGCGCCCTGCAACACGATCGAGGAATGCTGCAGCCAGGCAATGACACGCTTGGCCGTCGTGCCGGGCTCCCAGGCGACGCCGGAAATATGGCTGCCATGGATTGCAATCCAGTCGGAAACCAACGCCCGCGCGTTGGCGGCGGCGAGCTCCGTGCTGGCGGCACGCATGTGGCGCAGCCAGCGAAAGCCATGCAGCGTTTTTTGCCAGCCGGGATTGGGCACGTCGATCTGGAAGGGCGATTTGCCACCGGTCTCGACCAGATGCCCCGAAAGCGGATAGCGGCCGTAATAGATCTCGAGCGCGATCTGAGGATCGGCGAGGCGCAGGTCCGGCGGGGCAATCAGGACGCGCTCCGGCGTGCGGCCGGAGTAGCGCCAGCGATAGAGTGGCCCGGCGCGCAAGCGCCGGCGCGTCTTGCGCCAGAACTCCCTCGCGACAAGCGTCCACAGACGCGTCGTGTTACCGGCAGCGATTGCCAAAACCCCTCCTGATCGTCCTCACCCAAGCACAAGTTTATATGATTCAAGAACTTGTGCGAAGGCGAATTCCGCGGCAGTGGGGCCGTTCAGCCTGTTTTCCATGCCTCCTCGCCCCAAGAAGTCGGATGGCGCTTCAAGATCGGCCCTTAGCCGGCTCTGCGCATGCGGGCGGCAAAGAAACCGTCCAGCCCGGAACGCGCCGGTGAGCCAAGCTCCAGATCGGCAGGCGTGGTGCGCAACGTGCCTTGCGGCGTCAGGAATGGGTCGATGCCGGCAATCTCGCCTGGCCGAAGCGGGTCGTAGATGATCTCCGCATTGCCGGCGAGAAAGTCGCGATAGAGCTCTTCGCCTTCCAGCGGATCGAGCGAACAGTTGGAAAAGATGATGCGACCGCCAGGCTTGACCAGGGCGATGGCGCGGGCAAGCAGTCGGCGTTGCAGGTCGGCCAATTTTTCGACGTCGGCCGCCGTCTTCGTCCAGGGAACGTCGGGATGCCGCCGCACCGTGCCGGTCGAAGAGCAAGGTGCGTCGAGGAGGACGGCGTCGAAGCGGTTCTTCGGCTCGTATTTGAGCAGATCGGCCTCGACGATCTCCGCGGCCAAGCCGAGCCTTTCGAGGTTCTGCGTCAGCCGTGCCAGCCGCGTTCTGGACATGTCGAGCGCAGTGACATAGGCGCCGGCGAGGATCAGCTGGGCGGTCTTGCCGCCCGGCGCGGCGCAGAGGTCGGCGATTCGCAAACCATTGATGTCGCCGAACAGCCGGGCCGGCAGGCTGGCCGCTGCATCCTGAACCCACCAGGCGCCTTCCCCAAAGCCGGGCAGTTCGGTCACGGAAGCGCTGAGCTTCTCGACCCGCACCGTGCCGGTCGGCAAGACGAAGCCGCCGAGCCGTTCGGCCCACAGCGCCGGGTCCGACTTGACCGAGAAGTCGACCGGCGCCTCATGGCGGTGGGCGAGCAGTATCTGCCTGGCCTTGTCGGGGCCGTAGACCGTTTTCAAACGGTCGGAAAACCATTTTGGTGCCTCGTCGGTTGCGGCAATTGCGGTCGCGAGCTCGTCCTGCTTGGCCCGCGCCAGCGTACGCAGCACGCCGTTGACGAGGCCGGAAAAGCGCGCCGTGCGCGGATCGGACTTGGCGTGCGTGACGGCGAGGTCGACGGCGGCGCTGTCGGGAACATTGAGGAACAGGATCTGTGCCGCCGCCACGTGCAAGATGTGCGAAAGCGCCGTGGCGTTGGGCGGCAGCGGCTTTTCCAGGCGGCGGGCCAAAAGGCCTGATATGGTCATGCGGTAGCGCAGGGCGGTGACCAGAATGGCGCGCACCAGGGCGCGGTCGCGCAAGTCGAGCGCCTTGTATTGCGGATGGCCGTTCTCATGGTCGGTCAGCCCGTCGAGTGGCGTTCTCGCGTCGATGACTGCGGCAAGCAGGCGCGCGGCTGCCTTGCGCGCGGCGAGACCGGCTACGGCCTCGCTGCCCGAATTGTGCTCGCGATCACCTGGAATTGCGTGCCGGCGTTGTGCTGCGCTCACGACCACGGACCTTTGGGTCCGGTCGGATTGCGTCCCCAGGGATTGGGTCTCGGCTTGGCCGGCTCAACCCGCCCCTCGGGCCGGGCGGCCCTGTCCCACGGACCTGACGGCTGCTGCCCGGTCTCTTTCGGCGCCGGCTTTGGCGTCGCGGCCGCTTCGGGTGCGCCGGCCATCTCGCTCGCGATCCTTTGCAATGCGGCGATGCGGTTTTCTGTGCTCGGGTGAGTGGAAAACAAACTGTCCATGCGCTCGCCGGAAAGAGGATTGATGATGAAGAGATGGGCGGTTGCCGGATTGCGCTCGGCATCCGGGTTGCGGATGCGTTCGGCGCCCCGCGCGATCTTGTCAAGTGCCGAGGCGAGCCACAGCGGGTGTCCACAGATTTCGGCCCCGCGCCGGTCGGCCTCGTATTCGCGGGTGCGGCTCACCGCCATCTGCACGATCATGGCGGCCAGGGGCGCGACGATCATCGCCACCAGCACGCCGACGATGCCGAAGGAATTGTTGTTGTCGCGGTTGCCGCCGAAGAAGAAAGCGAAATTGCCGAGCATCGAAATTGCGCCGGCAAAGGTCGCGACGATCGTCATGGTCAGCGTGTCGCGGTGCTGCACATGGGCAAGCTCATGCGCCATCACCGCCGCGACTTCTTCATGTGAGAGCTGCTCGAGCAGGCCGGTGCTGGCGGCGACAGCGGCATTTTGCGGATTGCGGCCGGTGGCGAAGGCATTGGGCTGAGGATTGTCGATGAGATAGGTTCTCGGCATCGGCAGGCCGGCGCGTTGCGCGAGACCCTTCACGATGGCGTAATATTCGGGCGCGTTGCTTTCGTTGACCTCGATCGCACGGTGCATCGACAGCACCATCTTGTCGGCGTTCCAATAGCTGAACAAATTGGTGCCGGCGGCGATCAGCAAGGCGATCATCATGCCGCCGGATCCGCCGACCAGATAGCCGACACCCATGAACAGGGCCGTCATTGCGGCCAAAAGCATGGCGGTGCGAAGGGTGTTCATCGTCTGCTCCGTTCTGGCCCAACAAAGGGGTCGATCCTTGTGGGCCCATCGCTATATGATGGGAAACAGCGGTTCCCGTTTCAATCGGGGCCTGTTTCAATCTAGCGGAAGATCGCATGATCGACAAAACCAGCCAAACGCATGCTAACGGCTCGCCGCACAAGCCACTGACGCCGGCAGCCCGGCGCGCCTTGGCCGAGGCCGAGGCCCGGCGGGAGCAATATCGCGAGAAGGAAGCCACGCTGCCGAGGGAGATCGGTGGGCGCGGCGGCAAGGAACCCGGCCGCTACAGCGACTGGGAGGTCAAGGGCCTGACCAGCGACTTTTAGCCCAGGCAGGGTGCTGGCTAAGCAGGGTACCAGCTAAGCAGGCTGGGCGGCCCGCTCCGCTTCGATGGCAATCCAGCCGCTGGCATCGACGGCGACGCCGATCGCGTCATAGCCGGCGATGGCGGCATGCGGCGTCTCCAACGGATGCCGGTGCGTGGCGCTGATCACGACGACCGCGGCGCCCGCGGCCTCGGCTGCTGCTATGCCTGCCGGTGCGTCTTCGAAGACGAGGCAATCGCGCACGTCGACGCCGAGCCGTTCGGCCGCCAGCCGGAAGCAGTCGGGCGCCGGCTTGCCGCGGGAGACATCCTCTGCCGCAACGATCACGGCGGGAGCCGGAATGCCGGCGGCCTGCAGGCGCAGCAGAGCGAGTTCACGGGGCGCCGAAGTGGCGATCGCCCAGCTCCCGGGCGGCAGCGACGCCAGGAATGCCGCGGCGCCGGTAATCGGGTGGATGCCTTCGACGTCGGCTGCTTCGGCCTGCAAAAGCGCATCGGCTTCGCGGGCAGGATCGATCCCTGGGAGCGCCAGCCGGCCGATGGTCTCGATCGCCCGCACGCCGTGGATGGTCGGCAGGAATGCAGCGACGTCAAGACCTTGCCGGTGCGCCCAGGCTGCCCAGACCCTTTCCGCCGCGGCAATCGAATTGAGAATCGTGCCGTCCATATCGAACAGGAAGGCCGCGAATTTTCTGCCTGCAAACATCGGTTTTCCCGGGGTCATCTTGGAAGGATTATTTCGAAGGGAGCATATCGATCGACCGTAACGTTGCCGCGTCCGTATGGGAAGCCGCGAGACCTCGTTTTCGACGTTCGCAAGGAACCGCGCGCACTCTCCTGCGTTGACCAGCACTATCTTCCATGACGATCGCAGGGGAGGGCGATGCTGATTCGGCTCGGCTATGAAATTGGCATTGAATGCGTTGCACCAACGCCGGTCGTTTCATTGCTCGACATCCACGGGGATCGTCAGGCCGACATCAAGCGGCAGACGCGCGTACTGACGTCGCCATCCGTGCCGACCAGGGTCTACCACGATCTTTTCGGCAATAGCTGCCGCCGCTTCACGGCGCCGGCAGGAAGCTTTCGCATCCTCTATGACGCGGTGATCGAGGACGGTGGCGAGACGGACGAGGTCAACACGCTGGCCGGGGAAGTCCCGGTCGCGGAATTGCCGGACGAGGTGCTCGGCTATCTGCTTGGCAGCCGTTACTGCGAGACCGATCATCTCAGCGATCTCGCCTGGCAACTTTTCGGCCAGCTTCCGCCGGGTTGGGCGCGGGTGCAGGCGATCGTCGACTATGTCTACAACCGCCTGTCCTTTGGCTACGGCTATGCGCGCCCGACCCGCACGGCGGCGCAGGCGCATGAGGAGCGCGTCGGCGTCTGCCGCGACTTTGCCCATCTGGCGATCACGCTCTGCCGCTGCATGAATATCCCGGCCCGTTACGTGAACGGCTATCTTGGCGATATCGGCGTACCCGCCGATCCGGCGCCGATGGATTTCTCGGCGTGGGTGGAAGTGTTCCTCGACGGCAGATGGTACACGTTCGATCCTCGCCACAATGTGCCGAGGATCGGCCGCGTCGTCATAGCGCGCGGCCGTGACGCCACCGACGTGCCGCTGCTGCATAGTTTCGGCCCGCATCGACTCAGCCGGTTCAAGGTCTGGACGCACGAGCAGGAAGGCAATCTCTTCAAGCCGCCCTATCGCGGCGTCGACAAGACCGTCAGCGCACGGATGCTGGCATAGTCCTTTCACAGTCCAGATTTCCATCTCCCGCTACCGCGGTCGTGCTGAACCGGTTCGATACATCTCGTCTGTACCGGATTGGGACGCAGTCCAGTCGTCCTGAATTGCGAGCCTGATCATGGTAAGCGCTTTGTCAACAAAGCCGCGCTGACGCGACTTTCATTTACCCGCTGTTTACCTTGCCGTCGCTTGAAACCGTTTGGAAACAATGGCCTGAGCGAGAGCCGCTCGCTTTCTCGCGCCTGGCGGCGCGATCCGGCCGGATTCCTGCAATGCGCCTTCGGACAGCTGCAGGCTGTGGCGAATGGAGGCGGAAGGAATGCAGCGTTTCGGGGGTCTTGTTCAGGCGATCGGCGGCTTTGCCGGGGATCGCAGCGGAAATTTCGCGGTGCTGTTTGGTATAATCAGCTCGGTGCTGGCGCTGAGTGTCGGCTTTGCCGTCAACGTGTCCCAACTCTACAATGTGAAATCGAGCCTGCAAGGGGTCGTCGACGCTGCGGTCACCTCGACGGCGCGCGACCTGACAACCGGCGTCATCAGCGAGGCCGACGCCAGCAAATCGGTGCAGGCCTTTCTCGATGCCAACAGCACGGCGGGTATCCTGCAGGACAACCAGATCGTTCTCGACAAGCTGACCGTCGACCGGACTGCAAACACGGTTCAGGCGGATGTCCATGTCAATGTCAGCTACTATTTCCCGCTTTTCGGCATGAGTGGCATGCAAAGCGTTCCCGCATCGACGATGGCGCTCTATTCGGACAAGCAGATCGAAGTCGCAATGATGCTCGATGTGACCGGGTCGATGGCCGGCCAGAAAATCATCGATCTGCGGACGGCTGCGGCGAATGCCGTCGACAGTTTCCTGGGCGGTCAGGACCCCTCCAAGCCACGAGTGCGGGTTGCCATCGTGCCTTACGCAAATTCGGTGAATGCGGGTACACTTGCGCCCAGCAGCGTCTATGTGGAAACCAGCACCAGCCAACGCAAACAGGCGCCGGCCAATGACGCCGTGCAATATATCTCGGGCTTCATCCGTCCGGACAATTGCGCCACCGAACGCAAGGGGATCTATCAATATTCGGACGCAGGCCCCGACGCCAGCATGGTCAACCGCGACTACCTGCTGTCGTCCTTCGCTTGGCAAACCGGCACCGCCGCCTGCCCGGCCGCCACGCTGATGCCGCTGACGGCGGATGCGACGGCGCTCAAGACGGTCATCAAGAATTTCGTCGCATCCGGCGGCACCGCCGGCCATATCGGCGTGCAGTGGACCTGGTACATGCTGTCGGAGAACTGGGGTAGCATCATGAGGACTTCGCAACGGCCGGCCAAGATGGATCCAAAAAAGGTCGCCAAAATCGCGATCCTGATGACCGACGGCGAATTCAACCTATCCTACTTCGATGCGAGCACGGTGAGCGACGTTTACAATGACGCCGGTAAGGAGCCGACCCGCACGGCCGCCAAGACACTCTGCGCTGCCATGCGCAACAAGGGCATTGAGATATTCACCATTGGGTTTGACCTAAACGAAACGAATGCCAAGGCGACGCTCCAGGATTGCGCCAGCCCGGACACCGCCAAGATCAAGCACTTTTATCAGGCGGCCAATGGAACCGAACTCAACCAGGCTTTCCAGGATATAGCGCGCAACGTCGAGATGTTGACCGTAACCAGATAGGGGACAACAGCCCAAAGGAAAAGGCCGCCGCTTCTTGCGAAGTCGGCGGCCTTCCGTGTTTCCGTCCATGACGCGGTTCCTGGCGGCGACACTGGTCGCCAGCCGCGCATCTCGCGCCTTAACGGGAAGACTGCTTCCCGAAAGTGCAATCCGCTGAGGCCACGTTCTGGAAAACGAAATCACTCGACATCGGATCACCTCCTTTCGATTTGTTGAACACTCCCCCATGATGGGGTGTCACCCGGGAAATGGCAAGGCGCGGCACCCGAAAATCCTGAACAAGCGTGCTTGCGCACCCAGGCGGCTTGCGGCCGGCCGATCTGGCAGGCAAGATCGAGCCGCTATTGTTCCGGACCGCTATTGTTCCGGGTCACTATTTTGCCGGGTAAGGGAGGACGGGGATGGAGGCAGCCGAGAGAGCGGCCCGGATTGTTCGGACGGTCATCGAGACGCTGAAGCCGGGTTTTGCGGTGAGGCTGTGGACGGGCGAGCGGATCGGCCCGGCTGCCGGCCCGGTGCTCACCATCAACGACCAGGACATCGTCTGGCAGATCGTACGTCGGCCCTCTTTATCGACGCTGATCGAGATGTGGATTGCCAAGGCGGTCGACGTCGAAGACGGATCGCTGTTCGATTTCTATGCCTTGCCCACGCACGGCAAGCTCAGGACGAAGCTCAAGACACTGCCGAAGCTGGCGATCCTGCGCGACCTGCCGGCGGTGCTGTTTTCGCGAAAACAGATGACGGCGCGAACCGATCTTTCCGGCCGCAATCCCTACGTCAGCGGTTCGAGCAAGGAGGCGATCCAGCATCACTACGACATTTCCAACGCATTCTACCGGCTCTTCCTCGACGAGCGCATGGTCTATAGCTGCGGCTACTTCAAGGACTTCGCCAACGATATCGATCAGGCGCAGAGAGACAAGCTCGACCATATCTGCCGCAAGCTTCGGCTGAAGCCCGGCGACAGATTGCTCGACATCGGCTGCGGCTGGGGAGCGATGCTCATCCATGCCGTGAAGAATTATGGCGTCGTCGGCCACGGCGTTTCGCTATCGGAGGCACAGACCGAGTTCGCCCGCGAACGCATCCGCGCTGAGGGGCTGGAGGATCGCATCACCATCGAGATAAAGTCCTATGCCGAGCTGTCCGGTTCCTTCGACAAGATCTCGTCGATCGGCATGTTCGAACATCTGGGGCTTGCCAACCATGCCGCCTATTTTTCGACCATCCATCGCCTGCTCAAACCCGGCGGCATCTATCTGCACCATGCCATCACCCGCCGCGACAAGGGCAGCATGAAGAAGACGCTGCGCAAGGGGCCGGAATTCAAAGCGCTGATCAAATACATTTTTCCGGGCGGCGAACTCGATACGATCGGCATGACGCTCGGCAATCTCGAGGCGCACGGCTTCCTCATCTATGACGTCGAAAACTTGCGCGAGCACTATGCGCGCACCTGCCGGCTATGGGCCGAGCGCCTCCACGCACGCTTTGACGAGGCCATCGCCGAGGTCGGCGAATCCAAGGCGCGGCTCTGGCTGCTTTATCTCACCGGCTGCTCGATTACCTTCGAACGCGCCTCGGCGCAGATTTTCCAGACCGTCGCCACCAGGCGCGCGCGCGGCCCAAGCGGCCTGCCGCCGACGCGGGCGGATTTATACTAATAGCTACAGGAGACGCATCGTGGCGCCGATCTCGACGCGGGCCGGTCGATCGACAGTGCAGTAGACGCCGAAATTATGGGCGTTGTGGCGGACCAGGCTGCGCAGGATTGCCGGGTCGTGGTCGAACCCGTCCTGGCCAATGATGGTGAAGCCGCAGCGGCGGCACGGCTCGGAGATGGTCAGGAGCAGGTCGCCGATCGCCAGCTTGCGCCCGATCCATTCGGTTTCGGGGAATGACCCCTCGATCTTCGGCATGTCGACGACGATGTTGGGGCGGAAGCGGCGCGGGTCGGCGGTGCCGTCTGGATGCAGCAACTTCAACTGCGCCAGCGAAGCGGTGGTCAGCAGATGAATGGGGGCTTTGACATAGCGTTCCGCCAGCAGGGGACCGGCGTATCCCGGTGTAGTATTCTCGCGGCGGAACGGCCGGATGGAGGCCGCAAAGCCGAGATAGGCGGAAATGGCGCGGTCGCTATCAGCGCCCGGTGCGGCTAGCCAGTCGCCATCCGGGACCGCAACCTCCAGTGCGCCGGCCGGCGACAGCCGGGTTCGGATGCGGGGCACCTTGTGCCATTTCACTTCGCGGTCCGGCCGTGCGATTTCATTGTTCGACGTGTCGATAAGACCAAACAGGCGGTCGCCTTCAACGGTATGCCGGGCGACCGAGATCGCCTGCTGGCGCTCGCCGGCGAGCGAGCTCGCGGGATAGCGCCAAAGCTCGGTGACGGCACCCAATATGGCTTGCATCAGCTCTTCTTGTTCTGCCGATTGGCGATCAGGTCGTCGACGACCGCCGGATCGGCCAGCGTCGAGGTGTCGCCGAGCGCGGCAAAATCGTCCTCGGCGATCTTGCGCAGAATGCGCCGCATGATCTTGCCGGAACGGGTCTTCGGCAGGCCGGGCGCGAACTGGATCTTGTCGGGCGAAGCGATGGCGCCGATCTCCTTGCGGACATGGGCGACGAGCTCCTGGCGCAATTCCTCGCTTGGCGTCTCGCCGGCCATCAGCGTGACATAGCAGTAGATGCCCTGGCCCTTGATATCGTGCGGGTAGCCGACGACGGCCGCTTCCGAGACCTTCTCATGCGAAACCAGCGCCGATTCGACCTCGGCGGTGCCCATGCGGTGGCCGGAGACGTTGATGACGTCGTCGACGCGGCCGGTGATCCAGTAGTAGCCGTCAGCATCGCGGCGGCAGCCGTCGCCGGTGAAGTACCTGCCCTTGTAGGTCGAGAAATAGGTCTGCACGAAGCGGTCGTGATCGCCATAGACGGTGCGCATCTGGCCCGGCCATGAGTCGGCAATACAAAGATTGCCGCTGGCTTCACCCTCCAGCACCTTGCCGTCACCATCAACCAGCTGCGGGTTGACGCCAAAGAAGGGCCGCGTCGCCGAGCCCGCCTTGAGGTGGGTGGCGCCCGGAACCGGCGTGATCATGATGCCGCCGGTCTCGGTCTGCCACCAGGTATCGACGATCGGCACCTTGCCGTTGCCGACAACGTTGAAATACCATTCCCAGGCTTCTGGATTGATTGGCTCGCCGACGGTGCCGAGCACGCGCAGCGACTTGCGCGACGTCTTGGTGACATGGGCGTCGCCGGCGCCCATCAGCGCGCGCAGCGCCGTCGGCGCGGTGTAAAAGATGTTGACCTTGTGCTTGTCGATCACGTCCCAGAAACGCGACTGCGACGGGTAATTCGGCACGCCTTCGAACATCAGCGTGGTGGCGCCGTTGGCGAGCGGCCCGTAGACGATGTAGCTGTGGCCGGTGACCCAGCCGACATCGGCTGTGCACCAGTAGACGTCCCCGTCGTGATAGTCGAAGACATATTGGTGGGTCATCGAGACATAGACGAGATAGCCGGCGGTGGTGTGCAGCACGCCTTTCGGCTTGCCGGTCGAGCCCGACGTGTAGAGGATGAACAGCGGATCCTCGGCGTTCATCTTCTCGGGCTTGCATTCGGCCTTAACCGTCGCGACCTCGTCATGGTACCAGACGTCGCGCCCGGCGGCCCAGCCGGTCTTGCCGCCGGTGCGGCGTACTACCAAGACCTTTTCGACTTTCGTTCCGGCCTTGGCGGCGATCTCGATCGCCTTGTCGGTGTTCTCCTTCAAGGGGATCGGCTTGCCGCCGCGCAGGCCTTCGTCGGCGGTGATGAGGAAGGTCGACTTGCAGTCGTCGATGCGTCCGGCCAGCGCGTCCGGCGAAAAGCCGCCGAAGACCACCGAATGAATGGCGCCGATGCGCGTGCAGGCGAGCATCGCATAGGCGGCCTCCGGGATCATCGGCATGTAGATGGTGACGCGGTCGCCCTTCTTGACGCCGTGCTTCTTCATCACATTGGCGAGGCGGCAGACATGTCCGTAAAGCTCGTTATAGGTGATCTTCCTGTCGTCGTAGGGATTGTCGCCTTCCCAGATGATGGCGGTCTGTTCGCCGCGCTTCTTCAGATGCCGGTCGATGCAGTTCCAGGAAACGTTGGTCTGGCCATCCTCGAACCATTTGATTGAGACCTTGCCGTCGAAGGACGTGTTCTTGACCTTGCTGTACGGCTTGAACCAGTCGATGCGCCTGCCGTGCTTGCCCCAGAACTTGTCCGGGCTCTTGACGCTGTCGGCGTACCATTTCAGGTAGGTGTCATTGTCGATCAGCGCGTTCTTCTTCCACGCCGGCTGGACGCGATGGACATGAACATCGGACATTTCTTCGCCTTCCTCCCGAAACCAAACCGCCGGCTTGACTGCCGGCAGGATCGCAGCGTTGCGGCCGCGAATTCGCGCGCATTATTAACAGTTCGGCGATGACGGCAACATTAGACGTTGGATTTGCGCGGCGGGATGCCGCAGGTCCCTTCCCGGGTGGTGTCAGCACTCTAGCGAGACGGCTGCTAACCGCATGTTTTTGCGGCAGAAATCTGGCTCGACCGCAGAAATATCAATAGACGATTAAGCAAATGGGGTGCACAATTTCAGGCTGGGAGGAAAGAGAATCAACCAGGGGACCGCAATGCGCGACCATTCCGAAATGGACCTGATGCTCAAGGGCTATGGCTTGACCACGGCCAAGATTCTTTATCACTTTCCCGATCATCCGCATCTGCTGCAGAGCTTCATCTGGCAGGATTACGACATCGCCCCGAAATTTCCGGTGCTTATCCGCTTCATCGAGTTCTGGCAGGCCAAGCTCGAAGGCCCGCTGCATTCAGTCAGCTACACGCACCAGAAGCTGATCGCGCCGAACGAATGGCGCAAGGTCGACGGCGAGTTCGTGCTGCATTAAAGCACGCGGGCGGCAGCCTGGGAGCCGCCGCCCAGCTTTTGGAGCGTCAGACGGCGGGCGGGTTCAGCCGGGCAAAACCCTCCTGCCGGCGATAGGGAAAATACGGGTAGGGTGCGGTGACCTCGCTTGCCGTGTCCAAGATTTTCATCTGATCCGGGGTCAGTGACCATCCGACGGCGCCGAGATTCTGGCGCAACTGCTCCTCGTTGCGCGCGCCGATGATGACGGAGGCGACGGTCGGCCGCTGCAGCAGCCAATTGATGGCGATCTGCGGTATGGTCTTCCCGGTTTCCTCGGCGACAACATCAAGCGCGTCGACGACCCGATAGAGATGCTCGTCGTCGACGGGCGGTCCGAAGCTTGCCGTGTCGTGCAGCCGGCTTTTCTCGGGCAGCTTCTGGCCACGGCGGATCTTGCCGGTCAGGCGGCCCCAGCCGAGCGGGCTCCACACCAGCGCACCGACGCCCTGGTCGAGGCCGAGCGGCATCAACTCCCATTCATAATCGCGCCCGACCAGCGAGTAATAGACCTGGTGGGCGACGTATCGGGGATAGCCGTATCTGTCCGCCAGGCCGAGCGACTTCATCACTTGCCAGCCGGAAAAATTGGAAACGCCGACATAACGCAGCTTTCCGGCGCGCACGAGCCTATCCAGCGTCGATAGCACCTCCTCGATCGGTGTTGCGGCGTCGAACGCGTGCAGCTGCAGCAGGTCGATGTAGTCGGTGCCAAGACGCCTCAGTGCGTCCTCGACGGCCTTGATGAGGCGCGAGCGGGACGAGCCGGCGTCGTTGGGACCGTCGCCCATCGGCAGCGAGGTCTTTGTCGAGATCAGCACGGCATCGCGGCGGCCCTTCATCGCTTCGCCGAGCACCTGTTCGGAAGCGCCATTCGAATAGACGTCGGCGGTGTCGAACAGGTTGACGCCCGCCTCCAGGCAGATGTCGACCAGCCGCCGGGCTTCCGTCGCATCGCTGTTGCCCCAGGCGCCGAACAGCGGCCCTGACCCGCCGAAGGTTCCAGCGCCGAACGAGAGCGCCGGGACTTTCAGGCCCGATGCGCCAAGATTTCGATAATCCATCTGTTTCTCCTATGGTGTACAAGGGTTCTTCGAGTTGCTACGAGCGGGCGGGTGCCGGTTCACCGAGCGTTGGGCGATCGAGGCGTAGCGCCAGCGCTGCCACGGAAAGCGCCGAGAGCGGCAGCAGGGCCGCGACCCAGGTGACGGCGCCGAGGCCGGGGCCATGGGCGATGACCACGCCGCCGAGCCAGGCGCCGGCCGCATTGCCGAGATTGAAGGCGGCGATGTTGAAGGACGAGGCGAGGCTCTGGCCGGCGCCTTGTGCCTTTTCCAGTACCCACATCTGCAGCGGCGCCACGGTGGCGAAGGCGGCGGCGCCGAGCAGGCCGACATAGATGACGGCCATAACCTGGCTGTGCAGGGCGAAGGTCATGGTGCCGAGCACCAGCGCCAGCACGACGAGACTGCCGAGAACGGAAGGCACCAGCCAGCGGTCGGCGAACTTGCCGCCAGCGAGGTTGCCGGCGATGAGGCCGCCGCCGAAGACCAGCAGGATCGGCGACACCGCTGCTTCCTCAAAACCGGTGATCTCGGTCAGCAACGGGGCGATGTAGGTGAAGACGGCGAAGACGCCGGCATAGCCGAGCACGGTGGTGGCAAAGCCAAGCAGGACGGGCGTGCGGCCGAGCACGGCGAGATCGGCGCGCAAATTGCTTTGCTCAGGCGCTGTCTGGCTGCGCGGCACCAGCAGCAGGATGATGGCGAAAGCGACCATGCCGACCAGGGTCACCGCCCAGAAGGTCGCGCGCCAGCCGAAGGCCTGGCCGAGCCATGTTCCGAAGGGGACGCCGAGGATGTTGGCGATGGTCAGGCCGGTGAACATCAGGGCGATCGCCGATGCCTTCTTGTTGGGCGCCACCAGCCCGGTCGCCACGACCGAGCCGACGCCGAAGAAGGTGCCGTGGGCGAAGGCGGTGAGCACGCGCGCACCCATCAGCGTCCAGTAGTCTGGGGCCAGCGCGCACGCGAGGTTGCCTAGCGTGAAGATTGCCATCAGCGCCAGAAGCACGGTCTTGCGCGGCCACCGGCCGGTGGCGATCGTCAGCAGCGGCGCGCCGATGACGACGCCCAGCGCATAGCCGGAAATCAGTTGACCGGCAGCTGAGATCGAGACGCCGAGATCGGTGCTGACGTCGAGCAGCAGGCCCATGATGACGAATTCGGTGACGCCAATACCGAAGGCGCCGGCGGCAAGAGCGTAGAGAGCAAGAGGCATGGCGGTTCCCACTTCGATGACGGCCAGTTTCGACGACGGGCGCCGTGTCCTCTCACGCCCGGCCCGAAAGATCGTGATGCACCGAACTGTGAACCAGCCTTGCCTAGGGCACATTGCCTGTGAAATAGATTCACCAATGGCCAGGCCCGACATCAACCGCTCCGGCGAGATCGAAGTGTTCGTCCGCGTCGTCGAGGCCGGCAGCTTTTCGGCCGCTGCACGTGCGCTGCGCATGAGCCCGTCGGCGGTTAGCAAGCTGATCGCGCGGCTGGAGGGGCGTCTTGGCGCCCGGCTGATCATCCGCTCGACGCGCAAGCTGCGACTGACACCGGAAGGGGCGGCCTTCTTCGACAGCGGCGTGCGCATCCTGGCCGACATGGCGGTTGCCGAGCGCGAGGCAGCGGCGGGTGCCGCGCCGCGTGGCCGGCTGCGGATCAATAGCTACGTGCCTTTCGGGCGGCACCGGCTGATCCCGCTTTTGCCGCGTTTTCTAGAACGATACCCCGAAATCTCGGTCGATCTGGTGTTGACCGACAGTGTTATCGACCTGATGGAGGAGCGCGCCGACGTCGCCATACGTGCCGGCCCGCTCGGCGAATCACGGCTAGTGGCGCGCAAGCTCGGGCAGAGCCGGGTGGTCGTCGTTGCCGCGCCATCGTATCTCGAAGCGCGTGGCACACCCAAGACGCCCGCCGATCTCGATCGTCACAACCGGATGGGCTTCTGCTTCGTGCGCCACGTCGAGGGCTGGCCTTTTGTCGACGCGGCCGGCAAGCCGATCACCATATCGATCGTTGGAAACACGCTGGTCAGCGACGGCGAGGCGATGCGGTTGATGGCGCTCTCAGGGGCGGGCATCGCCCGGCTGGCACGCTGGCACGTGGAGGCCGACATTGCCGCCGGCCGGCTGCTGCCGCTGCTGGAAGAGTTCAACCCCGGCGACGAGGAACTGACCCATGCGGTTTATGTCGGCCAAGGCAAGCATTTGCCGGCGCGGGTACGGGCCATTTTAGATTTCCTGGCCGAAACCGCGCGGCTGGGCTGAAGCGGAAGGCATTCGGGAGCCACTTGGCTCCCGAATTTGGCTGCCGAAATGTCACGTCGACAAGGAACTACTTCTTTGGCGTGAACGGCGCCGGCCTGCGGCCCGCCGCCTGGCGTTCGAGCATCCAGCCCGGATATTCGGGCGGCAGCGCGCTGACTTCGTCGAGACGAGCAAGATCGTCGGCATCGAGCTTCAACTCGGTTGCCGCAAGGTTCTGTTCCAACTGGTCCATGCGGCTGGCGCCGATGATGACGCTCATCACGAACGGTTTGGCCAGGACAAAGCCGAGCGCCACCGTGGCGACGCTGACGCCGTGCTTGGCGGCGATCTCGCGCATGACGGCGACCGCTGCCCAGGCACGGTCCTCATTGACCGGCGGGAAATTGAAGCTGGCGCGGCGACCTTCGCCATTGCCGGGGGCACCGGGTCCGTACTTGCCCGAGAGCAGGCCGCCCGCCATCGGTGACCAGACCATCAGCCCGAGCTTCTCCTCGTTGAGCAGCGGCACGATCTCGCGCTCGAGATCGCGGCCAGCGATCGAGTAATACGATTGGACGGTTTCGAAACGGGCAAAGCCCTTGCGCTCGGCAATACCCAACGCCTTGGCGATGCGCCAGGCCTGCCAGTTCGAGACGCCGACATAGCGGACCTTGCCAGCGGCAACCAGGTCGTCGAGCGCCCGCAGCGTTTCGTCTATCGGCGTGACCGTGTCGGTGCCGTGCAGCTGATAGAGATCGATATGGTCCAGCTGCAGCCGTTCGAGGCTACCTTCGACCGAATCCATGATATGGCCGCGCGAAGAACCGCGCTGGTTCGGGCCGCCGCCCATGGCGCCGTGAACCTTGGTGGCGATGATCACGTCCTGCCGATTGACGCCGAGATTTCTCAGCGACTGGCCGAGAAGCCGTTCCGAGGCGCCGAAGGAATAGACATCCGCCGTGTCGAAGAAATTGACGCCGGCGGCGAGCGAGCGGGCGACGATCTCGTCGACGCCCTCCTGGTCGAGGCTGGCGATCAGGCCCCATTGGGCATTCTCGCCGGCGGCGCCGAATGTCATCGTACCGAGGCAAAGTTCGGAGACGAACATCCCCGTATTTCCAAGTTGATTGTAACGCATGGTGGCTCCAGAGGCTTTGGGATAACTCGAACCATATAGGAACGAAACGTTCCGTTTCCATTGCTGGCTTAGTCAGCGTCAGCCTGTGGCCTAAGGCCGGCTGCGCCTCATCTGGCGCCGAAAATCGCCGATCCAACCCTGACACTGGTCGCGCCGAAGGCGATCGCCGTTTCGTAGTCGCCGGACATGCCCATCGACAGCTTTCCGACGCCGGCTTCATCTGCGAACTTCTCCAGCAGCGCGAAATGCGGACCGGGATTCTCGTCGGACGGCGGGATGCACATCAGCCCCTCGACCACGAGGCCATGGACATCGCGGCAGCGGGCGACGAAGGCGACCGCCTCGCGCGGCTCGATGCCGGCCTTTTGCGGCTCGGAACCGGTGTTGACCTGGACATACAGCCTTGGTGACCGGCGCTGCCTGGCGATTTCCTTGGCGAGTTCGGCGGCGATCTTTTCACGGTCGACGGTTTCGATGACGTCGAACAATGCCACCGCTTCCTTGGCCTTGTTCGATTGCAACGGCCCGATCAGGTGCAGCTCGATGTCGGGGAAAGCTTCCTTCAGCGCCGGCCACTTGGCTTGCGCCTCCTGGACGCGGTTCTCGCCGAAGACGCGCTGGCCGGCCTCGATAACCGGACGGATATCGGTGGCATCGAAGGTTTTCGAGACCGCAACCAGCGTCACCGCCCCGGCCTCGCGTCCGGCCTCGCGCTCGGCAGTGGCGATCCTTGCCTTGACGGTGAAAAGCTGTTCGACGGCGCTCGCCATGCCTATATCCTGCCTGTGTTTGGCTTTTCGCCGGATCGCCGCAGTTGACGGGTCCGGTAATCCATGGTGAACACCGCGACGACATTTCCTGAGCCGCCCGGGCATTGTCCGGCGGCTCGCGCATGCTTTTAAGTGAAAAACACCCGATGGCAACCGAACGATACAATCCGCGCGCGTCAGAGCTCAAATGGCAGAAGGCCTGGGACGCCAAGAAGCTGTTCGAAGCCGACAACGATGACCCGCGCCCGAAATACTACGTGCTGGAGATGTTCCCCTATCCATCGGGGCGCATCCATATCGGCCATACCCGCAACTATACGATGGGCGACGTGGTGGCGCGCTACAAGCGGGCCAAGGGTTTCAACGTGCTGCACCCGATGGGCTGGGACGCCTTTGGCATGCCAGCCGAAAACGCAGCAATGCAGAACAAGGTCCATCCCAAGGACTGGACCTATCAGAACATCGCTGCCATGCGCGAGCAACTCAAGGTCATGGGCCTGTCGCTCGATTGGGCACGCGAGTTCGCTACCTGCGATGTCGATTATTACCACCGCCAGCAGATGCTGTTCCTCGATTTCGTCGAGAAGGGCCTGGTGACGCGCAAATCCTCCAAGGTCAACTGGGATCCGGAGGACATGACGGTGCTTGCCAACGAGCAGGTCATCGACGGTCGCGGCTGGCGCTCGGGCGCGCTGGTGGAACAGCGCGAGCTGACGCAATGGTTCTTCAAGATCACCGACTATGCGCAGGATCTGCTGGATTCGCTCGACCAGCTCGACGACTGGCCGGAAAAAGTGAAGCTGATGCAGGCGAACTGGATCGGCCGTTCTGAAGGCCTGCTGATCCGCTGGCCGCTGGCCAAGCCAGTCGCCGGCGAGCATGAGCTCGAAGTCTATACGACAAGGCCCGACACCATCTTCGGCGCCTCCTTCATGGCGATTGCGGCCGACCATCCGCTGGCCAAAAAGGCGGCCGAAGACAATCCGGCGCTGGCAAAGTTCATCGACGAGGTCCGCCACATGGGCACGTCGGTGGCGGCCCTGGAGACGGCCGAGAAGAAGGGCTTCGATACCGGCATCCGCGTCGTCCATCCGTTCGACGAGAAGTGGACGCTGCCCGTCTACGTCGCCAATTTCGTGCTGATGGACTACGGCACCGGCGCCGTTTTCGGCTGCCCGTCCGGTGACCAGCGCGACCTCGACTTCGCCAACAAATACGGCCTGCCGGTCATTCCAGTGGTGATGCCGGAAGGCGAGAATCAAGGAAGCTTCCAGATCATCGACGAGGCCTATGTCGGCGACGGCGTGATGATCAATTCGCGCTTCCTCGACGGCATGAAGCCGGATCAGGCATTCGACGAGGTGGCGAAGCTGCTCGAACAGAAGACCATCGGCAACCGGCCGATGGCCGAGCGCAAGGTGAATTTCCGCCTGCGCGACTGGGGCATTTCGCGCCAGCGCTATTGGGGCTGCCCGATCCCGATGATCCATTGCGGGGATTGCGGCGTTGTGCCGGTGCCGAAAGCCGACCTGCCGGTCAGGCTGCCTGACGATATCGAGTTCGACCGGCCGGGCAATCCGCTCGACCGTCATTCGACATGGCGGCACGTCAAATGCCCGCGTTGCGGCAAGGATGCGCGGCGCGAAACCGACACGATGGACACGTTCGTCGATTCGTCGTGGTATTTCGCGCGCTTCACCGCGCCCTGGGCCAACGATCCGACCGATCCCAAGGCCGCGACTGAATGGCTGCCGGTCGACCAGTATATTGGCGGCATCGAGCACGCCATTTTGCACCTGCTCTATTCGCGCTTCTTCACCCGCGCCATGCGCGAGACCGGCCATGTCGATCTCGCCGAGCCGTTCAGGGGCCTGTTCACGCAAGGCATGGTGGTGCACGAGACCTATCGGGTTGGCGGCGCCTCGAACGGCCGCTGGCTTGCGCCGAGCGAGGTCAGGCTGGAGGACGCCGACGGCAAGCGCCGCGCCTTCGAAATCGCCACTGGCGAAGAGGCGGTGATCGGTCCGCTCGAAAAAATGTCGAAGTCGAAGAAGAATACCGTTAGCCCGGAAGAGATCACCGACGGCTACGGCGCCGATACGGCGCGCTGGTTCATGCTGTCGGACTCGCCGCCCGAACGCGATGTCGAATGGACCGACGAGGGTGCGGCCGGCGCGCATCGCTTCATCCAGCGCATCTGGCGGCTGGTGTTGACGGCTGCCGATTCGCTCGCCGGAGTTCGGCCAGAGGCGGCGAAGGACGGCGAGGCCGGAACAGTGTCCAAGGCCGCGCACAAGATCCTCAAGTCTGTCGGCGAGGATATTGAAAAGCTCGCCTTCAACCGTGCCATCGCCCGTATCTATGAGCTCGCCAATGCCCTGACCGTACCGCTCAACGAGGCAGCCGAAGGCAAGGCCGGTCCGGCGCTCCAAGCGGCCTGCCGTGAAGCCGTCGAGATCCTGGTGCACGTGATCGCGCCGGTCATGCCGCATCTGGCCGAGGAGTGCTGGCAGACGCTCGGCGGCACCGACCTTGTCGCCGAACGGCCCTGGCCGGACTACGATCCCTCGCTTGTCGTCGACGCCGAGATCGTGCTGCCGGTCCAGGTCAACGGCAAGAAGCGCGGCGATTTGACAATTGCCCGCGACGCGGACCAAGGTGCGGTCGAAAAAGCGGTTCTGGCTCTCGACTTCGTGCAGAAAGCGCTCGAAGGTAAGGCGCCGCGCAAGGTGATCATCGTGCCGCAGAGGATCGTCAATGTTGTTGCCTGATCCGAAAAAAGCGGAGCTGACGCCGCGCCGTATCATGCTCTACGGGCTGCTCGCTTCGGTGGCGCTGGTTTCCGCCTGCACGGTGCGGCCGCTCTATTCAAGCGCGCCGCTGATCGCCGGCTCTCAGGTCGGCGCTGCTGCCGAACTGGCATCGATCTCGGTCAAGCCGGTCAAGACCCGCTACGCCCAGCAGGTCCGCAACAATCTGATCTTCGCGCTCGGCCAGGGCGCCGGCGAGCCTGCTTCGCCGGTCTATTCGCTTGATCTCGGCGTCTCCGAACTCGTCGAATCGGCGGCAATCGAGCAGGTCACGACCGACGAGGACGAGCCGACCGCCGGCACAGTGACGCTGACCGCCAACTATGTGCTGAGCGATGCCAAGACCGGCACGGTCATAGCGAGGGGCAAGCGCTCTATCCCGTCCTCATACGATAGGCCGCGCCAGGAATTCGCGTCGTATCGGGCGCAGATCGACGCCGAGAACCGCGCGGCGCGCGAACTGGCGGATGTGCTGCGGCTGTCGATCGCCCAAGATCTGATCAAGCACGGCAAGCCGGCGGCAAGCTAGGTCTTTCCATCCTGGATTGAAGCGCTCCGTCTGTGGCGGATTGCGCTGTCAGCAAAAGGCCGATTGCTCGGCATTTTTTGTTCGACGTAGGACATTTCGCTTCAGCCGATCTTCTGGCCGGTCTTTGCCCAGTCGGCGAGGAACTGCTCCAGGCCCTTGTCGGTCAGCGGGTGCTTGACCAGTGCCTTGAGCGTCGCCGGCGGGGCGGTGATGACGTCTGCCCCGATCAGTGCCGCCTGTTTGACATGGTTCACCGTGCGCACAGAAGCGGTCAGGATTTCGGTCTGGAAATCATAATTGTCGTAGATGGTGCGGATATCGGCAATCAGTTCCATGCCGTCCCAGCCACTGTCGTCGATGCGGCCGACGAAGGGCGAGATGAAGGAGGCGCCGGCCTTGGCAGCGAGGAGCGCCTGGGTGGCCGAGAAGCACAGCGTGACGTTGACCATGCGGCCGTCCGACCGGATGTCCTTGCAGGCTCTCAGGCCGTCGAGCGTCAGCGGCACCTTGATGCAGACATTGTCGGCGATCCTGGCCAGGATCTTGGCCTCCGCCATCATGTCCTTGTATTCGGTGGCGACGACTTCGGCCGAGACCGGGCCCTTGACGATCTCGCAGATCTCTCTTGTGACGTCGGCGATCTTGCCGCCCGATTTCAGGATCAGCGACGGATTGGTGGTTACGCCGTCGAGCAGCCCCAAATCGTTCAGCTCACGGATTTCCTTGACATCGGCGGTGTCGACAAAAAATTTCATGGCGGTCTCCTGAAGATTTTTCATGTGCAGGTCATGCACATTCGGGGTCGGACTTTGATCTAGACCAAAGTCGGGGCAAGGTCACGCCTCATGATCGAAGATTCGCCCT
Source organism: Mesorhizobium sp. M0815 (assembly GCF_040319995.1). Classification (NCBI taxonomy): domain Bacteria; kingdom Pseudomonadati; phylum Pseudomonadota; class Alphaproteobacteria; order Hyphomicrobiales; family Phyllobacteriaceae; genus Mesorhizobium; species Mesorhizobium sp. M0815. The sequence goes on along the minus strand of NZ_JAMYOU010000002.1, from coordinate 209,143 downwards.
TTGTCGCGGCCGCACCGGTGCTGGTCCCAATGCCTGCTGAGCGCCCCTACACCTATGCTGTGCCGGCTGGCATGCGCGTGGTGCCGGGCTCGATCGTGCGCGTTCCGCTTGGCCCCCGCCAGGTCGCCGGCATCGTCTGGGACGGCGCCGTCGAAAAGGTCGACGCGAAGAAATTGCGGCCGATCGAGCAGGTTTTCGACTGCCCGCCGATCGACCGCGCGATGCGGCGTTTTGTCGATTGGCTGGCGCAGTACACGCTGTCGCCGCCCGGCATGGTGGCGCGCATGCTGCTCAGGGCGCCGGAGGCGTTCGATCCGGAGCCGTGGATCGAAGGGCTGCAGCGCACCTTCGCCAAGCCCGACCGGATGACGGAGGCGAGGACGCGCGTGCTGGAAACGGCCGAAGGTGGGCTCGCCTGGACGCGGTCGGGCCTGGCGCATGCGGCAGGCGTGTCGTCGACGGTGGTGGACGGGCTGAGGGCGCAGGGCGTATTCGAGACGGTGATGATCCCGCCGCGGCCGGTGGTCGCAGCACCCGATCCCGGCTACGCCGTGCCGGCACTGATGCCCGACCAGAGCGATGCCGCCGAGATGCTGCGCGCCAATGTCGCGGCCGGCATATTCGGCGTCACCCTGCTCGACGGTGTAACCGGATCCGGCAAGACGGAGGTCTATTTCGAGGCGGTTGCGGCCGCGCTCGATCGCGGCACGCAAGTGTTGATCCTGCTGCCGGAAATCGCGCTGACCCACGCCTTCCTCGAACGCTTTCAGGAGCGGTTCGGCGCCAAGCCGGCGGAGTGGCACTCGGACCTGCCGCCAAGAATGCGCGAAAAGGTCTGGCGGCAGGTGGCGGAAGGCGGCGTGCGGGTGGTCGCAGGCGCGCGCTCAGCGCTGTTCCTGCCGTTCAGGGAGCTTGGGCTGATTGTCGTCGACGAAGAACACGACCCCGCCTACAAGCAGGAGGATCGCGTCTTTTACAACGCGCGCGACATGGCCGTGGTGCGCGGCCATATCGGCGGGTTTCCGGTCGTGCTCGCCTCGGCGACACCGTCGGTCGAAAGCCGGGTCAATGCCAGCCAGGGCCGCTACAGCAGGGCGGTGCTTTCGGCGCGCTTTGCCGAGGCGGCACTTCCCGATCTCAAGACGATCGACATGCGCCGTGCGCCGCCGGCACGCGGCGGCTTCCTGTCGCCGGTGCTGCTTAGCCATATGCGGCAGACGCTGGAAAGAAAGGAACAATCGCTGCTGTTTCTCAACCGGCGCGGTTATGCGCCGCTGACGCTCTGCCGGGTCTGCGGCCACCGCTTCGGCTGTCCGGTCTGCTCGGCCTGGCTGGTCGAGCACCGCTTTCGCGGTCAGCTCGTCTGCCACCATTGCGGGCACAATGAACGCCGGCCCGAGGCCTGCCCGGAATGTGGCACGCTCGATCATCTGGTCGCCTGCGGGCCGGGCGTAGAGCGCATCGCCGAGGAGGTCGTCGCGCATTTCCCTGATGCCCGCACCATCGTACTGTCGTCCGACCTGATGGGCGGCGTGCGGCGGCTGCGGCTCGAGCTCGAAGCCATAGCCAATGGCGAGGCCGACATCGTCATCGGCACGCAACTCGTCGCCAAGGGCCACAATTTCCCCAACATGACGCTCGTCGGTGTCGTCGATGCCGATCTCGGCCTGGCCAATGGCGACCCACGCGCCGCCGAGCGCACCTTCCAACTGCTCAGCCAGGTGACCGGCCGCGCCGGCCGCACCGGCAAGAAGAGCCTTGGCCTGCTGCAGACCTTCCAACCCGACCACCCGGTGATGCGGGCGATCGTCTCCGGCGATGCCGAGGCCTTCTACGAGCGCGAGATCGCCGAACGCGAGCGGGCGGGGCTGCCGCCCTTCGGCCGGCTCGCCGGCGTCATCGTCAGCGCGGCGACCCGGGCGGAAGCCGAAGGGCACGCCCGCGGCCTGCGCCGTGCCGCGCCGCAAGCCATCGACCTGTTCGTCCTCGGTCCGGCCGAGGCGCCGCTGTCATTGATCGGCGGCCGCCATCGCTTTCGCCTACTGATCCAGGGCGAGCGGCGCGCCGACATGCAAGGGTTCATCCGCACCATGCTGGCCGAGGGACCGAAGATAAGGGCCTCGGTGCGGGTCCAGGTCGATATCGACCCGCAAAGCTTTTTGTAAGGTGTCGATTACCCTTTCGAGACGCGTTCGGTGAATGGGTTCAGGTAAGGCACGTCGAGAATCGCAAAATGCCGGGTGTTGGCCGTCAAAACTGACAGGCCGTGCAAACGGGCGGTAGCTGCGATCAGAACGTCCGCCAGTCCCGGATTGGCGCCTCTGGCGATAGTGGCGTCTTCCAGTTTTCCGGCTTCTCGCGCGATTGCTAAATCGATGGGAAGGATGCGCTGGTTGAACTCTAGAAGCAACCTTTCGAACCACTCATTGATGCGCTCCGCCTTCATATGCCCGCCCGCCCGCTTCAGTTTCGCGATTCCTCGTTCCACCTCCAAGATGACGATCGACGAGAGCTGCCAAGAGCCGCGTTCTCCTTGTACAGCAACCCAGTTCTGCACGTGTGACGGAAGCAGAGGCCGACCAGGTGCAAATGCCGAGAGAAAAGACGTATCAAGCAGATAGCCGGTCAAAACTCCACTTCCCGCGACGGCGATTCGTTTCGCTCAAGCTCGATGCCGCCTGGATACCGAAGCAGGAAATCCACGAAGTCTTTTTGGCTGTTCTGCGGATAAAGTTTCCGTCCCTCACCGATTGGCACCACCATGACTGCGGGCTTGCCGTGCTTGGTGATAACCGTGGGCTCACCGTTCTCAGCGGCCTCCACGAGCGCGGAAAGGCTGGCCTTTGCCTCTCGCAGTTGCATCGTCTTCATGCGCGGAACCCCTTGTGGTCTCATGTAGTCACAATATAGGAATTGTGCAGAAAAAAACAGCCCATTGTTTAACGTCCTGTTAGCCCGGTCGAGACAACGGTCGCGCTCGCGTTGAGCTGACGCGCCCTGCAAATTGCCGACGGCCCATCTGGCGCATGTCAGTTGCTTCGCTAGAATGCCCGAAATTTTGAATATCCATTTACGAGGGGACAAGGATGGAATTTGCGTTTCCATGGCCGATGAGCCAGGGCGAGTGGCTGGCATGGTCGGGCGCGGTCGCGACTCTATTGCTCGGCCTGTTGCTATTCCTGGCTCCACAGCTGGCGTTCCGCATCCTGCGGCTGCAGGTCAGACCGGAGAAGGCAGCGGCGATCGCCGAGGGGCGCGGCCGGATGTCGGGCTTCTATCTCGGCGTCAGCCTGTGCTGCATCCTCTTGGCGCAGCCGCTGCTCTACATGGCGCTCGGCTTCTCCTGGCTATTCACCGCCTTCGGCCGGCTGCTGTCGATGATGTCGGACGGCGCCAATACGCCGTTCAACTGGGCATCCATCGTCGTCGAGCTGGTGCTGGCGGCGCTGCCGCTTGCGTTCGCCTTCGGCTTTTTGCCCTGAATCACAGAGCAATCCGGGGTTGGTTGCTGAACTCGGCGAGCGGATGCGACAATAGTGCCTGAAAACCATGCCGGACGACGCATTGCGGTCTGAAAATGCCTGTGCTAGACGGCAATCGACTTTCGATCGGGGATAGCGGAAGCCGCGCCTCCGTGCTTGGAAAAATGCAGTAAGGTCAAAGATTTAGCCAGAGTTTTTGCTCGCGCCAACAATCTGCGGCCTGTCAGACAAGAGAAAAGACGGTCCGTGGCCCAATCGTCATCGCCAATCTCAGGTGTCGCAGAACGCTATGCGGGTTCGCTGTTCGAACTCGCGCTGCAGGCCAATTCGGTGGCCAGCGTCGAGACCGACCTCAACAGTTTCGAAGCGATGCTCGAAGGCAGCGCTGACCTTTCGCGGCTGATCAGGAGCCCGGTTTTCTCCAGCGAAGATCAGGCCAAGGCGATCGCCGCGATCGCCGACAGAGCGGGGATCACGGGCCTCACTGGCAATTTCCTGCGCGTCGTTGCCCAGAACCGCCGGCTTTTCGCCGTGCCAGGAATGATCAAGGCGTTCCGCCAGATCGCCGCCGAACACCGCGGCGAGACCGCCGCCGAGGTCACCTCGGCGCATGCGCTGACGCCTGCCCAGGAAACCGAGCTGAAAGCGGCGCTGAAAAGCGTCGCCGGCAAGGATGTGGCGATCACCGTCACCGTCGATCCGTCGCTGCTCGGCGGGCTGGTGGTCAGGATCGGCTCGCGCCAGATCGATACGTCGCTCAAAACCAAACTCAATTCGCTCAAGCTTGCACTGAAAGAGGTCGGCTGATGGACATCCGCGCCGCGGAAATTTCCGCAATTCTGAAAGACCAGATCAAGAATTTCGGCAAGGAGGCCGAGGTCTCCGAAGTCGGCCAGGTGCTGTCCGTCGGTGACGGCATCGCCCGCGTCTATGGCCTCGACAATGTCCAGGCCGGCGAGATGGTCGAGTTCCCCGGCGGCATCCGCGGCATGGCGCTCAACCTCGAAGCCGACAATGTCGGCGTCGTTATCTTCGGCGCCGACCGTGACATCAAGGAAGGCGATACCGTCAAGCGCACCGGCGCCATCGTCGACGCGCCTGTCGGCATGGGCCTGCTCGGCCGCGTCGTCGATGCGCTCGGCAACCCGATCGACGGCAAGGGCCCGATCCAGGCCACCGAACGCAAGCGCGTCGACGTCAAGGCGCCCGGCATCATCCCGCGCAAATCGGTGAACGAGCCGATGTCGACCGGCCTCAAGGCCATCGACGCGCTAATCCCGGTCGGCCGCGGCCAGCGCGAGCTGGTCATCGGCGACCGCCAGACCGGCAAGACCGCGATCATCCTCGACACCATGCTCAACCAGAAATCGGTGCACGACAACGGCCCGGAGAAGGAAAAGCTGTACTGCGTCTATGTCGCCGTCGGCCAGAAGCGCTCGACCGTGGCGCAGTTCGTCAAGGTGCTGGAAGAGCGCGGCGCGCTCGACTATTCGATCATCATCGCTGCGACCGCGTCCGATCCGGCGCCGATGCAGTTCCTGGCGCCGTTCACCGCCTGCACCATGGGCGAATATTTCCGCGACAACGGCATGCACGCGCTGATCAGCTATGACGATCTGTCGAAGCAGGCCGTCGCCTATCGCCAGATGTCGCTGCTGCTGCGCCGTCCTCCGGGCCGCGAGGCCTATCCGGGCGACGTTTTCTACCTGCACTCGCGCCTGCTCGAGCGCGCCGCCAAGCTCAACGACGACAATGGCGGCGGGTCGCTGACGGCGCTGCCGATCATCGAGACGCAGGCCAACGACGTGTCGGCCTATATCCCGACCAACGTCATCTCGATCACCGACGGCCAGATCTTCCTGGAAACCAATCTGTTCTTCCAGGGCGTCCGTCCTGCGGTCAATGTCGGTCTGTCGGTGTCGCGCGTCGGCTCTTCGGCGCAGATCAAGGCGATGAAGCAGGTTGCCGGGTCGATCAAGGGCGAGCTCGCGCAGTACCGCGAAATGGCTGCTTTCGCGCAGTTCGGCTCCGATCTCGACGCCGCCACGCAGCGCCTGCTCAATCGCGGCTCGCGCCTGACCGAGCTTTTGAAGCAGCCGCAATTCTCGCCGCTCAAGGTCGAGGAGCAGGTCGCGGTGATCTTCGCCGGCGTCAACGGCTATCTCGACAAGCTGGCGATCAACCAGGTCGGCAAGTTCGAGCAGGGGCTGTTGTCGCACATGCGCTCGGCCGGCAAGGACGTGCTCGACGGCATCCGCAAGGAGAAGGCGCTGTCCGACGATCTGCGCGCCAGGCTGAAGGCAGAGATCGACGCCTTCGCCAAGACCTTTGCTTGAGTGGGCCGGACGGGATCAGGTTTGAAGCATGCCTTCGTTAAAAGACCTTCGTAACCGTATCGCCTCGGTCAAGGCGACGCAGAAGATCACCAAGGCGATGCAGATGGTCGCCGCGGCGAAGCTGCGCCGCGCGCAGGAAGCGGCTGAAGCGGCGCGTCCCTATTCGGAGCGCATGGGCGCGGTGCTGGCCAACATCACCCAGGCGATCGGCGGCGGCGGCGATGCCCCGGCGCTGATGACCGGCACCGGCAAGGACGACGTGCATCTGCTTGTCGTCTGCACGGCCGAACGCGGCCTGTGCGGTGGCTTCAATTCGCAGATCGCCCGCTTTGCCCGTGACCACATCCGCAAGCTTCTGGCCGACGGCAAGCAGGTCAAGATCATCTGCGTCGGCAAGAAGGGGTTCGACATATTGCGCCGCGACTACGGGGCGCTGATCATCGAGCGTGTCGATCTGCGCGAGGTCAAGACGCTGGGCTTCGTCAATGCCGATGCCATCGCCAAGAAGGTGATCCACCTGTTCAACGAAGGCGGCTTCGACATCTGCACGCTGTTCTATTCGCAGTTCAAGTCGGTGATCAGCCAGATCCCGACAGCGCAGCAAATTATCCCGGCGGGCGTGGTTTCGGATGCTGCTGAAGCGAAGGATGGTGGCAGCGCTGTCTACGAATACGAGCCGGAGCCGGGCGAAATCCTCTCCGATCTCATCCCGCGCAACATCTCCGTGCAGGTCTTCCGCGCGCTGCTCGAGAATGCGGCCGGCGAGATGGGCGCCAAGATGAGCGCCATGGACAATGCGACGCGCAATGCCGGCGACATGATCAACAAATTGTCGATCACCTACAACCGCCAGCGGCAGGCGCAGATCACCAAGGAATTGATCGAAATCATTTCGGGCGCCGAGGCGCTCTAGGCACGCTCCCAAGGAGGTCATCGACCTCAAGCGTGTGAGAAACAAAGAGACGAAAAGGGTAAAGACGATGGCGAAAGCAGCGACCCCGAAGACGGCAGCCCCTAAGGCCGCGGCACCAGCAAAGGCTCCGGCGGCAGCAAAGGCCGCTCCGGCCAAGAAGGCGGCAGCAACCAAGGCCGCCGCCGTGAATACGCCGGCCGCTACCATCAAGAAAACCGGCTTGGCGGGCAAGGTTCGCCAGGTCATCGGCGCTGTTGTCGACGTGCAGTTCGGCGAACATCTGCCGGCGATCCTGAACGCGATTGAGACGATCAATGTCGGCAATCGCCTGGTGCTCGAAGTGGCCCAGCATCTCGGCGAAAACACCGTACGCTGCATCGCCATGGACTCCACCGAAGGTCTGGTTCGCGGCCAGGACGTCTATGACACCGGCGCGCCGATCACCGTGCCGGTCGGCCCTGGCATGCTCGGTCGCATCATCAACGTCATCGGCGAGCCGGTCGACGAGGCAGGCCCGGTCGACGGCATCGAGATGCGCTCGATCCACCAGCCGGCGCCGACCTATGTCGAGCAGTCGACGGAAGCGCAGATCCTGGTCACCGGCATCAAGGTGCTCGACCTGCTGGCCCCCTATGCCCGCGGCGGCAAGATCGGCCTGTTCGGCGGCGCCGGCGTCGGCAAGACGGTGCTGATCCAGGAACTGATCAACAACGTCGCCAAGGCGCATGGCGGCTTCTCGGTGTTCGCCGGCGTCGGCGAGCGCACCCGCGAAGGCAACGACCTCTATCACGAGTTCATCGAGTCCGGCGTCAACAAGAAGGGCGGCGGCGAAGGCTCCAAGGCCGCGCTCGTCTATGGCCAGATGAACGAGCCGCCGGGCGCGCGCGCGCGCGTAGGCCTGACCGGCCTGACGGTTGCCGAATACTTCCGCGACCAGGGCCAGGACGTGCTGTTCTTCGTCGACAACATCTTCCGCTTCACGCAGGCGGGCTCGGAAGTGTCGGCGCTGCTCGGCCGCATTCCTTCGGCCGTGGGCTACCAGCCGACGCTGGCCACCGACATGGGCGCGCTGCAGGAGCGTATCACCACGACGACCAAGGGTTCGATCACCTCGGTGCAGGCGATCTATGTGCCGGCCGACGATTTGACCGACCCGGCACCGGCGACTTCATTCGCCCACCTCGACGCGACGACCGTGCTCAACCGCGCGATTTCGGAAAAGGGCATCTATCCGGCGGTCGATCCGCTCGATTCGACTTCGCGCATGCTCGACCCGATGGTTGTCGGCGAGGAGCACTACCAGGTCGCGCGCCAGGTGCAGTCGATCCTTCAGCGTTACAAGTCGCTGCAGGACATCATCGCCATCCTGGGCATGGACGAGCTGTCGGAAGAGGACAAGCAGACGGTTGCCCGCGCCCGCAAGATCGAGCGCTTCCTGTCGCAGCCCTTCTTCGTCGCCGAAGTGTTCACCGGCGCGCCGGGCAAGTTGGTCGACCTCGCCGACACCATCAAGGGCTTCAAGGGCCTTTGCAACGGCGATTACGACCACCTGCCGGAGGCCGCCTTCTACATGGTCGGCGGCATCGAGGAAGCGGTCGAGAAGGCACAGCGCCTGGCGGCTGAAGCGGCGTAAGCCAAAGCGAATAGCGAATAGGGAGTAGCGAATAGGGGTCTATGAGCCGGACGAGTTTCTTCACTACTCGCTACTCACTATTCCCTATTCGCTAAATTGATCATGCCTGAAGCTTTCAAGTTCGAACTGGTCTCGCCGGAGCGCCTCTTGGTTTCCGAGCAGGTCGAATCCGTCGTCATCCCAGGCGCCGAGGGCGAAATGACCGTGATGGCGCATCACGCACCGGTCATGACCACGATCAAGCCGGGCGTCGTCACGTTGAAGACCGCTTCCGGCAAGGAAGAACGCTACGTGGTGTTCGGCGGCTTTGCCGACATCGTTCCGGCCGGCTGCACGCTGCTGGCGGAATCGGCTGTGGCCGTCGGCGACATCGACCGCGCCGAGCTTGCCCGCCGCATCCAGGAGGCGAGGGAAGACGCCGCCGACGCCAAGGACGACCAGGCCCGCAGCAAGGCCGAGCAGTTCCTTAACCAGCTCACCACGCTTGAAGGCGCCATCCTGCCGGCTTAACGCGAAGGATCAGTTCGGCGTCGAGAAAGCGAGGCTTGCCTCGCTTTTTTATTTGGTGAACAGTCAGGCTGCCTTGGCGTGGGGGGCCGATGATAGAACAAACAGTGCAACAAGAAACAGTCTCGCGATCCAGATGGTCGACGGCCCTGGTGTCGGCCCTTGGCGGCCCGTTTGGCGGATTTCTATGGATTGGCGCTGGCAAACTGGCTGTCATAAGCCTGTTTGTGATCAGTGCTGTCAGCATCGCGCTTTGCTACATCGGAATTCCGGTGGTGCCGGGCATGGATCTTGCGGCGGCGGGCAACTTTTCAGGTATCGGCTTGATGATCCTGTGGGCGACGCTCGTTGTTCCCTTTGCGCATCGGTTCAAGCCGGACAAATGGTATGCGCAAGGGGTGTCGGTGTTCGTGTTGGCGTTTTACGCCTCCATCGTGGCTGCGTTTGTAATCCGCTCGTTGGTGTTCCAATCGTTTTCGATCTCGTCTGGCAGCATGACGCCGACGTTGCGGGAGGGCGACTATCTCTTCGTGTCCAAATCCGCATACGGCTACAGTCGCTACAGCGTGCCCTTCAACGTGCTCTCATTTGACGGGCGCCTATTGGGCGCGGAACCCAAAAGGGGAGATGTGGTGGCATTCAAGTTCCCGCCCGATCCGAGCGTGAACTACATCCAGCGGATCGTCGGCTTTCCGGGCGAAAAGATCCAGATCATCGACGGGATGCTTTACATCAACGAGGTAGCGGTGGGGCTCGAGGATATCGGCTCTTTTTCGTCCGAAGAGTTCCCCGATCCAGTCAAACTTCAACGTGAAACTTTGCCAGAGGGCGTGTCCTACACCGTTCTCAACCTGACAGATTCATCCATCGGGGACAACACGAACTCGTGGATCGTGCCCGCAGGCCACTATTTTGCACTTGGCGACAATCGGGACAATTCCTCCGACAGCCGATTCAGCGTCGGGTTTATTCCCAGTGAAAATCTGGTCGGCAAGGCCGTGCGGCTGTTCTGGAATTCTAAAGGCCTCGACTATTCTTCCCGGCAAGTATTGGATCCGTCAGGCAAATAGCTCACACCGTCAGCGCTTCCACGGCGCGCATGACGCCGCGCAGTTCGGCGAGGCCCTTCAGGCGGCCGATGCAGGAATAGCCGGGGTTCACCTTCTTGCCGATGTCGTCGACAATGGCATGGCCATGGTCCGGACGCATCGGAATCTGCCAGTCCGCCCTGCCTGCCGCCTTGCGCCGCCGCTCCTCGCCAATCAGCGCCGACACGACCGCCACCATGTCGGTGTCGCCGTCGAGGTGCTCGGCTTCGTGGAAGGAGCCGTCGGGCTCCTTGGTGACATTGCGCAGATGGGCGAAATGGATGTTCTCGGCGAAAGCCTTCGCCATTGCCGGCAGATCGTTCTGCGCGCTCGCGCCGTAGGAGCCGGTACACAGTGTCAGTCCGTTAGCCGGCGAAGCGACGGCGTCGAGCAGCGCGCGGGCATCGGCTGCCTTGGAAACGATGCGCGGCAGGCCGAACAACGAAAAAGGCGGATCGTCGGGGTGGATCGCCATCCTGACGCCGGCCTCTTCGGCAACCGGCACGATCTCGCGCAGGAAGGCAAACAGGTTTTCGCGCAGTCCTTCGGTAGAGACGTCCTTGTAGAGGTCGAGGGCGCGGCGGAAGCTCGCTCGATCGAAGATGAATTCGCGCGCCGGCACCCAGCCGATCAGGTTGAGCTCCAGTCTCGCCTTGTCGCTTTCGCTCATGCCTTGCAGCCGCACACGCGCCGCCTCGACACGGGCCGGCGGGTGATCGGCCTCCGCCCGTTTTCGCTCGAGGATGAAGACGTCATAGGCGCAGAGCTCGACGACATCGAAGCGCAGCGCCGTGCCGCCATGCGGCATCGGATAGTCGAGGTCGGTGCGCGTCCAGTCGGTGATCGCCATGAAATTATAGCAGATGGTGTTGATGCCGGCGGCAGCGACGGCGCGGATCGAGGCCTTATAATTGTCGATCAGGGTGCGCCAGTCGCCACTGCGGGTCTTGATGTCCTCGTGGACGACGATGCTCTCGACCACGTCCCAGGTCAGGCCTGCTGCCTCGATCTCTGCCTTGCGCCTGGCGATCTCGTCCGCCGGCCAGGCGCGGCCGTCATTGAGGTGATGCAGCGCGCTGACGATGCCGACGGCGCCGGCCTGACGGACATGGGCAAGCGTCACCGGGTCGTCGGGCCCGAACCAGCGCCAAGTCTGTCTCATGGCTTCTCACTCCCTATGCCAAGCGCCGCCAAGGCAGCGGCAGGCCCGCCCCGCCGCAGGCGCTCGAGATGGGCTGTCGTCAGATCAATCAGTGTCATGCGCTGGGAATGGTCCCTGGCGAAGCCGGCGAGATCGAACATCGCTGTCACAGCTTCATCAGCCGGCCGGCTGCCGAGCGCCGTAAGCCGAGTGTCGATCGGGTCGGTGAAATGGGCTTCGGGCAAGGTCTTGCCGCGCGCCTCGCAAGCGGCGATCCAGGCGGCCACCACCAGCATCAGATGGGCTGGGGGATCACCGGCACTCAGCCGCTCGACGGCCGAGGCGACGATGCGCTGTGGCAGTTTCTGGCTGCCGTCATTGGCGATCTGCGCCGTGCGATGGGCCAGCGCCGTGTTCGAGTAACGTTCGGCGAGCTGGGCCGTGTAGCCGGCCGTATCGAGCCCGGCGTCCGGCGGCAGCGTCGGGATCGCCTCGGCCCACAAGCCGTCGACGAATTGCCGGATCGCCGGATCGGCAAAGGCGCGGTCGACCGTGTCGTAGCCGCTGAGCAGGCCGAGATAGGCGATTGCCGAATGCGAGCCGTTGAGCAGCCGCAGCTTCATGTCCTCGAACGGCCCGACGTCGCCGACCATGGTGACGCCGAACTTTTCCCAGGCCGGCCTGCCCGCCGGAAAGTCGTCCTCGACCACCCATTGGCAGAACGGCTCGGTCATCACCGGCCAGGCATCCTCGACGCCGAGCTCGACGGCGATACGCGCCCGGTCGGCATCGGTGGTCGCCGGCACGATGCGGTCGACCATGCTCGACGGAAAGGCGACGCCGTCGGCGATGTGTGCGGCGAGCCTGGCATCGCCTGAAGTGGCGAGCCTGGCATCGCGCAGTGCGGCGAATTCGACCAGCAGGCGGTGCAGCGTGGCGCCATTGGCCGGAAGGTTGTCGCAGCAGAGCACGGTGAAAGGCTGGATGCCGGTGGCACGGCGGCGCGACAGCGCCTCCGTCAGGAAACCATGCGCCGTTCGTGGCATTTGCGGGTTAGCCAGATCATGGACGATGTCGGGGTGGGTATTGTCCAGTCCGCCGCCGGCTGCCCTCAGATAGGCCTTTTCGGTGATCGTCAGCGTGACGATACGGGTGAGCGGATCGGTCAGAGCGGCGAGCACCGCAGCCGGATCTTCCGGCGCCACCAGCAGCGACAGGATCGAACCGACGACGCGCAGCTCTTCTTCGACGCTGCTCCTGATCGCCAGTGTGTAGAGGCCATCCTGCGGCGCCAGTGCGTCGCGCGTGTCTGGACTGCGCAAGGACACGCCGACAATGCCCCAGCCTGTCTCTCCAGCCGCCAGACAGTCGTCGACATAGGCCGCCTGGTGGGCGCGGTGGAACGCGCCGACGCCGAGATGGACGATGCCTGGCGCAATAGCGCCGCGGTCGTAGCGGGGAACCGCGACCGAAGCCGGCAGTGCCTTCAGCGTGCTGTTGGAAAGGCGTCTATTGGTCATTGCGCGGCGTGTCTGATCGAGGTTGCTGGGTCACTGTTGGCAGGCGGCGTAACACCCGTTGCCGTCACGCACAATGGGCAATGGCCGACGAAAAGTCATCATACAACAACCCATTTTTTGTATGTTGACATTATTTCTTTCCAACCCTACCGATGTCCGGATTGGGAGGATTTACGTGGCCGCATTGACGGATCCGGACTTGCTGTTTGCCGCCGAGGCGCGCCCGCGTTCGCTGGCCCGCGATCTCTACGCCGCGGTCAAGGACCTGCCGATCGTCAGCCCGCACGGCCACACCGATCCCCGCTGGTATGCGCTCAACGAGGCGTTTCCCGATCCGGCGCAGTTGCTGATCGTACCGGACCACTACATTTTCCGCATGCTGTTCAGCCAGGGCGTTCGGCTTGAGGAGCTTGGCGTGCCGACACTTGACGGTTCGCCGGTGGAAACCGACGGCAGAACGATCTGGCGGCGCTTCGCCGAGCATTATTACCTGTTCCGCGGCACGCCGACCCGGCTGTGGTTCGACCATGTGCTTGCCCATCTGTTCGGCATCGACGAGCCGCTGAATGCCAAGACGGCCGACCGCCACTACGACACGATCGCGACGCTGCTGCAGTGGGAGAATTTTCGCCCGCGAGCGCTGTTCGAGCGCTTCAACATTGAGGTCATCGCGACGACCGAAGGCGCGCTCGACGATCTCAGATGGCACCAGATGATCCGCGACAGCGGCTGGGACGGCCGCGTCGTCACCGCCTATCGGCCGGATGCGATCGTCGATCCCGACTTCGAAGGCTTTTCGGCCAATCTCGACCGGCTTGGCGAGATCACCGGCTGCGACACCGGCAATTGGGCCGGCTATCTCGATGCGCATCGCCAGCGGCGCGCCTTCTTCAAGAGCTTTGGCGCGACTTCCTCCGATCACGGCCATCCGACGGCCGAAACCGCCAATCTCTCGGATGCCGCCGCCGAGGAGCTGTTCAACCGCATCCGCCGGGGCTCGAACGACGAGCGCGAGCGAAAGCTGTTTCGCGCCCAGATGCTGACCGAGATGGCCAAGATGAGCCGTGACGACGGGCTGGTCCTGCAAATCCATCCCGGCTCCTGGCGCAATCATTCGCCGGCTGTCTTTCAGAAGTTCGGCAGGGACAAAGGCTTCGATATCCCGACTCGAACCGATTATGTGACGGCGTTGAAGCCGCTGCTCGACTGTGTCGGGCTGGAGCGCGATCTCACCATCATCCTGTTCACCCTCGACGAGACCAGCTATGCGCGCGAGCTGGCGCCGCTCGCCGGTGTCTACCCGGCATTGAAGCTCGGGCCGGCCTGGTGGTTCCACGACAGCCCCGAAGGCATGCGCCGGTTCCGCGAGATGACCACCGAAACGGCCGGTTTCTACAACACCGTCGGTTTCAACGACGACACCCGCGCCTTTCCATCCATACCGGCCCGCCATGATGTGGCGCGCCGGGTCGATTGCGCATATCTGGCGCGTCTCGTCGCCGAGCATCGGCTCGGCGAGGACGAGGCGCACGAGCTGGCGCAGGAACTTGCCTATACGCTCGCGAAAAAGGCGTACCGGCTCTAACGGCGCTTGCCGCCATCGTTCAAACGGGAGGAAACCAATGCTGCATTTTTCAAGACGGGCGGGAGCTACGCTACTTGCCGCCGCACTGCTGGCCGGAACGGCAAGCGCCCAGACGGTCCTGCGCTCGTCTGACACACACCCGGACGGCTATCCGACGGTCGAGGCGGTCAAATATTTCGGCGAGCTCGTGAAAGAGCGCACGGCCGGCCGCTATGTGGTCGAACTCTATCCTTCCGCGCAACTCGGCGAGGAAAAGGACACGATCGAGCAGGTGCGCACCGGCGTGATCGATCTCAACCGCGTCTCGATGGCGCCGTTCAACGGGCTCATCCCGGAGACCACCGTACCCTCGCTGCCCTACATCTTCCGTTCGGAAGACCATATGCACAAGGTCATGGACGGGGCGATCGGCGACCAGATCGCGGCGGCGTTCGACCAGGTCGGGCTGGTGCTGCTCGCCTTTTACGATGGCGGCTCGCGCTCCTTCTACAATTCGAAGAAGCCGATCAACACTGTAGCCGACATGGCCGGCATGAAGTTCCGCGTCATCCAGTCCGACATCTTCGTCGATATGGTGGCGGCACTCGGCGCCAACGCGACGCCGATGCCGTATGGCGAGGTGTATTCGGCGATCGAGACCGGGGTGATCGACGGTGCGGAGAACAATTTTCCGAGCTACGACACCGCCAAGCACGCGGAAGTCGCCAAATACTATTCGCTCGACGAGCACACGATGGTGCCGGAAGCCTTCGTCATGGCGAAGTCGAGCTGGGACAAGCTGACGCCGGAAGACCAGGCGATCTTCAAAGCGGCCGCCAAGGAGAGCGTCGCCAAGCAGCGCGAGCTGTGGACCGCCAAGGTCAAGGAATCGCGCGCCAAGGTCGAGGCGGCCGGTTCGCAGATCACGACGCCGGATAAGCAGCCCTTCATCGACGCGATGGGCCCGGTCTACGAGAAGCACGTCAAGGACGACAAGCTGAAGGCCATGGTCGAAGCCATCAAGGCCGTGCAGTGATCAAGCGGCGGCGCGGACATCCCGCGCCGCCGTCCTCTTGCGGAGAAAACCGGTGACTTCCAGCCTAAAACCAAGACCGCTCCTGTCCGGCGTCGCGCAAGTGATGTCGCGCGTCAGCACGGCGGCGCTGTCGATCGCCGGCATCGGGCTGGTGCTGATGACCGCCTTCGTCGCCTGGCAAGTGTTCGGCCGCTATGTTCTGAATCGTTCGCCGAGCTGGACCGAGCCGGGCTCGGTGATGCTGATGAGCTGGTTCATTTTCCTCGGCGCTGCCGTCGGCGTGCGCGAGAACTATCATCTCGGCTTCGACGTCCTGCTCTACGTGCTGCCAAAAGGCGGCAAGCGCTGGCTGCGGATGATTTCGGACCTCGTCGCGCTCGCCTTCGGCATCGGCATGATCTGGTATGGCAGCCAGCTGGTCGCATTGACCTGGGGCTCTGTCTTGCCGTCACTCGGCATATCGGGGGGCTGGGACTATGTCCCGCTTGTCGCGGGAGGCGCGCTCATCGTGCTCTTCACGCTGGAGCGCATCGTGCTTCGCCTCTCCGGCGCGCCGATCGACGATGCCCTCGATGAATTGCCGCCGGCCGAAGTCGCAGCCGAACTCGACACCGCCAACGTGAAGGTCTGACGCCATGGAACTGTGGATTCTCTTCGGCGTCTTCACCCTGCTGATGCTTATCGGCACGCCGATCGCTTTCTGCCTCGGCGTCGCAAGCCTGGCCACCGTCCTCTATATGGGCCTGCCGCCGCTGATCGTCTTCCAGCGCCTGAATTCCGGCATGAGCGTCTTTTCGCTGCTGGCCATTCCGTTTTTCATCTACGCCGGCGACTTGATGGTGCGCGGCGGCATCGCCAGCAAGATCGTTGCCTTCGCCGGCTCGCTCGTCGGCCATTTGCGCGGCGGCCTCGGGCAGGTCAACATCGCGACCGCTACACTATTCGGCGGCATTTCGGGCTCCGCGGTGGCGGAGGCAGCCGCGGTGGGCGGCCTGATGATCCCGCAGATGAAGGCGCGTGGATATGGAGCGGACTACGCCGTCAACGTCACGTCGATGGCGGCGCTGATCGCGCTGCTGCTGCCGCCGTCGCACAACATGATCATCTACGCGATCTCGGCAGGCGGAAAGATCTCCATCGCCGATCTGTTCACGGCCGGCATCATCCCGGGCCTGCTGCTGGCCCTGTCACTGATGGTCACCGCTTATTTCGTGGCGCGCTCCCGCGGCTATCCGACCGAGCCGTTTCCGGGCTTCACCGCGGTCGCGCATCTTTTCGCCGTCGCGGTGCCCGGCCTGCTGCTGATCGCGATCATCTTCGGCGGCGTACGATCGGGCGTCTTCACGGCCACCGAGAGTTCCTGTATCGCCGTCATCTATGCGCTGCTCGTGACCGTCTTCGTTTACCGGCAGATGACCTGGGAAGGGTTCGTTCATGCCACCCATGGCGCCGTGCGCACCACGGCCATGGTGCTGCTTATCATCGGCATGGCGGCGGCATTCTCGTGGCTGATGGCCTTCCTGAAAGTACCGGCAGCGCTGATAGCCTCCATGAACGCGATCTCGGACGATCCGCTGGTCGTGCTTCTGCTGCTCAACCTCTTGATGCTGTTCCTCGGCACGTTCATGGACATGGGGCCGACGATCATCATTTGCACGCCGATCTTCCTGCCTGTGGCGCAGGCCTACGGCGTCGATCCGGTGCATTTCGGCGTCATCATGATCCTCAATTTCGGCATCGGGCTGAACACGCCGCCGGTGGGCGCAGTGCAGTTCGTGGCGTGCGCAGTGGGCAAGATATCCGTCTGGGAATCGATGCGCTCGATCTGGCCGTTCTATGGCGCAGGCCTCGTGGTGCTGGCGCTCGTCACTTACATTCCAGCCATTTCGCTATGGCTGCCGAGCGTCTTCAAATAGGGGTTGCGACATGGCATCGGACACCGCAGTCGGGCTCCGCGTCGAACGAAGACCGAAGCTTTCGGAAACCGTCGTCGCCGCGATCCGCAAGCAGTTGCAGGCGGGCGAGATCCAGCCTGGGCAAAAGCTGCCGACCGAGGGCCAGTTGACTGAAACCTTCGGGGTCAGCCGCACCGTGATACGCGAGGCGCTGGCCAAGCTTGCCGCGGACGGCCTGGTCGAGCCGCGCCAAGGCGCCGGCGTCTTTGTCACCGAGCATATCTCGACAGCGTTCGGGGCTCTGGCAGCGGAGATGGGCAGCAAGGATTCAATTGCCCTCAACGTGCTCGAAGTCAGGTTGGCGATCGAGATCGAATCCGCCGGGCTCGCCGCCCTCCGCCATAACGCCGCACAGGAAGCGGCGATCCAGGAAGCCTTCTTCGAGTTCGAACGGCTGCTCCTCAACAGCGAGCCGACGGGACCGGCCGACCTCGCCTTCCACCGCGCAATCGCCAGCGCCACCAACAATCCGTTCTATGTCGAGATGCTCGATGTGCTCGGCCGGCGCGCCATCCCTTGCGATGTGACCTCGCCCTGGTCGACCGAATTCGCGCAGTCCGACGCCTACCAGCGCGGCCTGCAGCGCGAACACCTGATGATCCTTAATGCCATCTCGGCAGGCGATGCCGAGGCGGCACGGGAGGCGATGCGCGCGCATCTCGGTGCCAGCCAGCAGCGCTATCGCGAACGCCTGCACGCGCGTCAGGTGTTTTATGCCGACTCGGTCAAGGCCGCGGCAACTGAATAAGCAATTGAGGCAGCTCCATGGGACAGCAATGAATCACACTGACAATCATACGGATTTCACCTCGCGCTTTGCCATCGATCCTGTTTCTGCCGCGGCGATGGGCACGGACGAACTGCGTCACAATTTTCTGATCGAGGACTTGTTCCAGCCCGGCCGTATCAGCCTGACCTACACCCATTACGACCGCATGATCGTCGGCGGTGCCATGCCCGCCGGCGCGCCGCTGCCGCTGCAGGCGATCAAGCCAACCGGGACCAAGAATTTTCTCGACCGCCGCGAGATGATCATCGTCAACATCGCCGGTGCAGGCGTCGTGAAAGCCAGCGGCCAATCCTACGAGCTGCAGGCGCGCGACATGCTCTATCTAGGCATGGGCACCGATGAGGTGTCGTTCGCTGCGACCAATCCGGCTGAGCCGGCTAAGTTCTACCTGCTAAGCGCGCCGGCGCATCAGAGCCATCCCAACCGGCTGATCCGCATCGGCGATGCCAAGCGGCTCGATCTCGGCAGCCAGGCGACCTCCAACGAGCGCTCGATCTTTCAGTTCATCCATGCCGACGGCGTGAAGACCTGTCAGCTGGTCGTCGGCATGACCCAGCTTGCCCCCGGTTCGGTCTGGAACACCATGCCGTGCCATGTGCATGACCGGCGCATGGAGGCCTATCTCTATTTCGACCTGCCGGAGACGGCGCGGGTGTTTCACTTCATGGGCGAACCGGACGAAACGCGTCATCTCGTCGTGCGCAACGAGGAGGCGGTGCTGTCGCCGGGATGGTCGATCCATTCGGGCGCCGGCACCTCGAACTACGCCTTCATCTGGGCGATGGCCGGCGACAATGTCGACTATACCGATGTCGACCTGGTGGCGATGGAGGAGCTCAAGTGAGCGACCTCTCGGCCTTCAGCCTTGCCGGCAAGCGTATCCTCGTCACCGGCGCCAATACCGGCATCGGCCAGGGTATCGCCGTGTCGATCGCGCGTGCCGGCGGCGCGGTCGTCGGCGTCGGTCGCTCGGCGATGGACGAGACGGCGGAGAAGATTGCGGCGGCCGGCGGACGCTTTGAGGCGGTCCGCTGCGACCTTGGCGATGATGCCGCCGCCCAGGCGATGCTTGACCGCGTCTGGGACGATACGGGGCCGCTCGACGGCCTGGTCAACAATGCCGGCATCATCCGGCGTGCCGATGCGGTCGACTTGACCGAAGCCGACTGGGACGACGTCATCGGCGTCAACCTCAAGACGGTGTTCTTCCTCAGCCAGAGTTTTGCCAGGCGCGTGCTTGCCGACCCGGGACGGCGTGGCAAGATCGTCAACATCGCTTCGGTGCTGAGTTTTCAGGGTGGCATCCGCGTCGCCTCCTACACCGCCTCCAAACATGGCGTGCTCGGCATCACCCGACTGCTCGCCTGCGAATGGGCGGCAAAGGGCATCAACGTCAACGGCATTGCGCCAGGCTATATCGAGACCAACAACACCGAGGCGCTGCGTGCCGATCCCGACCGCAGCGCTTCGATCCTGGCGCGCATTCCGGCCGGGCGCTGGGGCGCGCCGGAAGACATCGGCGACGCAGCCGTCTTCCTGCTGGCGCCGGCGTCGAACTATATGCACGGCGCGGTGATGCCGGTGGACGGTGGCTGGCTGGCGCGATGAACAACAAAAGATGAGAGTTTGGCGATGACCGGAACCAAGATCTTCTCGCATGCCGGCGAGGGTGCGTGGACGCCGACGCCGGATGGCAACCGCAGGCGCGTGCTCCTGCACACGGACGAACTGATGATGGTCGAGTTCGCCTTCGACAAGGGCGGCGTCGGCGCGCTGCATTCGCATCCGCATGTCCAGGCGAGCTACGTCGCCGAAGGCCACTTCGAGGTCACCATCGACGGCAGGACCGAGATCTTGGAAACCGGAAGCAGCTTCATCGTTCCTTCCAACCTGGTCCATGGCGTCAAGGCACTGGAGGCGGGACGACTGGTCGACAACTTTACGCCGCCCCGCGCCGATTTCCTCGACTGAGCTGCGGGCCCGAAGATCAGGCTGTCAGTTCTCGGAACGAAAAACCCGCGCCTCCGGAGAGACGCGGGCGTGTTGCCTGGGCGCTTGTGGCGCCGCGGTACTCAAAACATCACCGCAGAACCTGAACCTGCCGAATGATGGTGAAGATAGGATTAACCGCTCCGAGGCGGCGCGATATTCACAGCCAAGGCGAATAGGGGCTGGAACGACGGTCTGATATCGGCCAATGAGAGAGAAGTTCGCTTCAGCCGGTGCCGAGGACAGGACCAGAGGGGTCGATAAATGTTCGAATCTGCTGTCCAGGCAATCACCCGGCGATTCGCCGGGGAATTTCGGCAGGTCGTATCCGCGAAAGTTCTGTAATGCAGATTGCGGCGAGCATACCGGCAGAGGATTCCAAGCGGCGCGTCCTGAAGGATGTCTTCGGCTTCGATGATTTTCGTCTCGGCCAGGCGGCCGTGATGGAGGCGCTGCTGGCCGGGCATCATGTACTGGCCGTCATGCCGACGGGTGCGGGCAAATCGCTCTGCTACCAGGTCCCGGCGCTGGTGCTGGGCGGGCTCACCATTGTCGTTTCGCCGCTGGTAGCGCTGATGCAGGACCAGGTCGCCGCATTGCGCCTTGCCGGTGTGGCGGCCGATACGATCAATTCCTCGCTCGATCGCGATGCCAATGTCGCTGCATGGCGCCGCGTCGCGGCAGGGCAGACACGGCTGCTCTATCTTGCGCCGGAGCGGCTGATGACCCCGCGGATGCTCGAGGCGTTGACCAAGCTCGATGTCCGGCTGATCGCCATCGACGAGGCACATTGCATCTCGCAATGGGGACCGGCGTTCCGGCGCGAATACGAAGAATTGTCGCGGCTGCGCGGCATCTTCCCCGATGTGCCGATCATTGCGCTGACGGCGACTGCGGACGAGACGACGCGCACCGACATTGCCGCGCAACTGTTCGACGGGCGCGTCGATACCGTGGTGCTCGGCTTCGACCGACCGAACATCAAGCTAAGCATCGAGCCCAAGCAGGACAGCAAGCGCCAATTGCTGAATTTCGTGCAGCGCCATGCCGGCCGAAGCGGGATCGTCTATTGCCTGTCGCGCAAAAAGACCGAAGAGATGGCGGCGTTCCTCGAGCGGAACGGCGTACGCGCGCTCGCCTATCATGCCGGCATGAGCAAGGACGCGCGTGAAGCGAATCAAAACGCTTTCATGACCTTGTCCGGGGTGGTGATGGTGGCGACCATCGCCTTCGGCATGGGGATCGACAAGCCGGACGTCGCCTATGTCTTCCACACCGACCTGCCGGGCAGCTTGGAAGCCTACTATCAGGAAATCGGGCGGGCGGGCCGCGACGGGCGGGCGGCCGAGGCGCATATGCTCTTCGGTCTCGGCGACATCCGTATGCGCCGGCTTTTCATCGACGACGAGGGCGCACCGGCGGAGCACAAGAGGCGCGCGCATGGCCGGCTCGATACGTTGATCGGCTATTGCGAGACGGCGCAGTGCCGCCGCCAGATCCTGCTTGGCTATTTCGGCGAAAGTGCTTCGCCTTGCGGCAATTGCGACAACTGCCTCGACCAGGCGCCGCATGCGGATGGCGACGCCGAGGCGCGGATCATCCTGGCAGCGATCACACAGACCGGCGAGCGCTTTGGCGCTGCCCACGTTGTCGATGTCCTGCTCGGCCATGAGACCGAGAAGGTCCTGGCCAGGAACCACCACAGGCTTGCCAGCTTCGGCACCGGTGTGGCGCATAAGAAGAGTCTCTTGCTGTCGCTGCTTCGCCAACTCGTCGCGGGAGGGTTCCTGACATTGGACTCAGCCGGCCATGGCGGCCTCGCCGTCGCCGAGAAAGGCCGTGAACTCGCCCGGGGCGAGGCTTCATTCCGGTATCGCGTGGACGCGCGCCAGTCATCGCGAGGCAAGATACGTCCTGTGGATACCGCAGCAGGCACGGAAGGTCTGGATTCGGCGCTGCTGGCCGCGCTCAAGGCGGTACGGCTGCGTCTTGCCCGGGAACGCCAAGTGCCGGCCTTCGTGATCTTTTCGGATCGTACGCTGATCGATATGGCTGAACGCTGCCCGCGTGATCTGGACGCCTTCGCCGCGGTCAACGGCGTCGGCGCCGCCAAGCTCAAGGATTTCGGCGAGATATTCCTCGGCGCGATCGCTGCGCATCAGTCCGGTCTCTCGGGTTGAAGACCCACTCCAGCGACGCAATCAGCACCTGCTTCGTCTCGCCGCTGCAATCGCAGCCTCCTGCTGCCGCAAGCGCTCGATCTTCGCGCTTTGGCGGGCAGCGACGGTCGAGGCGACACGCTGCCCTCCCCACAGCCAGTCCGGAATGTTGGTGTGGACGACTTTGCCGCGAGCGATGGCTGTTGCCGACATCTCGTCAGCGACCGTGCCGATCGCCACGTTGAGCTCGACGCAACTCATCTTGTCGTATTTCGCAGCATCAAAGGATGCAGGCAAAGGCGATGCACAACTTCCGACAAACATCAGGCTGCATATCACAGGCGTGGCCGTGGAGATCGGCTTCATTCTCTTATCAAGCACGTTGATGCCGGACAGACGAATATCGGAGGATTCTCGACCTCGGGCCGCTAAGCACTCCCGAGGTTCCGCGTAACTGAAGCATGTGACCTCTACAACCCTCTGTCCTGACCGTCCTATTTGTCCTCGAAGAATTCCGAGAGAACCGCTGCTATCGTCGGGGTGCTCTTCTGGGAAAAAGTGCCCGCCTTGGACAGCGCGTCCTTCCACTCTGTCAGCCCATTTCCTCCAGATAGCCAGCGGCCCGCCTTCTTGCGCATACCAGTTCTCCAGGGCGCCTTCGCCACTCCATAGCGCCATTAGCGGGCACTCGATGCGACGACCGTTTGCGTGGTCCAGCGCGTCATGTTCACGATCGATCGTCGCAGCGGCGCGATACTCTTCGCATATCGCATGAATATGCGCGGGATCGCGAAGCGCATCAACATAGGCGTCCCTGACCTCTTTGGAGACCATTTTCGTCGACGATCCCCATTGCGTTATTGCATCGTCGACGACGGCATCGGGAGCCGCGCCAATCAGACGTTCCGGCAGGGGCTCCGGCTGGGCAAGCAGGCTCCAGGGCCAGAAGCCGAGCGCCAGTCTGGCATCCGCCCGATCCCATGTTGCGGCGGTGGGGATGATGTCGAAGACGGCGATTTTGAGGACTTTGTCCGGATGGTCGAGCGCAAGGCGATAGGCAACCCGCCCGCCGCGATCATGTCCGGCAACCATGAATCGCTCAAACCCCAGTTGCTTCATGGCTTGAACCATGTCGCCGGCCATGGCGCGCTTGGCGTATTGGCTATGATCGGCAGAGGAAACCGGGCAGCCGCTTTGGCCATAGCCTCGAAGGTCGGCGGCGACCACCGTGAAGCGGGGCGCCAAGGCTGCGGCGATATCCCTCCACATCAGATGCGTCTCTGGAAAACCGTGAAGAAGCAGCAGCGGCGGACCGGTGCCACCGACCCTTGCGAAAATGGTCGTATCGTCCAGTCGCAAGCTGGTGGCTCTGAAACCTGCAAACACCGTCAGCCTCCTCCGGCGCCGTCAGACAAACTCTCTAAGGGCACTAACGGTCGCCTGAGGCGAAAACCCCGGCCGCGATGGCCAGGGTTCAAGCCGGCCAATTGCTAGAATCGAAACCAGACCCAGACGCGCCTGCGGAAGCACCGCCTGCGCCGATAGCCATTCCGCCAGTAAACGCGACAGACCCTTCTCCAAGCACGCCGGCGGCGCCGGCGCGGCCGGTGCCACCGGCGATGATAGACTGGTTGCAACTCTGCTTGAGTATCGTCGTCGAAGGTCTCGACGTCCGGCGTCTCGAGTTCATCGAGAATGCCGTTTCTGGCAGTTGGAACGCCGGCCACTGCGTTGATTGGCCGAACTGTGCTTGCAAGGGCCGCGGCCCCGGCAATGCCAAACATTCCTGTCAAAAATAGTCGCCGATCCATGGAAACCTCCCGATCTCAACCAGCGATAGAACAAGGCTAACGATGGGGAGATAGCGCAGTCGGTGCAAACGCCCAGAGCCGCGCGGCGATTAGCGGTGGTCCGGTCGGCCGGAGGGTGTTGCCTTCTCGTCGAAGTGGGACGGCTACTTCGATCGACAAACACCGGACGCTTTTTTGAATTGATGGCGGCCGAGACACAAGGAACATCGAATGACGTCTGCGCCATAGCCACCCAATTCCACGCTACTGCTCTCGCTTTGGTCGTTGTGTTGCAAGAGGGCTTGACTGCCATCCTACCAGAAGGTAGGTAGGGGCATGGGCAACGTGTCTACTACCTCCGACGACATCCTGGCTTGTGCGCGTTCTCTGATCGTCGCTGGCGGCTACAACGGTTTCAGTTATGCCGACATCGCTGATGTGGTCGGGATTCGTAAGGCGAGCATCCATCACCATTTCCCAAGCAAGGTCGATCTGGTCCGAACGCTGGTTGCGCGGTATCGGGAAGAAGCTGAAGCGGGGATGGCGAATCTCGAACTTCAGGTCTCCGATCCGCTCGAACAGCTTCAGGACTACGCTGGCTATTGGGAAGTCTGCATCGCGGATGCCAGCGCTCCGTTTTGTATCTGCGCGCTGTTGGCAAGCGAGCTCCCCGTGCTGCCCGAGGAAGTTGGCCTTGAGGTCCGGGCGCATTTCCGCTCCCTGTCGGCTTGGCTGACATCCGTGCTGGAGCGCGGTGCGCGGCTCGGCCGATTCCAACTGATGGGTGCCCCTCGTGCCGAGGCTGAAGCGTTCATGGCGACTGTCCACGGCGCGATGCTTTCGGCACGGGCCTATGGCGATCCGAAGATATTCGCCGTCGTGACACGCCCGCTCCTGGAGCGGCTCGCTCCGCGTTCCCTCCAGATACAATCCTAAGACCTCAAATAACCATCGCCGTAACGGCTCTGCGACGTTCGTCGAGAGACCTACCTACTAGTCGAAAGGACATCCAATGACGGTTCACAGTAGCGATCTTTCCCGCGCCAGCCAGGAACAATGGCTCAAGCTCTATTACTTCGCACGGACGGCGGTCTCGGCTGTCTGGGTGGCGGCTGCCTTTACAGTGGGACAGAATTCCGGGGTGGCGGCGGCGGTTTTGCTCGTGGCTTATCCTGCATGGGATGCCCTCGCCAATTTTGTCGACGCATCGCGCAGCGGAGGATTGGGACAGAATCGCACCCAGACCATCAACGTCGTGGTCAGCGCGGCGACAACGCTCGCGGTCGTTGTTGCGCTGAAGATGAGCATGAATTGGGTGCTTGGGGTGTTCGGCCTATGGGCGATCCTGTCTGGCCTGCTTCAACTCGGCACCGCGGTCCGCCGTTGGAAGAGCTCTGGCGCGCAGTGGGCGATGATCCTGAGCGGAGGGCAATCAGCACTGGCAGGCACGTTTTTCATCGCGCAGGCGCGGATGCCGATGCCGCCATCCATCACCAACGTGGCCGGCTATGCCGCAGTAGGCGCCCTCTACTTCCTGGTTTCGGCGGTGTGGCTGAGTGTGAGCCAATTGCGGCGGAAGGCTGCATAGCCCGCCATCTTGAGCCATCACCGACCCGATCAGAGGGCTGCCAGCTGCTAGTATCGGTTCGCCAAACACAACGACCCGCCCTTATCCTTAAGGACCGATATGTTTGGAATTTCACCACCCGGCTGGGGGCTAGCCGCTCATCCAAGGCATCTCGATCGCGCCGAACGATACAGCGATCCCGAGGGCCATCAGCGCAATGCCCAAGGCAACTTCGAAGCGGCGGCCGCGCTGCAGCAGCTTCTCGACGAAGACGACCAGCGTCAACAGCAGCATCCAGGCGACGCTCATGATGCCCACCGCGACCAGCACGGCAAACAGCGCCCAGCAGCAACCAAAGCAATAGAGCCCGTGCCGCAGCCCCATCTCGAGTGCGCCAACCCGCCCGTCGCGCCAATGCTGCGCAACGAAAGCGAGCGGCGAACGGCAATGGCTGAGGCAAATGTGCTTGAGGGTCGTGAATTGGTAGAGTCCGGCGACGCCAAGCGTGATACCGAGCGCGAGCGGCGCCCATTTCGAACGCTGAGGCGGATCGAGGCTGGTCGCAAACTCGCTTCCGAACTGGACCAGGACATACACGAGAAGGCCCGCCGCCGCCCAGACGAGCATGTAACCCGCGACGAATATCCACGTCGGGATGGCAACGTGCTGTTCGCGCCTGGCCTGCGCCGCCGCGAACATAAAGATCATGGGCGCGGCCGCCGGCAGCATCATGGCAGCCATCATCACCGTCCATACAGCAAGAAAGGCGGCGGCGCCGGCAAGTGACCAGCCGTCGGCGGCAATTCCTGCCATCGCCATGCCGGCCATGCCTTCCATACCCTCCATCCCGCCGCGCACCGCAATGCCCATCGGCATATCCATGCTGAGGGTCAGCGCCCACGCCGCCGCTGTTAGCACGACGAGCGATGCGAGAACACCGAGCGGCATGCCACGCAAATTCCGGAGCCGCGACGATTTCCCGGGGAACGCGTCAGGCATCGGCACGTCCTAGTTCGGGCCGGTCCAGTCGAACGGAATGTGTTTGCTCGAGCGCGCCGTGCCCGTCCAGTCGAGCCCGAAGCCTTTGGTGCTCACCTCGACCGAACGCCCCCAGGTGGCAACCTGGCCCGGGCCGACCTCCGAGCCCGGCGGGTTGATCGTCTGCACCCGCTTGCCGGGTGGTGTTGTGGGACCTGAAAGCGCTTCCGCATGCCCGACGACGAGGCCAGGAATCTCGACCCGCCAGGTGGCAAGGTCGCCCGCCACCTCGAAAGTGATCGGCACGAACTCCATGCCACGCATCTCGCCGATGTTGGCGGCAAAACCCGCCGGCCAGCCGCCAGCCTGCCCGCCGAAGATCGCCTGCAGGGCTTCACGTTGCCGCTCGTTCGCCTTCTCGTCGAGGTACATGCCCATCACAGCCTTTGCCTCGCCGGCCCATAGATTGCCTTCGAACTCGCCGAGCGCCACCAGCGACAGGCCGTCGAGCTTCACGTCGCCATACTGACCCTCGCGTACATGCCAGGCGAGCACGCCCTGGCAGTGATTGCCGGTCGGCCGCTGGGCGAACTCGCAAGGGCAAGGGATATCGCAGCTGCAGATGTCGAACCAGTCGCCTGCAAGCCACCATTGAGGCACTGCATTCATGGCTCTTCCTCCCGGAATGTAGCGCCATTTATACGTCGAAGGCGGGGCGCACTCCAGCAGTTAGTGCATCGCTCGGTGATTTTTGGTGAACTTGCCGACCCAGACACAAGTCACCGCGTTGATCAGCAACTGCTCGCGACGGAACCCAGCCACCATCCAATGCGACCACGAAAGTGGTTTCTTGCTCCGTTCCATGTGCTCGATGAGGTCGTGGGTAGGTTCGCGACGGGTCGATCACCAAATACACGATCCAGCTGACGCTCGCTTGACCCACATTGCGAACCGACAACCTTCCGCAACACCGCTCGGTTGCTTGGTCAACGACCTAGCGGGCCAAGGGTTAACGCCGGGCTGCAATTGAGCTCCGCGGCTTCACGAGCATTTATGGCTGAGTTCGGCAGGCAAAAATCAAAAAATGAAATTAGGATCACTGGCGGAGAGGGAGGGATTCGAACCCCCGATGGGCTTGCACCCATGCCGCATTTCGAGTGCGGTGCATTCGACCACTCTGCCACCTCTCCGCGGTCATGGTCCGCCGTTGCCGGCGCGGCGCACTAGATAACGGCTGGACAGGCAGGTTACAAGGGCCAATCTGCCCCGGCGCCGCAGGTTCCCGTCCGTGCTGCGTTCAAAGCTGCGGTGCCCGATGTTCCATGTTTGCCGGACTGGGCTCAGCCCATTCGCAGCTTGCCCGCGGCGCTTGCCTTGACTCAAGCCGAACCTTCGGTTAGGGACAGCGCGCAATCGGCGTGGAGGGATCTTCCGCGCCGCTTGTTTTTTGAACCCGCAGACTGACAAAAAGACGGCCGAACCGCCTCAGGCGGTTCATCAAGGCCGACCGAACAGCGAAAGGCAAAAAATGTTCGCAGTCATCAAAACGGGCGGCAAGCAGTATCGCGTTGCCGCCAACGATCTCCTGAAGATCGAAAAACTCGAAGCCAATGTCGGCGACATCGTCGAAATCGGCAATGTGCTCGCGCATGGCGAAGGCGAGAACGTCACGTTCGGCGCGCCGTTCGTCGATGGTGCGATGGTCACCGCCGAAGTCGTCGAGCAGGGCAAGAACCGCACGGTCATCGCCTTCAAGAAGCGTCGCCGGCAGAATTCGCGCCGGAAGATCGGCCATCGCCAGCTTTTGACCACTGTCAGGATCGCCGAGATCCTGCTGGGTGGCGCCAAGCCGGCGAAGAAGACCGCCGCCAAGACCGAAGCGAAGGCCGAAGTTGCCGCCAAGACCGAGGCGAAGGCTGAAGCTGCGCCGAAGGCCGCAGCCAAGGCAGAGGCTGCGCCGAAGAAGGAAGGCAAGGCCGAGGCAAGTGAAGCCGCCGCGCCGTTGTTCAAGGCGCCGAAGGGCGAGCCGGATGACCTGACGGTGATCAAGGGCATCGGCCCGGTTGCCGCCGGCCAGCTCAACGAACAGGGCATCACCACCTTCGCCCAGATCGCCAAGCTGTCCGACAAGGATGTCGCCAAGATCGACGAGCACATGCCGTTCAGCGCCGACCAGATCAAGGACTGGCGCGAGCAGGCCAAGGAATTGGCGAAGAAGTAGAACGAACCGGCGCAATCGTCGCCGGATCGGACTTGAAACGGAACGCGAACGCGTTCATAAGATCGTTTAGGCGCCTTGCGGCGCATCGGAGTAGTTAGATGGCACACAAGAAAGCTGGCGGATCGTCGCGCAATGGTCGCGACTCCCATTCCAAGCGGCTCGGCGTGAAGAAGTTCGGCGGCGAAGCCGTGATTCCGGGCAACATCATCATTCGTCAGCGTGGCACGACGTGGCATCCCGGCACCAATGTCGGCATTGGCACGGACCACACGCTGTTTGCGCTGGAAGCTGGCGCAGTCACCTTCAACAAAAAAGCCAATGGCCGAACCTACGTATCGGTGAACCCGATGACGAAGGCAGCGGAGTAGCCGGTTCCGCAAGAGAACACCGGCACCCATCTCGGGACCGGTGTCTGGCCAAGCCAGGAAATGGATCAGGGGAGATGGGTTTCCATCTCCCCTTTTTCTTGCCTGGAGGACTGACATGGTTGCCGAAGCGGAAGCGACAGACGACGAAAGTTACGCGATAGATTGCCCGGTCCTGGTCACCGAGCGGCTGGTCATGCGGGCCCCGCGTGAAAGCGACATCGAGCAATTGGTGGCGCTCGCCGATAACCGCCATGTCGCGGAAATGCTGGCCCGCATGCCGCATCCCTATGGCGAGGCCGAGGCACGCGCTTTCCTGGCTATGACGGCATCGCGCCGGGCCGGAATCGCCTATGCGTTGACGCTGGCCGGCACCGAGACCTTCGTCGGCTGTGCCGGGCTCAACACCACGGATCGCGGGCTGGAGCTCGGCTATTGGATCGGCGAGCCGTACTGGAAACGCGGCTACGCGACGGAGGCAGCGCACGCACTGGTCGACCTTGCCTTCCAGAGAACCACGATCCAGGTGCTGCACACCTCGACGCGGGTGATCAATCCGGCCTCGCGCCGGGTCATCCACAAATGCGGCTTCCAGTATGCCGGCCAGGGCATGCTGAATTCGATCGTTGCCGGCCAGGTGCCGGTCGAGCGCTACCGCCTCGATCGCAAGACCTGGACCAGCCTCAGGAATTGGGTGCATTTTTGATGGATGCGGCTCACGCCATCTCGACCCAGACCGGCAAGTGATCCGAACCGGCCGCTTGCCGGTCGACCCACAGGCGCCTCAGCGATTTGGTAAGCGAGGCGCTGGTGAAGATGTAGTCGATGCGCTTGTGGCGGCTGGCATCGCCCGGCCGCTTGGGGTCGACCCAGGTGACGAGATCGGCGCCGGCCGCGCCGAGGCGCGCGGCGGCATCGACGGCGAGGTCGGCGGTCACCGGCATGCCGAATTCATGGTCAGGCTGGCCGGCGAGTTCGACGTGTTCCGGCGATCCGGCGAGCATGTTGAAGTCGCCCATGACGACGAAGGCTTCGGGACAAGGCAAGTCCGGTAAGCCGATCTCGGCGACGCCGGAGAGCCCACCGCCCTCGAGCGGGTAGTTCAACAGGCGTTCGCGCAGAAAGCGGATCTGGCTCAGGCGTTCGACCGGGCTGCGATGGTCGAGATGAGTGGAATAGAAGCGGACGAAGCCAAGCGGCGTTTCGATCAGCGCCTCCAGCGCGCCGCGCTGGAAGTTCATCGCCTCGAAACTGCGGCTGCGCGGCAAAAGGAGATTGCGCGACAGATGGATCGGCGTTCTCGACAGCACCATGTTGCCGAGCTGGAAGGTGGTCGTGATGGCGCGGCCGTTCTCCAGGCGCGATCCGGCGTCGGCTTCGAAATTGCTGCCGTAGACGGCAAAATAGTCGGGCAGCGCCTCGCCGAGCTCGGCCACCATGTCGCGGCCGCCATTCTTCGGGTTGCCGCGGGTGACCTCCTGCAGCGCGATCACGTCGGCGCCGCGCACCGCATCGGCGATGCGACCGACATCATAGCGGCCGTCGAGGCCGATGCCGTAGTGGATATTGTAAGTTACCAGCTTCATTCCGACATCTCGCGCTTGGAAAGCCGAAGATCGATTTTCGGCAAGGGTCAACCAAATGCTACGCGTCCAGAGATACGCGCGACGTTACAGTAGCAAAAACGGCCCTCGCCCTTCGACCCGCCTTGCTTTAGAGCAATCCCGCAAAGCCAATAGCAGAAACCATACAATCCGATGAAATTTCTCGATCAAGCCAAGGTCTACATCCGCTCCGGCGACGGCGGCGCCGGTTCGGTGTCGTTCCGGCGCGAAAAGTTCATCGAGTTCGGCGGCCCGGACGGCGGCGACGGCGGCCGCGGCGGCGATGTCTGGGTGGAGGCGGTCGACGGACTAAACACGCTGATCGACTATCGCTACCAGCAGCATTTCAAGGCCAAGACCGGGACGCACGGCATGGGCCGCAACATGACCGGCGCCAAGGGTGCCGACGTGACGCTGAAAGTGCCGGCCGGAACACAGGTCTTTGCCGAGGACAATGAGACGCTGATCTGCGATCTGACGGTCGTCGACCAGCGCTTCCTGTTGGCCAAGGGCGGCAATGGCGGCTTCGGCAACCAGCATTTCAAGACCTCGACCAACCAGGCGCCGCGCCGCGCCAACCCCGGACTGCCGGGCGAAGAGCTCAATATCTGGCTCAGGCTGAAGCTGATCGCCGATGCCGGCCTGGTCGGGCTGCCCAATGCCGGCAAGTCGACCTTCCTGGCGGCCGTCACCGCGGCCAAGCCGAAGATCGCCGACTATCCCTTCACCACGCTGCATCCGGGCCTTGGCGTGGCCCGCATCGACGGGCGCGAATTCGTCATTGCCGACATTCCCGGCCTGATCGAAGGCGCGCATGAAGGCGTCGGCATCGGTGACCGCTTTCTCGGCCATGTCGAACGCACGCGCGTCCTTCTGCACCTCGTCTCGGCGCAGGAAGAAAATCCGGGCAAGGCCTACAAGACCGTGCGTGCCGAACTCGACGCCTATGGCAACGGGCTGACCGACAAGGTCGAGATCGTCGCTCTTTCGCAGGTCGACATACTCGATGCCGACGCACGCAAAAAGAAGGCCGCCTCGCTGAAACGCGCCGCCGGCCGCGCGCCGATGCTGCTTTCGGCGGTCACCGGCGAGGGCGTCGAGGCGGTGTTGCGCGCGCTGATGGCTGTGGTGGCGAAGGCGCGCGAAGCTGTCGCTGCGCCGGTCGAGACGCGCTGGAACGCATAGCCATGGCCGCGCAATCGCTGAAAAACTATCGGCGCATTGCCGTCAAGATCGGCTCGGCGCTGCTTGTCGACCGCACGACGGGCCTGAAGCGCGACTGGCTGGCCTCGCTTGCCGACGACATCGCCGTGCTGGCCAATGGCGGCGCCGAAATTCTCGTTGTGTCTTCCGGTGCGATTGCACTTGGCCGCACCATCCTCGGCCTCGGCAAGCGGGCGCTGAAGCTCGAGGAGAGCCAGGCGGCGGCCGCCGTCGGGCAGATCGCCTTGGCCGGCGCCTGGTCGGATGCGCTCGGCAAGAATGGTTTGAAATCGGGCCAGATCCTGTTGACGCTCGGCGACACGGAAGAGCGCCGCCGTTATCTCAACGCGCGGGCGACGATCTCGACGCTGCTCAAGATGAAGGCGGTGCCGGTCATCAACGAGAACGATACGGTGGCCACCTCCGAAATCCGTTATGGCGATAACGACCGGCTGGCGGCGCGCGTCGCCACCATGATGGGCGCCGACCTTTTGGTGCTGCTCTCCGACATTGACGGGCTCTACACGGCACCGCCTGCGCGTGACCCGCACGCTCGGTTCATTCCGATCGTCGACCGCATCACCCCCGACATCGAGGCGATGGCGGGTGCCGCCGCTTCGGAATTGTCGCGCGGCGGCATGCGCACCAAGCTCGATGCCGGCAAGATTGCAACCGCCGCCGGCACCGCCATGATCATCACATCAGGCACGCGGCTGTCGCCGCTGCTGGCAATCGAGCGCGGCGAGCGCGCCACCTTCTTCCGGCCGAGCAGCAGCCCGGTCAAAGGTTACAAGACCTGGATCGCCGGGCAGCTCGAACCGGCTGGCCGGCTGACCGTCGATGCCGGCGCCATCGGCGCGCTGCTCTCCGGCAAGTCGCTGCTGCCGGCCGGCGTCAAATTGGTCAGCGGCAATTTTGCGCGTGGCGACACGGTGGCGATCCTGTCGCCCGAGGGCCGCGAGATAGCGCGCGGGCTGGTTGCCTATGATGCCGCCGATGCCGTAAGGATCGCTGGGCTGAAGACGACCGAGATCGAAACCGTGCTCGGCTACGAGGCGCGTTCGGCGATGATCCACCGCGACGACCTTGTGGTGAGCCATGCCGGTGGTGAGCAAGTAGTCGGTGACCAGGTTACATAGCGGAGGATGAGCCATGCTGACGCTGCATGAAAAATCCCGGGATGACACCGTCGCGCTGATGGCCGATATCGGCCGCCGCGCGCATGCCGCGGCCCGACCGCTGGCCATCGCAGCGGCCGAGCGCAAGCACAAGGCGCTGGTCGGCATGGCTCAGGCGATCCTTCGGCATGAGCAGGATATCCTCGACGCCAACGCAATCGACATCAGAAATGGCGAGGAGGCTGGCCTATCGGCAGCGTCGATGGATCGGCTGAAGCTCGATCCCGTCCGCATCCGCGCCATGGCAGACGGCATCAGCGAGATCGCCGAGTTGCGCGACCCAATCGGCGAAATCATTGCTGGATGGGACCGGCCGAACGGGTTGCACATCGAACGGGTGCGCACGCCGCTAGGCGTCATCGGCGTCATCTATGAGAGCCGGCCGAACGTGACCGCCGATGCCGGTGCGCTCTGCCTCAAGGCGGGCAATCCGGTGATCCTGCGCGGCGGCTCGGATTCAGCGAATTCTTCCGCCGCGATCCATGCCTGCCTGGTCGAGGGGCTGAAGGCAGCCGGGCTGCCGGAGGATGCCATACAATTGGTGCCGACCACCGATCGCGCCGCCGTCGGCGAAATGCTGAAAGGGCTTTCCGGCAATCTCGAGGTCATCATTCCGCGCGGCGGCCGCAGCCTGGTCGAGCGTGTGCAGAAGGAGGCGCGGGTGCCGGTCTTCGCCCATCTCGAGGGCATCTGCCATCTCTATATCGACCGATCGGCTGATCTCGACATGGCGGTCAAGATCGCGGTCAATGCCAAGATGCGGCGCACCGGGGTGTGCGGCGCTGCCGAGACGCTGCTGGTCGACAGTGCCGTCGCCGTCACGCACCTGGTGCCGATCCTCGAGGCCCTACGGGCGGCAGGATGCGAAATCCATGCCGATGCCGAGGTGCTGAGGCTTTATGCCGATGCCCAGCCCGCGACCGATGCAGACTGGGTGACCGAATATCTCGACGCGATCATCGCTGTGAAGCTGGTCGACGGCATTGGCGGCGCGATCGAGCATATCGAGACGTTCTCCTCGCATCACACCGAGGCGATCGTCGCCGAGGACGCCACAGCGGTCGACCGGTTCTTCAACGAGGTCGATTCGGCGATCCTTCTGCACAACGCCTCGACCCAGTTTGCCGATGGCGGCGAATTCGGCATGGGCGCCGAAATCGGCATCGCCACCGGCAAGATGCATGCCCGCGGACCGGTCGGCGTCGAGCAACTGACGTCGTTCAAATATCGTGTACGCGGGTCGGGACAGGTGAGGCCTTGAAGCTTTGTGTTCAAAGAACCTGAAGCCTTGCGCCCAGCCACCCCCCTCTGTCCTGCCGGACATCTCCCCCTCAAGGGGGGAGATCAGCTCTCGTTCGCGATTTCGCCAATTGCCGGGCGGGCAGAATTCAAGCTGTCATTGAAGCTGACAATCTCCCCCCTTGAGGGGGAGATGCCCGGCAGGGCAGAGGGGGGTGCCTGACGCATGCTTGCCTTGTCCGAACATGCCATATCCTCCCGTTACCTCAAGATGCCGCATGCCGGGAAAGGCGTGGCGGTCGGGCTGTTTGGCGGTTCGTTCAATCCGCCGCACGCCGGGCATGCGCTGGTCGCCGAGATCGCGCTCAGACGCCTTGCTCTCGACCAGCTGTGGTGGATGGTGACGCCCGGCAATCCGCTCAAGAACGCTGGTGAACTTGCGCCGCTGGCCGAGCGGCTGCAGCTGTCTGAAAAGATCGCCAAGAACCCGAAGATCAAGGTCACCGCCTTCGAGGCGGCCCACCACGTCCGCTTCACCGCCGACACGCTGGCGTTGGTCAAGGCGCGTAACCCCGGCGTCGATTTCGTCTGGATCATGGGGGCCGATTCGCTTCGCGACTTCCACCGCTGGCAGCGCTGGCGCCGTATCGTGATGACGTTCCCGATCGCGGTGGTCGACCGGCCAGGTGCGACGCTGTCGTTCCTGTCGTCCGTGGTCGCCAAGACTTTCGACTATGCCCGCGTCGACGAAGGCGACGCACCGCGGCTCGCCCGCATGAACGCGCCGGCCTGGACCTTCATCCACGGCCCGCGTTCGTCGCTGTCGTCGAGCGCGATCCGCAATGTGGCAAAGGGCTGAGCGGGCGGAAGGCAAGTCCAGCCATGTCGCATTTGCCGCTGCCTTGACCTGCTTGATGGGCGATCCTCGGTCATGACGATTCTCGAGCGCGACCAGGACAAGAACGGTCTAGGGCAGCCGGCGCCCTCGATCGCCATTGCCAGCATCCTCTTGTCGATGGCGCTGATCGCCGTCGGCAATGGGCTCATGTTCGCCTATATCCCAGTCCGGCTCGGCGCCGAGGGCTTCGATCCGACTTGGGCGGGGCTGATCGTCACCGGCCTTTCGGCTGGCGGCCTCGCTGGCTGCATCCTGACCGGGCCGCTGGTGCGGCGTGTCGGCCATGCCCGCGTGTTCATGGTACTGTCGGCGCTGATCGTGCTGTCCAACGCCGCGGTCGGCGCCGGGCCGCACCCATTGCCATGGATCGCTGCACGGGCGCTCTACGGCTTTGCCATATGCGGCCTGTTCATTGTCGCGCAGAGCTGGCTGAACGATGTCGTCGCAAACGCCATCCGCGGCCGGGTCATGGCTATCTTCTACGTTGCCTATGTCGCCGGACTCGGCGTCGGCTATTCGACGCTGGCGTTGATCGATATCCGCGCGGCCGATGCGCCGCTGATCGGCATTGCCTTCACCGCGCTGTCGATCCTTCCCGTCGGGCTGACGCGGCTCGCGCAGCCACCGGCGCCGCAAGCGGCGTCGGTGGCGCTCGGCCGCGCCTGGCGAATCTCGCCGGTCGGCGTTGCCGGCATGCTTGCCGTCGGCGGCCTGTCGATGACGATTTCAGGTTTTGCGCCAATCCATGCCACCGCCAGAGGCTACAAGCCAGGCCGACGTCGCCTTGCTGCTTTCGGCAATGCCGGTCGGCACGCTGATCCTGCAGATTCCCCTCGGCTGGATTTCCGACCGCACCGACCGGCGCTTTGTGCTGATCGCGGCGTCGGCGCTTGCCGCCGCGGCGGGCCTGTTTGCACTGGGTTTCGACGGTGGCGCTCTGGCGACGCTGCTCGTCATCTACGTGGTCTGGGACGGCGCCTCGGAATCGATCTATTCGCTGGCCAGCGCCCATGCTGGCGACCGCGCCGGCAAGGACGACATGGTGGCGCTGTCGAGCTCGCTCTTGTTTGCCTGGTCGCTGTCCGGCTTCGTCGTGCCCGGCATTGTGACCGGGCTTTCCGCCATCTATGGCACGCAGGCCTTCATCTATGTGGCAATCGTCATTGCCGCCGCCTACTGCTTGTTCGTTCTCTGGCGCGTCGGCATGGTGCGGCCCGTGCCCGCCACCGAGACCGGCAGTTTCGCGCCGATGACGGCGCAGGCGCCGTTGCCTGTCGATCTCGCCTTCGCGCCCGAAGATCAGCGCGGGCGCGGAGAGCTTTGAGGGCCATCTGCGGGCTGGCTTCAAATGCTCTATTGCTGCGTGGCTGAGGCCTCCGGCTGCGGCGCTTGCGGCGCCGGCGCCGGAATTGAAAGGCCTTCGGCATCGAACGCCTGCTTGACACTCTTGGTGAGGTCGATCTGGGCGGCGAAGAAATCGGCAGCCGCCGTCCAGTAGCGCAAGGTGATGGCGACGGTGCTGTCCCCGACAGTCGCGACAAAGGCGATCGGCGCCGGCTGCCGCCTGACGCGCCGGTCGGCGGCGGCGACACCGAGCATGGTCTTTTGCGCGAAATCGATGTCGTTCCACGAGCCGATGCTGAGCGTGATGTCGCCGCGGCGCACACCATTGCGGGTGAAATTGCGGACCGGCTGGTTCCACAGGGTCGAGTTAGGTGCAAGCACGTAGACACCTTCGACCGTCCTCAGCGTTGTTGCAAACAGCCCGATCTCCTCGACGGTACCGGATATGGCGCCGACCTCGACATATTCGCCGATGCGGAACGGCCGCAGCGCCAGCAGCATGATGCCAGCGGCAATGTTCTGCAGCGTGCCTTGCAGCGCCAGACCGATGGCCAGGCCGGCGGCACCGATGGCGGCAATGATCGAAGCCGTCTGCACGCCGAACTGGCCGAGAACCATGATCACGACAAGCCCGAGGATGGCGTAGCGGACGACCTGCGAGAAGAAATGGCGGAGCGTTTCGTCGAAGCCGTGAACGTGGCCGAGGCCGGCATAGATCGAACGCTCGGCGAGGCCGGCGACGATGTAGCCGATGACCAGCAGGATGACGGCGCCGACCGCCGAAAGCGAGTAGGAGACGATCAGCGTGCTGAGTTGCGCCAGGCCGGATTGCACGGTGAGGAGGGCGTTCTGAGGATCGATCGGCATGTCGGGATTCCGGTTCGTGGATGAGCCGATAACCGCTGCGGGGCGAGGCGGTTCCGAATTTCTGGCCCGGAAAAGCCGCATATTCGGCCGTTACCGGGCGTCTGCTTGCGAGCGGTGTCTTGAAACTGCAACCTAACTCTGCCTATCTAAGCAGTGTCACCTGATTTGAAAGGTGATTTGGTTGTTCTTGCTGCGAAAGGAAATACACTGAGAACAGCACTGCGGAAGAAGGCCGACATCGTGCCTTCGCCGGCCGGGATCAGCGTAAACGACGCCGTGTCCCGCGCCATCAAGACAGTCCTTGCCAGTCTGGAAGACTCCAAGGCCGAAAACATCGTCTCAATCGACATTCAGGGGAAATCGAGCCTCGGCGACTACATGGTCGTCGCGTCGGGCCGATCGCACCGTCATGTCTCGGCTGTCGCCGATCATCTCCTCAAGGCGCTCAAGGATGCCGGGCTCGGCACGGCGCGCGTCGAGGGGCTGGCTGGCGCCGACTGGGTCCTGATCGATTCGGGCGACATCATCGTCCATGTCTTCCGTCCCGAGGTCCGCGACTTCTACAATCTCGAAAAGATGTGGCAGGCGCCGGATCTTGAGGAAGAGACCCTCCACTGAGCCGTATTCGTCTTGATGCATGTCGTTGTGCGACACGCATCAGCGGCTCTCCGAGGCAGGGATGAAGATTACCGTTCATGCCGTGGGCCGAATGAAAGCCGGCCCCGAGAAGCAGTTGGCCGACCGCTATTTCGAGCGTTTCGCCAAGAGCGGCCCTGCCGTAGGCCTCGAATTCGCCGGGATCGCCGAGATTGCCGAAGGCCGCGCGCAGACGGCCAATGAGCGCCGGCGCGAGGAAGGCCAGAAGCTGCAGACCCACTTGCAACCGGGCACGGCGCTGATGCTGCTGGATGAGCGCGGCAAGAACCTTTCCTCCGAGGATTTCGCCGGCCGCATAAGCTTGCTGCGCGATGGCGGGCGCAAGGCGCTGGTGATCGCCATTGGCGGCGCCGACGGCCATGACCAGTCGCTGCGTGACTTGGCTGATCTGACGGTGTCGCTCGGCGCGCTGACCTGGCCGCATCAGCTGGTCCGCGTCATGCTGGGCGAGCAGCTTTACAGGGCGGCCACGATCCTTTCCGGCCACCCCTACCATCGTTCATGAAGCCGGTTCGATCAGCGAATTGACGCCAGTCGCCCGGATTTCTGCCCCAATGCTCATCGACAGTTTGGGCTCATAGGGGTTTGCGGATGGCGGCCGGGCTCGAACATGGTTGATGGTTCGTTAACGAAGCCGCGCATAGAGTTGGGCTTCAATGTCTGAAGACTGGAAATCACGAACGGGCTCCTGGCGCGTGCGCTACGGCATCGCAGCGGCGGTGATCGTGGTTTCGCTCGGGATCGCGCGGGCTGAGAACACGCTCGACCTGGCGCCGGACCCGGACCAGAGCCGCGCCGAATACGAAAAGGTATCGAAAGAGATCACGCTGTCGTCCGAGCGGCTGGCCAAGCTCGCCGCCGACATAGCGGCGGTCAAGAAGGACCATGCCTCGATCACCGCGGCACTGATCCAGTCGGCGATGACCGAGCAGAAGCTCGGCCAGGACATCGAGGACATTGGCGGCAAGCTGGAAGGGCTGAAGGCGCAGGAGCAGAAGATACGCGCCTCACTGGCCGCCAGACGTGACGTTCTGGCCGAAGTGCTCGGCGCGCTGCAGCGCATGGGGCTCAATCCGCCGCCGGCGATCCTGGTCAAGCCGGAGGACGCATTGTCGTCGGTGCGCAGCGCCATCCTGCTCGGTGCCGTGGTGCCGGAACTGCGCCAGCAGACCGACATGTTGCTGGCCGATCTCAAAGAGCAGTCGCGGGTGACGGCCTCGATCGAGGCCGAGCGGGCGCGGCTGACGGCAGCGGTCGGCGAGCAGGCGGCGGAAAAAAAGCGGCTCGGCATGCTGCTCGAAGCCAAGCAGAAGCTCGCCGCCGATACGCAAACCGCGCTGGCCGCCGAAAAGCAACGGTCCGCGACGCTGGCGGCCAAGGCCGGCAGCCTGAAAGAGCTGATCGCATCGCTCGAGGCCGACAGGGCCCGCAAGGCGGCGGATGCGGCCAAGGCAGCCGAGCAAAAGACGGTGGACGCCGACAAGGGCCCGGCATCGGCCCCGGCGCCAACGGAACTGGCCTCGCTGCCGGTGCCGGAGAGCAACAGGCTCACCGCTGCTGCGCCGTTTTCCGCGCTTCAAGGGCAGATCGCGCTGCCGGTCACCGGCAGGATCAAGCGGCGCTTCGGGGCCAACGACGGTAACGGCGCGGTGATGCTCGGTGACATGGTTGCGACACAATCGGGAGCCATCGTCACAGCGCCGGCGGATGGAAACGTGCTTTATGCGGGGCCTTTCCGCTCTTACGGTCAACTCTTGATCCTGAATGCGGGTGACGGCTATCATGTCGTCCTGGCGGGGATGAGCAGAATCAGCGTCGCGTCTGGCCAGTCGGTGCTCGCAGGTGAGCCGGTCGGCGCGATGGGAGAGGCCCGGGTGGCGAGCACCTCGGCATCGAAGAATGGAAATGCCACGCCGGAGCTCTATGTCGAGTTCCGCAAGGATGGAAAACCCGTCGATCCGGCCCCATGGTGGGCGGACCGTTTTTCTGGAAGGACGTGAATGATGCGGAAACTGTCGCTTCTGTTTGCCGGTGCGCTGATGGGTGCATCGGCGATGAGCCTGGTCTATGGCGCGCCCGGCTCGACGGCGAAGGCTGCGGGCTCCGAGACCTATAAGCAACTGGCGATCTTCGGCGATATCTTCGAGCGGGTGCGGGCGAATTATGTGACGCCGCCCGACGACAAATCGCTGGTCGAAAATGCCATTAACGGCATGCTGTCCTCGCTCGACCCGCACTCCTCCTACATGAATGCCGAAGAAGCGCAGGACATGCGCGTGCAGACCAAGGGCGAGTTCGGCGGCCTCGGCATCGAGGTCACCATGGAGAACGACCTGGTCAAGGTGATCACGCCGATCGACGATACGCCGGCCGCCAAGGCTGGTGTGCTCGCCGGCGACTATATCGCCAAGATCGACGGCGAGGAGGTCCGCGGCCTGACGCTCAACGACGCCGTCGAGAAGATGCGCGGGCTTGTCAACACGCCGATCAAGCTCACCATCCTGCGCCAGGGCGCCGACAAGCCGATCGAATTGACGGTCGTGCGCGACATCATCAAGGTCAAGGCGGTGAAGTTCCGGGTCGAAAACGACATCGGCTACATGAAGATCACCTCCTTTACCGAAAAGACCTATGACGACCTCGAGAATGCCATCGACACCATCAAGAAGCAGGTGCCGAACGACAAGCTCAAGGGTTACGTGCTCGACCTGCGCCTCAATCCGGGCGGTTTGCTCGACCAGGCGGTGAGTGTGTCGGATGCCTTCCTCGACCGTGGCGAGATCGTCTCGACGCGCGGCCGCGATCCGAAGGACGTCACCCGCTTCGACGCGCGGGCCGGCGACGACATCGGCGGCAAGCCGCTGATCGTGCTCGTCAATGGCGGCTCGGCCAGTGCCTCGGAAATCGTTGCCGGCGCGCTGCAGGATCTGCGCCGCGCCACGGTGGTCGGCACGCAGTCCTTCGGCAAGGGTTCGGTGCAGACCATCATTCCGCTTGGCGAGAACGGGGCGCTGCGGTTGACGACGGCGCTCTATTACACACCGTCCGGCAAGTCGATCCAGGGCAAGGGCATCACGCCCGATATCAAGGTTGACCAGCCGCTGCCGGCGGAACTGCAGGGCAGGGACCTGACGCGCGGCGAATCCGACCTCAAGGGCCATATCAAGGGCGCCGACGAAGGCACGACCGGTTCGGGCTCGGCAGCCTATGTGCCGCCGGAACCGAAGGACGATTTGCAGCTCATCTATGCCGAGCAGCTGCTGCGCGGCCAGAAGACCGATCCGGCGTTCCCACCGAATCCGCAGAAGGCCGTGTTGAACCAATAAGGGCAGGCAAGCCGGGCCAAACAGGTCTGGCTGCCTGAGCGAAGCGATGCGATGCTGCCGGGGCCGCGAGGCTCCGGCAGTTTGATTCGGGGCCGCGGCCGGCATGCTGCGCGTCCAGTGAAGCGAGGGGACGCGCCGACATTTTGGATTTGCGCCTCCGGAGGTTTCACTTCGGAGATGCGCGCCGGGGGTGCGGGCTTGGCTGATATCGGCAAGGACATAGAACGACCTCTCGGACAGGCGATCCGGGCGCCGCGCCCAGGCAGCAGGATCAGCGCCGGTGCAGTCGCGGCCGCGCTCGTCGTGCTGGCCGTGGTCGGCGTTTCCGGCGCGATCGCCTTGCGCGACAAGCCGTTCCGCAAGCCGCAAGAAGTCGCCGTTTCGACGCCGAAGATGCCGGCAGCGGCGGATCCCGCCGCGGCGCCGGCCAAGGCGACGCCCGCAACGGAAGCGCCAAGCAACGCAAGCGAACAGAAGACGGGCGAACAAACGACAAGCGGGAAGATGGGCGGTCCGCAGATCATCCATGTCCAGACCGAAGAGGGCGACGGTCCGCCCAAGGCGGCCATTGTCATCCGCGACCCTTCGACGATCGGCCAGAACCTCAGGATCGCGCACATTCCCGACAAGGCGCTGATCGAGGCCAGCGAGACCGGTCCGCTGCCGATCCGCGCCGCCGACGGCCGGCGCCCGTTCGATGTCTATGCGCGGCCGTGGTCCGGCGCACGCGGTGCACGCGTGGCGCTCGTCATCGGCGGGCTTGCCGTGTCGCAGACCGGCACGCAGGCAGCCATCGCCAAGCTGCCGGCGGAAGTGACGCTGGCCTTCGCGCCGCAAGGCAACAGCATCGGCCGCTGGATGCAGGTGGCGCGGCAAGGCGGCCATGAGGTCATCATGCAGGTGCCGCTCGAGCCGTTCGACTATCCGAACGTCAACCCCGGCCGTAACACGCTGACCGTGGCAGCGGCGCCGGACGAGAATTTGAAGAATTTACGCTGGGCGCTGTCGCGAACGACCAACTACACCGGCGTCATGAACTATATGGGCGCCCGCTTTTCGGCCGACGCGACGGCGATGGGGCCGTTGATGGCCGAGCTTGGCAAGCGTGGTCTGGCCTATGTCGACGACGGTTCGTCGGCGCGCAGCCTGGCATCCGAATTGGCGCTGAAGGACGGCGTGCCGTTCGTCGGCGGCGATACGGCGATCGACGCGGTGCAGGACCGCGGCGCCATATTGAAGAAACTGGATGGGCTGGAAGCGACGGCACGGGCGAAAGGCTTTGCCGTCGGCATCGGCTCGGCCTTCGACCTGACAGTCGATACCGTGTCGTCCTGGGTGACCGAGGCCAAGAAGCGCGGCATCGAGATCGTGCCGATTTCGGCGGTGGCCATAGATCCGGAAAAAGGCTGACATGGCAAAGAACAAGCTCGTTGACGCCGAGACACTGCCCTACCGGCCCTGCGTAGGGGTGATGGTCCTCAATGGCGATGGCATGGTCTGGGTCGGCCATCGCATTGCCGAGCCGGACAGCGAATTCGCTGGAACCACGCAGCTCTGGCAGATGCCACAGGGCGGCATAGACGATGGCGAGGAGCCGCTGCCCGCGGCGGAGCGCGAGCTTTACGAAGAGACCGGCATGCGCTCGGTGTCGCTGCTGGCCGAGGCGCCGCACTGGATCAAATACGACCTGCCGGCCCATCTGGTCGGCGTCGCCTTCAAGGGACGATATCGCGGCCAAACGCAGAAATGGTTTGCCTTCCGCTTCCACGGTGACGAAAGCGAGATCGAAATCAATCCGCCGCCGGGTGGCCACAAGGCCGAGTTCGACCGGTGGGCGTGGCGGCCGATGCTGGAACTGCCCGGTCTGATCGTGCCGTTCAAGCGCAAGGTCTACGAAGACGTGGTGGCAGCGTTCCGGCACCTGGTGGCGTAGCCGCCGGCCTTCCGCTAAAACAGGTCGGCATGACCGACATCTCCAGCAAATCCCTTCCGCAGACCGTCTCTCTACCGCAGGCCGGCGCCCCGAGTGAGCCGATCAGCGAAGCGGCGGCGGGGGCGATCCTGACCATCGACCTTGGCGCCGTCCGTGAGAATTACCGGCGGCTGAAGGCGCGTCTGGGCGGCGTCAGCTGTGCCGGAGTGGTCAAGGCCGACGGTTACGGGATTGGCGCGGCGCCGGTGGCGGCGGCGCTGATGGCTGAAGGCTGTGATATTTTCTTCGTCGCGCATTTGGCCGGCGGCGTCTTGCTGCGCAAGGCGCTCGGCTCAGACCCGGCCATCTACGTGCTGAACGGCATTCCGCCAGGTGCGGAACGGGAAGCGGTTGCGGCGGGGCTTTGCACTGTCGTCAACAGCGCCAGCCAACTTGCGGCATGGCGCGAGATGGCCGGGCGGGTGGGCCATAAATTGCCTGCCGCCGTCCAGGTCGACAGCGGCATGTCGCGGCTCGGCATGGCGCCCGAGGAGGTGAAAGCCATCGCGCAGGATCCGCAGGCTTTCGATGGTGTCGAACTGACCTTCGTGATGAGCCATCTCGCCTGCGCCGACGAACCCGAGCAACCGGCCAACGAGCAGCAACGGCTGGAATTCGAACGGCTGCGCCGGATGCTGCCGGGAGCGCCGGCGTCGCTTGCCAATTCATCAGGCATTTTTCTCGGGCAGCGCTATCACTACGACCTCGTTCGTCCGGGTGCCGCTCTCTATGGCATCAATCCGACGCCGGCGAAGGACAACCCGATGCTGCCGGTGGTGCGATTGCAAGCCAAGGTCATCCAGACGCGGATGCTGGAGGCCGGCGCCGGTGTCGGCTACGGCCACACTTTCCACACCAAGGCCCCGCTTGCCGCGGCGACGATTTCGCTCGGCTACGGCGA
This sequence comes from Mesorhizobium sp. M0815, assembly GCF_040319995.1. Taxonomy (NCBI): domain Bacteria; kingdom Pseudomonadati; phylum Pseudomonadota; class Alphaproteobacteria; order Hyphomicrobiales; family Phyllobacteriaceae; genus Mesorhizobium; species Mesorhizobium sp. M0815. Next base: position 164,920 of record NZ_JAMYOU010000002.1, on the reverse strand, counting down.
TGGCTGGCATCGACGCGCCGCTTCCGCTGCCTGGTTCGAAAATGTGCGGCTGCCCTTCATCGGCCGGGTTTCGATGGATTCGATCATCCTTGACATTTCCGCATTGCCGCCCGGCAAGCTGAAGGCCGGCGACCTCGTCGAACTGATCGAGCCGTCGTCGCAGACCGTGGACCAGGTAGCCGGCCAGGCCGGCACCATCGGCTATGAGGTCTTGACCAGCCTCGGCCACCGCTTCCACCGGCGCTATGTGAATGGCTAGGACGCAAGCTTGTTGTCCTCACGCATGTCGTTTCCCTCAGCATCGGCACTTGGCGGACGCCGCAGAATCCGGCAGACAGAAGGCGGCGATGATCCCGGACCCGAACCCTGACGAGACGCCGTTGCGGAGAACTAAGCGATGAAGATCTTCGTGCTGGGCGGCGGTGTGATCGGGGTCACCACCGCCTATTTTCTTGCCGAGGCCGGCCATCAGGTGACGGTGATCGACCGCCAGAAAGGCCCGGCGCTGGAAACCAGCTTTGCCAATGCCGGCGAGATCTCGCCCGGCTATGCCTCGCCCTGGGCCGGGCCCGGCGTTCCGCTGAAGGCCGTCAAATGGCTGTTGATGAAGCATGGTCCGCTGGTGGTGCGGCCGGCGCTCGATCCGCATATGTGGATATGGCTGGTCAAGATGCTGCGCAATTGCACGGCTGAACGCTACGCGCTGAACAAGGCGCGCATGGTGCCGCTGGCCGAATACAGCCGCGACACGCTGAAGGCGCTGCGCGAGGCGACCGGCATCGCCTATGACGAGCGCGCCAAGGGTACGCTGCAGCTTTTCCGAACGCAAAAGCAGCTCGATGGCGTCGGCGGCGATGTCGAGGTGCTGAAGACCTATGGCGTCCCTTATGAGGTCCTCGACCCCGACGGCTGCATTGCTGCCGAGCCCGCGCTGGCTGGCGTGCGCGAGAAATTCGTCGGTGGCCTGCGGTTGCCCGGCGACGAAACCGGCGACTGCAAGATGTTCACCGACAGGCTTGCGGAGCTTTGCGCGGCACGCGGCGTCACCTTCGAATACGACACGGAGATACGGCGCGTCGTCAAGAAGCGCGATCGCATCACCAACATCAGCACCAGCAAGGGCTGGATGGTCGCTGACGCCTATGTGATGGCGATGGGCAGCTATTCGGCGCGGTTCATGCGCATGCTGAAGCGGCCCATCCCGGTCTACCCGGTCAAGGGCTATTCGATCACCCTGCCGATCAAGGACGCCGCCGCCGCGCCGGTGTCGACGGTGATGGACGAGAGCTACAAGGTGGCGATCACCCGCCTCGGCGACCGTATCCGGGTCGGCGGCACGGCGGAAATCTCCGGCTTCGACATGCGGCTGCACGAATCGCGGCGCCGCACGCTCGAACATTCGGTCGGCGACCTTTTCGCGGGCGGCGGCGACATGCGGTCGGCCACCTTCTGGTGCGGGCTGCGGCCGATGACGCCGGACGGGCCGCCGCTGATCGGGCGCACCGATTTCTCCAATCTCTATCTCAATACCGGCCACGGCACGCTCGGCTGGACCATGGCCTGCGGCTCGGCCAAGGTTCTGGCCGACATCATCTCCAGCCGGGTGCCAGACATCGACGTCGGCGATCTCGGGCCGGGACGATACGCCAAGTAAGACCCCCAGCAGCTTAAGACAGCCGCCGGCCGGTAGGCTTCACGCGAACAAACCCCGGTCCCGTTCGACGGCCTTGGTGATGAAGCTCGCGGCGATCTGGACGCGGCGCAGTGGCCTGACCGATTCATGATAGACCAGCCAGTAGGCGCGGCGGATGGGTGCGACGATATCGAGAGGCACCAGCTCCGGCATCGAGCGGGCAACGAAGGTGTGCAGGATGCCGATGCCGGCGCCGGAACGCACCGCTTCGGCCTGGCCGAGCGCTGAGGAAATGGCGAAGCTGGTGCGCCAGTCGGCGCTGAATTCGGCCGCGTAGTCGAGCGAGGGACTGACGATCAGGTCCGGCACGTAGCCGATCAGCGTGTGCTGGCCCAGCTCGGCGGCGGTTCCGGGCAGGCCATGCGTGTCGGCGTAGGCCCGCGACGCGAACAGGCCGAGCGTGTAGTCGACGAGCTTTCCCGCCACCAGACGGCCTTCCGTCGGCCGTTCGACGGTGATGGCAATGTCGGCCTCGCGGCGGGACAAAGAGAAGGAGCGCGGTACCGGCACCAGCTGGATGGTGAGCTCGCGGTGCAAAGCGGTCAGCGCGCCGAGGCGCCTGGCCAGGAAGGCGACGCCAAAACCGTCCGGCGCGCCGATGCGCACGGTGCCCGAGACGTCGTCGCCTTCGCCTGAAACGGTCGAGCGCGCGGCGATCATGTCGCCCTCCATGCGTTCGGCGATTTCGAGGAAACGTTCGCCTGCCGGCGTCAGCTCGCTGCCGGTGGTAAGCCGGCGAAACAGTTTTGTCCTGAATGCATCCTCGAGGGCGGCAATGCGGCGCGAGACGGTCGCGTGATTGAGCTCCAACCGCCTGGCGGCGCCGAGGATCTGGCCGGCGCGCGCCACGGCAAGGAAGATGCGAACGTCATCCCAGTTCATCGGGATGGTCCGTTTCGATAGAGAGCGCCGTGTTCCCGCCCACCCCCCTCTGGCCTGCCGGCCATCTCCCCCGCAAGGGGGGAGATCGGATGTCCGGTCGGCTTTCGCCAATCTCCAACGTCGCAAAAAGGGCGGTAAGGCCGAAGCCGCCAATCTCCCCCCTTGCGGGGGAGATGTCCGGCAGGACAGAGGGGGGTGTGAAGAAACTCAACTCAGCAATCCAAGCGATAGGAGTACACTCCCTACCATTTGCGCCATTTGATGCACAATCGCGCGCCGCTATCTATTTTCTGCACAACGGTTGCGTTTTCACTCGCGTTGCCATCGCTCCCGCAAAGGCGGACAATGCCTCATCACGAACCAAGGAGAGAAACCATGATCGAATACGGTCATTTCATTGGCGGCAAGCGTGTCGCCGGGACCAGCGGCCGCAAGCAGGACGTCATGCAGCCGATGGACGGCACGGTGCGTGGCACGGTGGCGTTGGCTTCGCAGGCGGAATTGCGCGCAGCGGTCGAAAACGCCAAGGCGGCACAGCCCGGCTGGGCGGCGACCAATCCTCAGCGGCGCGTACGCGTCCTGATGCGGTTCCTCGAGCTGGTCGCCAAGGAGTATGACGCGCTGGCCGAGATGTTGGCGCGCGAACACGGCAAGACCATCGCCGACGCCAAGGGCGACATCCAGCGTGGCCTCGAAGTGGTCGAGGTCTGCATCGGTGCGCCGCATATGATGAAGGGCGAGTTCACCGATGGCGCCGGCCCCGGCATCGACGTCTATTCGATGCGCCAGCCGCTCGGCGTCGTCGCCGGCATCACGCCGTTCAATTTTCCAGCGATGATCCCGTTATGGAAGATCGCGCCGGCCATCGCCTGCGGCAATGCCTACATCCTCAAGCCGTCGGAGCGCGATCCGGGCGTGCCGATGCGGATTGCCGAACTGTTCATCGAGGCCGGCCTGCCGGCGGGCATCCTCAATGTCGTCAACGGCGACAAGGAAGTGGTCGACGCCATCCTCGACGATCCCGACATCAAGGCTATCGGTTTCGTCGGCTCGACACCGATCGCCCAGTACATCTATTCGCGCGGCTGCGCGGCCGGCAAGCGCGTGCAGTGCTTCGGCGGCGCCAAGAACCACATGATCATCATGCCCGATGCCGACATGGACCAGACCGTCGACGCGCTGATCGGCGCCGGCTACGGCTCGGCCGGCGAGCGCTGCATGGCGATCTCGGTGGCCGTCCCGGTCGGCAACGACACCGCCAACCGGCTAATGGAAAAACTGGTGCCGCGCGTCGAGAGCCTGAAGGTCGGTCCGTCGACGGATTCTTCCGCCGATTTCGGCCCTCTGGTCACGGCGCAGGCGCTGGAGCGGGTCAAATCCTATGTCGACACCGGCGTCAAGGAAGGCGCCAAGCTGGTGGTCGATGGCCGCGGCTTTTCCATGCAGGGCTACGAGAACGGCTACTATATGGGCGGCTGCCTGTTCGACAACGTGACTGCCGACATGCGCATTTACAAGGAAGAGATCTTTGGGCCGGTGCTGTCGGTGGTGCGCGCGCCGACTTACGAAAACGCCATCAAGCTTGCCAACGAGCACGAGATGGGCAATGGCGTCGCCATCTTCACCCGCGACGGCGATGCGGCGCGGGACTTCGCCTCACGAGTCCAGGTCGGCATGGTCGGCATCAACGTGCCGATCCCGGTGCCGATCGCCTACTATACGTTTGGCGGCTGGAAGGCGTCCTCGTTCGGCGACCTCAACCAGCACGGGCCGGACGCGTTCCGCTTCTACACCAAGACCAAGACTGTGACGTCGCGCTGGCCGTCCGGCGTGAAGGACGGCGCCGAGTTCGTCATCCCGACGATGAATTAGCCGGACGGTTTCCTGTCTGCGCGTCCTCGCTTCGGCTGCGGGCGCGCGGGCCGGTGTGAAGGACGGCGCCGAGTTCGTCATCCCGACGATGAACTGATCCAAATCGCAGAAAGCAAGAAAAGGCCCGGGCTTGGAGCCCGTGCCTTTTTTGTCGCCGTCTTCATCGGCATGAACACGAATGTGATGGAACCAAGAAGGCAGCAATCCTCTTAGGTTGCAGTCCTGCCGCGAAGGAGGAGCTGGCAGATCAACCAACGGCGCTGGTGACGGCTCCGGGGGATATCGTCCGGCGCAAAGGAGATGTCAGATGACACGTCTCATGGCGATCATAGCTTGCGCGGCAACGGCGGCGCTTTCCGCCATCCCGGCAATGGCTGCCGAGCAATGCGCGGCACGCGCCGATATGGTCAAGGCGCTCGGCGAGAAGTTTCATGAAAACCCGAGCGCGGTTGGCGTCGTCAATCCGAATGTGGTGCTTGAAGTCTTCGTTTCCGACAAGGGCACCTGGACCATCCTCGCCAGCGATACAAAAGGTCAAAGCTGCGTGATTTCAGTCGGCGAAGGCTGGGAGAGCGCGATGACGATAGCGGCGCTGCCCGGTACCTGAAGTAGGCCTTTCCTATTCACCTGGCCGCAGCCTCGGCACGACAGCCGGGCTGCGGCCCTGTTCTCGGCGACCTTGAAACGGATCTCCCCGCGCCCACTTGAGGCGCGCACGGCTTGCTATTTTTCGTTAGCGATACCATATATGGAACATAGCGAGAACATCCAGAATCGTTCCCGCTGGCGGCAGACCGGAACACGGAAAGGAGCGACGCGATGATGACGTCGGAACCGGCCTGGATCGCTCCGGCAAAATGAGGCCGTCAATCACCTCCCTTTGCCGGATCGTGATGGCAAAGGAGGTGCCCTATGGCACGCAAATCGCTGTTAGGATGGGTGAAGACCGTAGCTTTTGCTGGCTTATTCGCGGTGGGTACGAATGCCGCAAGCGCCCAATATCAATACTGCGTTGAACATGGCGACCTCGTCGCCCACCTGGCCGAGAATTTCCAGGAAAGACAGTTTGCTCTCGGACTGATCGGTCAGGAGGCGGTCATGGAAGTTTTTGTCGCCGATAGCGGAAGCTGGACGGTCATCGTGACCGACGTCGCCGGCAGAAGCTGCATTGTCGCAGCCGGCGAAAATTGGGAAAGCGTGGACGCCCTGCCCGGCCAAAACTCATGAGGGAGCGGGCGGCGTCAGCGCGTAGCAGCTGCCTCAGCGTGGCCGCGCAGCAACGCCATCAGCCGCTTGGCGTCCTTGGCCGCGGCCTCTTCGTCGCCGGCGAGGATCGAGCGGATCAATGCGACATGGTGCTCGGCGGATTCGGCCAAGCCGGTATCGGCCTTGTAGCGGAACCAGAAGCGGCGGCTGTGGGTTTGCAAGGGCGCCGCCAGGCGCGCCGCGAACGGGTTGTCTGCAGCCAGCGCCAGCGCCTCATCAAGCGCCTTGTCGGCTTGGATGAAGCAAAGAACATTTTCCGAAATCACGGCCTTTTGCATGGCCAGCGCTGCGTCATGAAACAGGTCGGCGGCCTCGCGGGTGACGAAGCGGGCGGCCGAGCGGGCAAGCACGACCTCGACGCCGCGGCGGGCGTCGAGGACGCGCAGCCAGTCGCCAGGGTGAAGCGGGGCAATGGCAATGCCGGCACGCGGCCGGACCTCGAGCAGCCCCTCCCAGGCCAGCCGCTGGATCGCTTCGCGCACCGGGGTGCGGCCAAGGCCGAGCCTGTCGATCAGCGCCCCCTCGGTGATGAAGCTCGCGGGCGCCAGTTCGAGCGTTACGATCATATGCTCGAGCCTGCGGTAGGCCTTCGCAGTCGCCGGCTCGGAGCCTGGGTTGTCATATACCAATGCGGCATCTCCTGATATATTTTTGATATATCATGTCAGATTCAACGTTGACAGCCGGCTTCTTAAGAAATATACGACTGATATATCAGATGGAGCAACCGACATGTGGGCCGGAGTTTTCCCCGCCGTTACGACCAAATTCACCGAGGATGATCGCCTCGACCATGCCGAGATGGAGCGCTGCTTTGCGCTGCAGATGGAGGCCGGCTGCGACGGCATCATCGTCTGTGGCTCGCTTGGCGAAGGACCGATGCTGTCGCATGACGAAAAGATCGAGGTGCTGAAGACCGCGCAGAAGATCGCCGGCAACAAACCGGTGCTGTTGACGGTCAACGAAGCCGGCACACGCGAGGCGGCGACGATCGCGCGCCGCGCCGCAAAAGAAGGCGCCAACGGTTTGATGGTGGTGCCGAGCCCGATCTACCATACCAATGCCGAGGAGACAGTCGCGGCACTCAGCGCCGTCGCCGCGGCCGGCGACCTGCCGGTGATGATCTATTCCAACCGGCTTGCCTACCGCGTCGACGTCACTGTCGACCAGATGGAGGAACTGGCGAAGGACCAGCGCTTCATTGCCATCAAGGAGTCCTCCGACGACATCCGCCGCTCGACCGAGATCATCAACCGCCTCGGCGACCGCTATGACCTGTTCACCGGCGTCGACAATCTTGCCTTCGAGGCGCTGTCGGTCGGCGCCATTGGCTGGGTGGCGGGCCTGGTCACCGCGTTCCCGCGCGAGACAGTCGCCATCTATCAATTGATGAGACAGGGCCGCCGCGAGGAGGCGTTGAAAATCTACCGCTGGTTCCGGCCGCTGCTCGACCTCGACGTCTCGACCTATCTGGTGCAGAACATCAAGCTCGCGGAGGTCTTCGCCATCGATACCAATGACCGGGTGCGCATGCCGCGTCAGCCGTTGGCGGGCGAGCGGCGCAAGGCTGTCGAAAAGACCGTCAGGGACGCGCTGGCGGTGCGGCCAGAGCTGCCGGCATTCTGATCCAGTCCCTTCGAGGGTATTTGCAGATGTGCAGCGCGGCGCATGGCAATGAATGATAATGCTACGCTCGATGTTGCCATCATTGGTGGCGGCATTATCGGCATCTGCGCCGCCGGCTTTCTGGCCGAGGCGGGGCGAAACGTCACGATTTTCGATCGGACGGGGATCTGCGAGGAAACCAGCTCCGGCAATGCCGCTGCCTTGGCGTTCTCCGATGTGCTGCCGCTGGCTCACAAGGGCATGATCAGGCAGTTGCCGAAATGGCTCGCCGACCCGCTAGGCCCGCTCAGCATTCCGCCCGCCTATCTGCCGAAGCTGTTGCCCTGGCTGGTCCGCTTCTGGCGGGCCGGCCGAAGCGACCGCTATGAAGCCGGCCTTGCCGCGCAGGCCGGGATGATGAAGCTCGCCGAGGCGGAATGGATGGGCTTGCTCGACCGTTCCGGCACACGGCCGATGCTGCACGAGGACGGCTCGCTCGAACTCTACGAAAGCGAGGCCGAGTTCAAGGCGTCGCTGCCCGGCTGGGCGGCAAGGCAGCGCTTCGGCATCGGCTTCAACCATGTCGAAGGCAGCGCTCTCGCCGCCTTGCAGCCCGGCCTGTCGCCGCGCTTCGCCAGGGGCACGTTCGTGCCGGGGTGGAAGACCGTCGCCGACCCCAAGCTGCTTGGAAAGGCCTTATGGGCCTATGCCGAGAGGTTGGGCGCGGGGTTCGAAAAGGCCCGGATCGAGCGTATCGAGGCGGGACAGGGCGACGCGATCCTGACCATGGCCGACGGTACGACGCGTCGGGCAAAGCATGTCGTCATCGCTGCCGGGGCCTGGTCGCATCTGCTGGCAAGACATCTCGGCGACGGCATCCCGCTGGAGACCGAGCGTGGCTACAACACGACGCTGCCGAAGACTGCGTTCGACGTAAAGCGGCAATTGATCTTCTCCGGGCATGGCTTTGTCATCACGCCGCTCGAGACCGGCCTGCGCGTCGGTGGCGCGGTCGAGCTCGGCGGCCTCGAAAGGCCGCCCAATTATGCGCGCTCGAAAGCACTGCTCGAAAAGGCGCAAAAATTCCTGCCAGGGCTGGATCCGGCCAATGGCCGCGAATGGATGGGGTTCCGGCCGTCGCTGCCGGATTCGTTGTCGGTGATCGGGCGGTCGCAAAAAACGCCGTCGGTGGTGTATGGCTTCGGCCATGGTCATCTCGGCCTGACCCAGGCCGCGGCGACCGGACGCTTGATCCGTGAGCTCGTTCTCGGGCAGGGTCCATCGCTCGATCTCGGTCCGTTCAGTCCGCAACGGTTTTGAGATCGAAGACATTCAGTTGGGAGCCGGCATGGCCAAGAATTCCTTCTTCTGCATAGACGGCCACACCTGCGGCAATCCGGTGCGGCTGGTCGCCGGCGGCGGACCGCTGCTCAACGGCTCGACGATGATGGAGCGGCGAGCGCATTTCCTGGCCGAATATGACTGGATCCGCACCGGGCTGATGTTCGAGCCGCGCGGCCATGACGTGATGTCCGGCTCGATCCTCTATCCGCCGACGCGCGAGGATTGCGACATCGCCATCCTGTTCATCGAAACCTCCGGCTGTCTGCCGATGTGCGGCCACGGCACAATCGGCACTGTGACCTTTGCCGTCGAACATGGGCTGATCAAGCCGAAGACGCCGGGCGTGCTCAGGCTGGATACGCCGGCGGGCCTGGTCGTCGCCGAGTACAAGCAGGTCGGCGACTATGTCGAGGAGGTGCGCATCACCAATGTGCCGTCCTTCCTCTATGCCGAGGGACTGACGGTCGAATGCCCCGGGCTCGGCGAGATCAGCGTCGATGTCGCCTATGGCGGCAATTTCTACGCCATCGTCGAACCGCAAACGAACTATCGCGACATGGCCGACCATTCGGCGGGCGAGCTGATCGCCTGGAGCCCGGTGGTGCGGCAGCGGCTCAACGAGAAATATTCCTTCGTCCACCCGGAGAATCCCGGCATCGACAAGCTGTCGCACATATTGTGGACCGGTGCGCCGACCAACCCGCAAGCCGATGCCCGCAACGCCGTCTTCTACGGCGACAAGGCGATCGACCGCTCGCCCTGCGGCACCGGCACCTCGGCGCGGATGGCGCAGCTTCACGCCAAGGGCAAGCTTGGGGTTGGCGACGACTTCGTCCATGAATCGATCATCGGCTCGCTGTTCAAGGGCAGGGTGGAAAAAGAGGTCACCGTCGCCGGCAAGCCGGCGATCATTCCGTCGATCGGCGGCTGGGCACGGATGACCGGATTGAACACGATCTTCATCGACGACCGCGACCCGTTCGCGCACGGCTTCGTCGTCAAATAGAAAAAACGCTGACGCAGGGGAAGAAAGAGAGCGTAAACGGATTGCGATCAACGACGCAACGATCCCGCTCATCAACTTATTTTGACGGCGATTTCTTCGAAACGAGGCGCATGGTGCGGTTGAATCGTCAAAGACATTGCGTTAGGCCAATGGTAGGGTCCGCGATGGTCCAGGGGCCGGACGGGAATAAAACGGGCAATCGGACGGCGTGCGGCGAAAACACGCATAGCCATCGAAAAATCACGTTGCAATCCGGGCTCGAAACTTTACGACTAGGGGAAATACGAAAAGGAATGCGTCTGCATGGGCGACATTCCAGGGGAGCCACGACAGCATGCAGTATTTTGTCCAGCAGCTTATCAATGGGCTGACGCTGGGATCGATCTATGGGCTGATAGCGATCGGCTATACGATGGTCTACGGCATCATCGGCATGATCAATTTTGCCCATGGCGACATCTTCATGGTCGGGGCATTCACCGCCCTCATCGTTTTCCTCATTCTCGGCGCATTGTTCTATTCCTTGCCGGTGGTGATCGCGCTGCTGATCATGATGATCGTCGCGATGCTGCTGACCAGCCTGTATAATTGGACGATCGAGAAGGTGGCCTACCGGCCTTTGCGCGGTTCGTTCCGGCTGGCCCCGCTGATCACCGCGATCGGCATGTCGATCGCCCTGTCGAACTTCGTCCAGGTGACGCAAGGGCCGCGCAACAAGCCGATCCCGCCGATGGTGTCCACGGTCTACAACATCGAGGGCATCAGCGTATCGCTGAAGCAGATCATCATCGTCATCGTCACCGCGCTGCTGCTGGCGCTGTTCTGGTATTTGGTCAACAAGACCTCACTGGGCCGGGCGCAAAGGGCATGCGAGCAGGACCGCAAGATGGCGGCGTTGCTTGGCATCGACGTCGACCGCACCATCTCGATCACCTTCGTCATGGGTGCGGCCCTTGCTGCCGTCGCCGGCACGCTGTTCCTGATGTATTACGGCGTCATCGCCTTCTCCGACGGTTTCACGCCCGGCGTGAAGGCGTTCACCGCGGCGGTGCTCGGCGGCATCGGCTCGCTGCCCGGCGCCGTGCTCGGCGGGCTGATGATCGGCTTCATCGAAAGCATGTGGTCGGCTTATTTCTCGATCGACTACAAGGACGTCGCCGCCTTCTCCATCCTGGCGATCGTCCTGATCTTCCTGCCTTCCGGCATATTGGGCCGGCCAGAAGTCGAAAAGGTCTGAGGTCATGGCGGTCACTGTATCTCCGGAGCGCGGCGTCGTCGCCACCCCAGTGCAACGCGCCACGCGCGAGGCGCTTTATGCTGGTGCCATCGCGCTCGGCCTGTTCGTGCTGTTCATCGGCCTGCGGACCGATCAGAACATCTCCAACGAGCTGATCCTCGTACAGCGCTGGGGCCTGCTCGCCGCCGTGGTGATCGCCACCATGCTCGGCCGCTTTCTCTACGTTGCCTACGGCCAGCCCTTCCTGGCCAACCAGAAGATTGCCGACATCGCCACCGGGCTGTTGCCGGAAAGCGTGGCGACGCGGTTCTTCCGGTTGCCGTATTTCATTGCTGCCGTCGTCGTAGTGGCTGTGCTGGCGCTGCTGGCCGGCTCGCTCGATGGTTTGCTGGGGCCGGGTCTCGCCGGTTATGCGCGCTTCGCGCGGGCGCTGGCGATCATCTATGCGCTGGCCTCGGTGCTGTTCTATTTCCGCACCTTCATCCTCGCCCATTTCTCGGCGTTGGGCATAACCGCACTGGCGCTCTACCCGATCATCGTCGTGGCGGTGCTTGCCGTGTACGCAGGGTCGATGGCCGGCGGGTTCCAGGGTTCACTGAAATGGGTCGACAATTTCGGCATCCAGATCCTGATCTATGTGATGTTGGCCTGGGGGCTGAACATCGTCGTCGGCCTCGCCGGCCTGCTCGATCTCGGCTACGTCGCCTTCTACGCGGTCGGCGCCTATGCCTATGCGCTGCTCGGCACGCATTTTGGCCTGTCGTTCTGGATCCTGCTGCCCGCCGCCGGCGCCATGGCCGCCTTCTGGGGGGTATTGCTCGGGTTTCCGGTGCTGCGTCTGCGCGGCGATTATCTGGCGATCGTGACGCTTGCCTTCGGCGAGATCATTCGTCTCGTGCTGATCAATTGGCGCGAGGTTACGAACGGCTCGGCCGGCATCTCCGGCATCCCCAAGGTCACCTTTTTCGGCCTGATGACGTTCAACGTTTCGGATCCGAATTATATCGCCAAGGTGTTGGATATCGCCACATCGAGCGCCTACTACAAGATATTCCTCTACTATCTGATCCTGGGGCTCTGCCTGCTCACCGCCTTCGTCACGATAAGGCTAAGGCGCATGCCTGTCGGCCGCGCCTGGGAAGCGCTGCGCGAGGATGAGATCGCCTGCCGCTCGCTCGGCATCAACACCACCACCACCAAGCTCACTGCCTTTGCCACCGGCGCCATGTTCGGCGGCTTCGCCGGCTCGTTCTTCGCGGCACGGCAAGGTTTCGTCAGCCCCGAATCCTTCATCTTCCTGGAGTCGGCCATCATTCTGGCTATGGTCGTGCTTGGCGGCATGGGTTCGCTGGTTGGCATCGCCGTCGCCGCCATGGTGATGATCGGCGGCACGGAGGTGCTGCGCGAACTCGATTTCCTGAAGCAGGTCTTCGGCCCCGACTTCACCCCGGAACTCTACCGCATGCTTTTATTCGGCATGGCCATGGTCATCGTCATGCTGTGGAAGCCGCGCGGCTTCGTCGGCAGCCGTGAACCGACAGCCTTCCTCAAGAAGAGCAAGGCCGTATCCGGCTCCTTCACCAAGGAAGGCCACGGCTGATGAGTGATACGAACCCATCTCCCATGAACGATGCCATCCTGCAGGTCGACCATCTGTCGATGAAATTCGGCGGTCTGGTCGCCATCGGCGATCTCTCCTTCCAGGCCAAGCGCGGCGAGATCACCGCGCTGATCGGACCGAACGGCGCCGGCAAGACCACGGTGTTCAATTGCATCACCGGTTTCTACAAACCGTCGGAAGGCATGCTCACGCTCAATAGGCGCGACGGCTCGAGCTATCTGCTCGAACGCCTGCCGAACCATGAAATCCCGGCACGCGCCAAGGTGGCGCGCACCTTTCAGAACATCCGCCTGTTCTCGGGCATGACGCTGCTCGAGAACCTGCTGGTAGCCCAGCACAACAAGCTGATGAAGGCGTCCGGCTACACCGTGCTCGGCCTGTTCGGCTTCAGCGGCTACCGGAAGGCATCGGCCGAGTCGGTCGAACTGGCCAGGCACTGGCTGGAGAAGGCCGATCTCGTCGACCGTGCCGACGACCCGGCCGGCGACCTGCCCTATGGCGCGCAACGACGCCTCGAGATCGCGCGGGCGATGTGCACGGGTCCGGAGTTGCTCTGCCTCGACGAGCCGGCTGCCGGCCTCAATCCGAAAGAATCAATGGCGCTCAACGCGCTGCTGATGGACATCAAAGACAACACCGGCACCTCGATCCTGCTGATCGAGCACGACATGGCGGTGGTCATGCAGATTTCCGACCACGTCGTGGTGCTCGAATACGGGCGCAAGATATCGGACGGCAGCCCGCATTCGGTACGCACGGACCCGCGCGTCATCGCTGCCTATCTCGGCGTCGAAGACGAGGAAGTCGAGACGGTACTGACCGAAGTCGGCGACGAGGACGTCATCGAGCAATTGGACACCGGTCCCGATTCCGCGCACGGCCCAGGCACATCGTCTTCGTATCTCGCCGGACCGGTGACCGATACGATCGGCCACAGCGAGGGCGAGCGCGTGACCGTGTCGAAAGGCGCCTCGAAAGCCGGGCAGTTCGATGCAAAGTCGAGTGCCGCGGCAAGCAAGGCAGCAGCGCAAGCCGCCGCTCCCCCGGCCAAGGCGGAACCCGCTGCAGCTAAGCCGACCGCGAAACCCTCCACGGCTAAGGCGCCGGCCAAGTCGAAGGTCGCGGGCGTTTCGAACCGGCTCACAGCGCCACGTGGCGGCGAGGCCGACAATCTGACCCGCATCAAGGGCATCGGCACGGTCAACGAGAAGAAGCTTAACCAGCACGGCATCTTCCATTTCGACCAGATCGCGGCATGGAAGAAAGCCGACGTCGCGGCCGTCGAGGCCTATCTCGCCTTCGACGGACGCATCGCCCGTGAGGACTGGGTTGGTCAGGCCAAGCTTCTCGCCGCCGGCAAGGAGACGGAATTTTCGCGCCGCGTCGACGCCGGGAAAGTGGAAACGAGCCACGCTTCCGGGAAAACTGCGAAAACAGTTGCCGGCAAGACTGCTGCCGCACCTGCGGGCAAGCGCGGAGGGCGCAAGTGATGGCCGGCACAACGCTGCTCGATATCAAAGGCGTCCAGACCTACTACGGCAACATCAGGGCGCTGAACGGTGTCGACGTCACCGTCAGGCAGGGCGAGATCGTGGCGCTGATCGGCGCCAACGGCGCCGGCAAGTCGACGCTGATGATGACCATTTTTGGTGCTCCGCGGGCCCGGGCGGGCACGATCACCTTCGCCGGCACCGATATTACCCAGATGCCAACGCATGAGATCGCGCGCATGCGGATCGCCCAGTCGCCGGAGGGCCGGCGCATCTTCCCGCGCATGACGGTGATGGAAAACCTGCAGATGGGCGCCAGCCTCGACGGCCTCAAGCATTACGACGAGGACGTCGAGAAGGTGTTCACGCTGTTTCCGCGCCTGAAGGAACGCATCGCCCAGCGCGGCGGCACCCTGTCGGGCGGCGAACAGCAGATGCTGTCGATCGGGCGTGCGCTGATGGCACGGCCGAAGCTGCTCCTGCTCGACGAGCCGTCGCTCGGCCTGGCGCCGCTGATCGTGAAGCAGATCTTCGACGCCATCCGCGAGTTGAACCGGACCCAAGGGCTGACAGTGTTTCTGGTCGAGCAGAACGCCTTCGGCGCGCTGAAGCTCGCGACGCGCGGCTATGTCATGGTCAACGGCAATGTGACGATGAGCGGCACCGGCAAGGAGCTGCTCGCCAATCCGGAAGTGCGCGCCGCCTATCTCGAAGGCGGCCACCACTGAGTTCAGGAGACTTCATCATGCAGGGCATTCTCTACGAGGAACCCTCGATCTGGCAGTTCTTCTTCGTCACCTGCCTGCTCGGCGGCTGGGCGGCATGGATGACCGGCAAGGCCAGCGCCCAGACATGGCGCAGCTTCCTCCAATTGTTCGCCTACATGCTCGGCCTTGGCATTGGCGTAAGGTTCATTCATCACGCGCTGTTCGGCGGCACGATGTTCTCGCTGCATTACTATATCGTGGATACGATCGTACTGATGATATTGGGCTTCATCGGCTATCAATACACGCGCACAAACCAGATGGTGACACAGTATAATTGGCTCTATGAAAGAGCATCGGTTTTGAGCTGGAAGCCGAAAGGTTGACGTTCATGATTAACGCCGTTTCGGGGATGAATCGGCGTGACAAGTGCCTGAAAATCGGCAAAGTACGTTTTCTGCGAGTAAAAGTGGGCATCGCATGAAAGCATCATCCAACGCCCACTCCGTAAATGGGAGCGTTTTACATGAAAAAATCACTTTTGTCCGCCGTCGCCCTGACCGCGCTGATCGCGTTCAGCGGCAGCGCGTGGGCTGACGTCCTGGTTGGCGTCGCCGGTCCGATCACCGGTCCGAATGCCGCCTTCGGCGCGCAGCTGCAGAAGGGTGCCGAACAGGCCGTCGCCGACATCAATGCGGCCGGTGGCATCAATGGCGAGCAGATCAAGCTCTCGGTCGGCGACGACGTCTCCGATCCGAAGCAGGGCATCTCGGTCGCCAACAAGTTCGTCGGCGACGGCGTCAAGTTCGTGGTTGGCCACTTCAACTCGGGCGTCTCGATCCCGGCGTCGGAAGTCTACGCGGAAAACGGCATCCTCGAGATCACGCCGGCCGCGACCAATCCGAAGTTCACCGAACGCGGCATGTGGAACACGTTCCGCACCTGCGGACGTGACGACCAGCAGGGCAGCATCGCCGGCGCCTATCTCGCGGCGAACTTCAAGGATGCCAAGATCGCGGTCATCCACGACAAGACGACCTACGGCCAGGGCCTTGCCGATGAGACCAAGAAGGCGATGAACGCAGCCGGCCTGACGGAAGTCATGTACGAAGGCGTCAATGTCGGCGACAAGGACTTCTCGGCGCTGATCGCCAAGATGAAGGAAGCCGGCGTTTCCATCATCTATTGGGGTGGCCTGCACACCGAAGCCGGCCTGATCATCCGCCAGGCGGCTGACCAGGGCCTCAAGGCGACGCTGGTTTCCGGCGACGGCATCGTGTCGAACGAGCTGGCCTCGATCGCTGGCGACGCAGTTGCGGGCACGCTGAACACGTTCGGCCCGGATCCGCGTCTGATCCCGACGAACAAGGAACTCGTCGAGAAGTTCCGCGCGCAGGGCTTCGAACCGGAGGCCTACACGCTTTACTCCTACGCCGCCATGCAGGCGATCGCCGAAGCAGCCACCGTTGCCAAGTCGAACGACCCGCAGGAAGTTGCCAAGGCGCTGCATGAGAAGGGTCCGTTCAAGACCGTTCTGGGCGACCTCTCCTATGACGCGAAGGGCGATCCGACGTTGCCCGGCTACGTCATGTACGAGTGGAAGAAGGGCGACGACGGCAAGTACACCTACATCCAGAAGATGTAAGCCTGTCGACGACGACAATTCGGAATGCCCGGCGCTTCGCGCCGGGCATTTCTGTTTTGACGACATGGAGTCGATTTAAATCGGTTTAGCCGCACCTCGATTTTGTTTGCACTGCAGCATTTTCGCGCTAATCATGTCCGGCAGTTCCCTTCCCCGCGTCCGGAGCCCTGTCCTTGGCAATCTCGAAGATCCTTGTCGCCAACCGCTCCGAAATTGCTATCCGCGTTTTCCGCGCGGCTAATGAACTCGGCCTCAAAACCGTGGCGATCTGGGCGGAGGAAGACAAATACTCCCTACATCGCTTCAAGGCCGACGAAAGCTACCAGGTCGGGCGCGGGCCGCACCTGACCAGGGATATGGGGCCGATCGAAAGCTATCTGTCGATCGAGGAGGTTATCCGCGTCGCCAGGCTTTCGGGCGCCGATGCCATCCATCCAGGCTACGGCCTGCTGTCGGAGAGCCCGGAATTCGCCGAGGCCTGCGCCACGGCCGGCATCATCTTCATCGGGCCAAAGCCGGATACGATGCGCAGGCTGGGCAACAAGGTCGCCGCCCGCAATCTCGCAATCGAAGTCGGTGTGCCGGTAATTCCCGCCACCGATCCCTTGCCGGACGACATGGCGGCGGTGAAGGAACTCGCCAGGACGATCGGCTACCCGGTGATGCTCAAGGCATCCTGGGGCGGCGGCGGCCGCGGCATGCGCGCCATCCGCTCCGAGGCCGATCTCGCCCGCGAGGTGATGGAAGGCAAGCGTGAGGCGAAGGCGGCTTTCGGCAAGGACGAGGTCTATCTCGAGAAGCTGATCGAGCGCGCCCGCCATGTCGAGGTGCAGGTGCTGGGCGACACGCATGGCAATGCGGTGCATCTGTTCGAGCGCGATTGTTCGATCCAGCGCCGCAACCAGAAAGTGGTCGAGCGGGCGCCGGCTCCCTATCTCGAAATGTCGCAGCGCGAGGAGCTTTGCGCCTATGCGCTGAGGATCGCGCGCGAAACCAGCTATATCGGCGCCGGCACGGTCGAGTTCCTGCAGGATGCCGATACCGGAAAATTCTATTTCATCGAGGTCAATCCGCGCATCCAGGTCGAGCACACCGTCACCGAACAAGTGACCGGCATCGACATCGTCAAAGCACAGATCCACATACTCGACGGCTTTGCCATCGGCACGGCGGAATCGGGCGTGCCGACGCAGAAGGACATCAGGCTCAACGGGCACGCGCTGCAGTGCCGCATCACCACTGAAGACCCCGAGCATAATTTCATCCCCGACTATGGCCGCATCACCGCCTATCGCGGCGCCACCGGCTTCGGCATCCGCCTTGATGGGGGCACCGCCTATTCGGGCGCGGTCATCACCCGCTTCTACGATCCATTGCTGGAAAAGGTGACGGCGTGGGCGCCGACGCCGGCCGAGACCATCGCCCGCATGAACCGGGCGTTGCGCGAATTCCGAATCCGGGGCGTGGCGACCAATCTCACCTTTCTCGAGGCGATCATCAATCACCGGAGCTTCGCCGACAATTCCTACACCACCAAGTTCATCGACACGACGCCGGAACTGTTCGCCAGCGTGAAGCGGCAGGACCGCGCGACCAAGCTGCTCAACTATCTTGCCGACGTTTCGGTCAATGGCCATCCCGAGACGCGCGGCCGGCCGCAGCCAAAAGCAGATGCGGCGCCACCGGTGGTGCCATATCTCAACGGCAATGTGCCTGACGGCAGCAAGCAGAAGCTCGACGTGCTCGGGCCGGAGAAATTCGCGGCGTGGATGCGCGAGCAAAAAGAGGTGCTGGTCACCGACACGACAATGCGCGACGGGCATCAATCCTTGCTCGCGACGCGTGTGCGCACCTATGACATCGCCGGCATCGCCGGCACCTATGCGCGCGCTCTGCCGCAGCTTTTGTCACTCGAATGCTGGGGCGGCGCAACATTCGACGTCGCCATGCGCTTCCTCACCGAAGATCCATGGGAGCGGCTGTCGCTGGTGCGCGAGGCAGCACCCAATCTTCTGCTGCAGATGCTTCTGCGTGGCGCCAACGGCGTTGGCTATACCAACTATCCCGACAACGTCGTCCAGCATTTCGTCCACCAGGCCGCTGCTGGCGGCATCGACCTGTTCCGCGTCTTCGACTGCCTGAACTGGGTCGAGAACATGCGTGTGGCCATGGATGCGGTCGGCGCCGAGGGCAAGCTGATCGAAGCGGCGATCTGCTATACCGGCGACATACTCGATCCGGCGCGGGCGAAATACGATCTGAAATACTATGTCGGCCTGGCCAGCGAATTGCAGGCGGCGGGCGCCCATATCATTGCCGTCAAGGACATGGCGGGGCTTCTAAAGCCGAGTGCTGCCCGCGTGCTGTTCAAGGCACTGCGCGAGGCGACAGACCTGCCGATCCACTTCCACACGCACGACACATCCGGCCTGTCGGCGGCCACCGTGCTGGCAGCGGTGGAGAGCGGTGTCGACGGCATCGACGCGGCGATGGATTCGCTATCTGGCAACACCTCGCAGCCATGCCTGGGTTCGATCGTCGAGGCGCTGAAGGGCACCGAGCGCGATCCGGGCCTCGACCCGCAATGGATCAGGAATATCTCGTTCTACTGGGAGGCGGTGCGCAACCAGTACGCCGCCTTCGAAAGCGACCTGAAGGGGCCAGCATCGGAGGTCTATCTGCACGAAATGCCTGGCGGGCAGTTCACCAACCTCAAGGAACAGGCGCGCTCGCTTGGGCTGGAGACGCGCTGGCACGAAGTGGCGCAGACCTATCACGACGTCAATCTGATGTTCGGCGATATCGTCAAGGTGACGCCGTCGTCCAAGGTCGTCGGCGACATGGCGCTGATGATGGTCAGCCAGGACCTGACCGTCGCCGACGTCGAGAATCCGGCGCGGGACATCGCCTTCCCGGATTCTGTGGTGTCGATGTTGCGCGGCGACCTCGGCCAGTCGCCGGGCGGCTGGCCAAAGCCATTGCAGAAGAAGGTGCTGAAGGGCGAAAAGCCGATCACGGTGCGGCCGGGTTCGCTGCTCAAGGCGGCGGACCTCACGGCCAGCCGCAGGGAGGTCGAGGAAAAGCTCGAGCGCAAGCTCAGTGAGTTCGAGTTCGCGTCGTGGCTGATGTATCCGAAGGTGTTTTCGGATTTCGCCGCCGCGCAGGAGACCTACGGGCCGGTCAGCGTGCTGCCGACGCCGACCTATTTCTACGGCATGAAGCCGGAAGACGAGATTTTCGTCGACATCGAAAAAGGCAAGACGCTGGTGGTGCGCTGCCTTGCCATGGGCGATGTCGACGAAAAGGGCATGGTCACCGTGTTCTTCGAGCTCAACGGCCAGCCGCGCCGGGTGAAGGTGCCGGACCGGGCGCATGGCGCCTCCGCTGCCAAGGCACGGCGCAAGGCGGAGCCGGGCAATGAGGCGCATGTCGGCGCGCCGATGCCTGGCGTCGTCTCGGCGCTTGTGGTCGCTGCCGGCCAGGCGGTGAAGGCCGGCGACGTGCTGCTGTCGATCGAAGCGATGAAGATGGAAACGGCGCTGCATGCCGAGCGCGACGGCACCATCGCCGAGGTGCTCGTCAAGGCCGGCGACCAGATCGATGCCAAGGATCTGCTGATCGCATTCGGGTGAAATAGGCCGGCATCAGACAGCCTTGTCGGCGCCTGGCAGCAGCCCTTCATGCCGCATCGATAGCACCTTGACCCGCCGCGCCCGGTCGGGCATCGAACCGCTGCAATTCGCCGCTCGGGTCACCCCGAGTCGCGGTGAGAAAACGACGCGGAGAGAAGAATATGGCCGACGACATCACCGAGACCAGCCAGACTGTTGCCGCCGGCCAGTTGCGCGCCTTCATCGAGCGTATCGAGCGGCTCGAGGAAGAGAAGAAGACGATTGCCGACGACATCAAGGAAGTGTTCGCCGAGGCCAAGGGCACCGGCTTCGACACTAAGGCGATGCGGTCGATCATCCGGCTGCGCAAGAAGGACCAGGCCGAGCGGCAGGAAGAGGAGTCCATCCTCGATCTGTACAAGGCCGCGCTTGGAATGGTGTAGGCCGGTAACAGCCTTGGGCGCCGGTTGCGGCGCCCCTCGACGGTTCGAACATGAGCGAATTCGATTTTGGCGCCCGCCGCGCCTCTGAATTCCGCCAACGCAGCTTCTGGACGCTGTTCGCGGAACGGCAGCCGGATGAAAGGGCTCTGCTGGCGAGGCGTGGACCGTGGTTCTGGCAGCGTGGGCTGCCCGACTTCGCATTGGTCCTTTCCATGTACGTCGCGCCTGCGCAGAATCATGTCGGCGTCTTCTTCGGCCGCAACGAGAAGTTCGGTGCCACGCAAGCCTGGTCGCGGCTGAAGCCGTTCCAGCCGGCCATCGAAGACAGGCTGAAGCTCAGGCCAGAACAAAGTTGCGACGGCCTCGGCATCAATTCGATGTGGCGGGTGAATTGTTTTGCCGAAGACAATTGGCCGGCGATGACCGACTGGCTGGTGACGGAAGCCTCGCGTTTCGAGCGCGCGATTGCCGAAGTTCTGGGTCAGGAATAAAGCAGGGTTTCCAGACGCTATCCTTGTGGAAGGGTTGCGCTGGTGAGCAGAGCGAGGGAGCCGGTGGATCGATGACGATCATGTCGCGCGTTGCCGCCTTCTTCCGCTCACGCTGGCTCGGCGGCGTGCCGCTCGATCGGCTGTTCTGGCGCGACCTGGTTGTGGTCGGCACAGCGATCAACGTCGCGTCGTCGGTGGCGGCGCTCATTCTGCTCGGGCTGAAGTTGCCGCTTGCGCTGGTTCTGGCGGTGCATTTCGCGCCGGTGCCCTACAACATCTTCCTGACTTTTGCCGTTTGGCGAACTGCCGGAAAATCAAGTGGCGCCAAGGCCTCGCTGATGACGCTTGGCGCCTCGTTGTGGCTGATCCTGGTGGTCGTGGCCTGACGATCAGGCGGCCGGCTCGAATTTGAGCGCCACGCCGTTGATGCAATAGCGCAGGCCGGTCGGCGGCGGGCCGTCCTCGAAGACGTGGCCGAGATGGCTGCCGCAGCGGGCGCAATGGCATTCGGTGCGGACCATGCCGTAGCTGCGGTCGACAGTAGTCTCGAGCGAACCCGGCACCGGGTCGTTGAAGCTCGGCCAGCCGGTGCCGCTCTCGAATTTCAGCTTGGATTCAAACAAGGGTTGGTCGCAGCCGACGCAGGAGAAGGTGCCGGCGCGCTTCTCGTGCAGCAGGGCGCAGCTTCCCGGCCGCTCGGTGCCGTGGTTGCGCATCACCGCATATTGCTCAGGCGTCAGCAGGGCGCGCCATTCGGCGTCGGTGCGGGTAACGGGGTAGGTGTGGCTGTCCATTTTTTCCTCTTAGCTTAGGTCGCTATTTGGGTTGCCTTCCCAACTTCGCCTGAAATAGGGATTTGTTACCGCGTTTGCCCGTATTTCTATCCTGTCGCGAAGAATTCCTCAGGCGATGGCGGCGAGATAGCGCGCAACCGATGCTGAAAATGCCGCCTTTGCATCTCCGATGACGTTCTGGTTCCACCACGCGCCATAGATATGGTCGAACGCGAAAGGCTCCAGCGCGGCCTTGATGCCGAGCACTTTCGAAGCGTTGAGCGGGATGTAGTTCGGGTAGCTGTACATGAAGCTGAGATGGCGGCGAGTCGGCGTCACCTGCACGATGTCGCCGGCCAGGATGGCATTGCCGCCGTCGCGCTTCCAGTGCAGCACCTGGCCACCGGCAAAGTGGCCGCCGCAGCGGATGAGCGTCAGCGACGGGTTTATGGCGCGCGTCTCGCCTTGCCAGCTGATGATCGCCGGATGCGGCCGCATGATCCACTGACAATCATCGGCGTGCAGATAAATCGGCACGCCGCCAAACGCCTCGCTCCACTCGACCATTGCCGAATAATAATGGCAGTGGGAAATGGCGATCGCGGCGAGGCCGCCCCGGCGGTTGATCTCGGCCACCGCCTCGTCGCTGACCATCGAAATGCAGTCCCACAGCACATTGCCGTGCGGCGTTTGCGCCAGCAATGCCCGCTGGCCGATGGCGAAGCGCGGCTCGATGCCGAAGGCGAGCACGCCGGCGTCGTCTCTCATCGCGAGCCGATGGCCGGCGGCGAGCTCTTCCGGCGTGGTCCAGGCCTGGCCCTCCCAACGCACATATTGCCGCTCGTCCTCGCAGATCGGGCAATGTCGCGGCGGCGTCGCTGTCGCCGCGAACTGGACACCGCATTGCAGGCAAAGGAAACAGGTCGACCTTCCTGTTTTGCGTGGATCCATTCAGTGCTTCCTTGAAAGTTGCTTCGTCGCGGCTTCGAGGCCGGCGAGCGTCAGTGGAAACATGCGGCCGTCAAAAATATCGCGGATCATGGCAATCGAATGGGTAAAACCCCAGTTCTTCTCGGCTTCCGGGTTGAGCCATATGGCATTTGGCCATTGCTGCAGCAACCGCCCAAGCCAGACGGCGCCGGCCTCCTTGTTCCAGTGCTCGACCGAGCCGCCGGGATGGGCGATCTCGTAGGGGCTCATCGAGGCGTCGCCGACGACGATCACCTTGTAGTCGGGGCCATATTTATGCAGGAGATCGAAGGTCGGAATCACCTCGGCATGGCGGCGGCGATTGTCCTTCCACACGCCCTCGTAGAGGCAGTTGTGGAAATAGAAATATTCGAGCTGGCGGAATTCGGCGCGGGCAGCCGAAAATAGCTCCTCGACGCTCCTGATGTGGTCGTCCATCGAGCCGCCGACATCGAAGAACATCAGCAGCTTGACCGCATTGCGACGTTCGGGTTGTGTCTTAACGTCGAGATATCCGTGCTCGGCGGTGGCGTGGATGGTCCCTGGCAGGTCGAATTCCTCTTCGGCACCTTCGCGCACCCAGCGGCGCAGGCGTTTCAGCGCGACCTTGATATTGCGGGTGCCGAGCTCGACGGCATCATCGAAATTCCTGAACTCGCGTTTGTCCCAGACTTTTACCGCGCGGCGGTTGCGGCTTTCGTGCTGGCCGATGCGCACGCCTTCGGGATTGTAGCCATAGGCGCCGAAGGGCGAGGTGCCGCCGGTGCCGATCCATTTCGAACCGCCCTGATGCCGGCCCTTTTGCTCCTCCAGCCGCTTCTTCAGCGTCGCCATCAGCTTTTCGAAGCCGCCCAGCGCCTCGACCAGCTTCTTCTCCTCATCGGTCAGGTGCTTTTCGGCGAGCCTCCGCAGCCATTCCTCCGGGATGTTTGCGACATCGACCGGGTTTTCGCCAGCCCGCGCCTCGACACCTTTGAAGATGTGCGAAAAGACCTGGTCGAAGCGGTCGATGTGGCGCTCGTCCTTCACCAGAGCGGCGCGGGCGAGATAGTAAAAGCCCTCGACATCATAGTCGACCAGCCCGGCCTCCAGCCCCTCCAGCAGCGACAGATATTCGCGGAGCGAGACCGGAACCCGCGCTGCCTTCAGTTCGAGGAAGAAGGGGATGAACATCTCACGGTCTACAGCAGATCATACTCGATGAAGCCGGTCCTGCGCGCCACATGGTCGTAGAGCTTGCGTGCGGTTGTGTTGGTCTCGTGCGTCATCCAGTAAACGTTCTTGACGCCTATCTTGCCGGCTTCCTGCTTGACCGCTTCGATCAGGGCGGCGCCGACGCCCTTGCCGCGCACATCGGGGTCGGCAAACAGGTCCTGCAGATAGCAGTTGTTTATCTCCGACCAGCAGGAGCGATGGTAGAGATAGTGCGTCAGGCCGACGGCCTTGCCGTCGAGGGTGGCGATGAAGCCTTTCGGCTCGAACTCGCCCGCCGTGAACAGCCGCTTCCAGGTGACGGCGTAAACCGCTTCCGGCAACTTGGTTTCGTAGAAGGTGAGGTAGGTGGTCCACAGACGCCGCCAATCGGCATGGTCGGATTGCGCCAATGGGCGGACGGTGATCTCGGTCATTTCATTTCCCTCTGAAGTCGGCAACCGAAGCTGGCCTCTGTGCCTGGGCAAGGGCAACGGTCCAGCGACGGGAAAGCGCTGTCCGGGGGCTTTCGTCGGCTTCCGACTGACCGGCCCTTCACCCCTGCCGTCTCGCCATGAAGGCCAGGCGCTCGAACAGATGCACGTCCTGTTCGTTCTTCAGCAACGCGCCATGCAGTTTCGGCAGCGCATTCTTCGGGTCGGCGCGCAGGTCCTCCGGCGCGATGTCGTCGGCGACCAGCAGGCGGATCCAGTCGAGTGCCTCGGAGGTCGACGGCTTCTTCTTCAGGCCCGGCACGTCGCGGATCTCGTAGAACTGGGTCAGTGCTGCTCGCACGAGGTTCCGCTTGATGCCGGGATAGTGCACGTCGACAATTTTGTGCAGCGTCTCGACATCGGGAAAGCGGATGTAGTGGAAGAAGCAGCGGCGCAGGAAGGCGTCCGGCAATTCCTTCTCGTTGTTGGAGGTGATGATGACGATCGGCCGGACGGTGGCGCGGATGGTCTCGCCGGTCTCGTAGACGAAGAACTCCATCCTATCCAATTCCTGCAACAGATCGTTGGGGAACTCGATATCGGCCTTGTCGATCTCGTCGATCAGAAGCACGATTTTCTTGCCGGCCGCAAAGGCGTCCCATAATTTGCCGCGCTTGATGTAATTGCGGATGTCGTTGAAGCGCTCGTCGCCGAGCTGGCTGTCGCGCAGCCGCGAGACGGCATCATATTCATAAAGGCCCTGCTGGGCTCTCGTCGTCGATTTGACGTGCCATTCGATCAGGTCCAGGTCGAGCGCCGCCGCCACCTGGCGGGCAAGTTCGGTCTTGCCGGTGCCGGGCTCGCCCTTGACCAGCAACGGCCGCTCCAGCGCGATCGCCGCGTTGACCGCCACCATCAGATCCTTGTCGGCAACATAGGCTGCCGTGCCTTCGAAACGCATTTTTGCTCCCGGGTTCATCGCGCGACCCTAAGGACGCGGCCTTCGCTGTGCAAGGCGCTGCTGGCGAAGCGGGGATCTTGCCGCCGCTGACCTCGTTGAGGGATTTTGCGTCGATTTAAGACTCGAAGCATGTCGTCTCTCTGGCGCTTGGCCTGTCGTCTGCCTATATTGGCGGGGACGGTCTGCGCTTCCCGGCAGGAGAACATTTCCCCGGGGCCTTAATGATCCCTAGGGAGCTGTCCCTGGGAAGACCCGTGGGTTTTCTCATACGGCGCCCACCTACTTTGTAGGTTCCCGGGATCGCTCTCTCCACCGGTTGTGTGGATCGTCACTCACATTTCAGTGGGCCATGCGGTAGGAAACGTCGCTCCCAAAACCCCGTCCAGATCCGACTTTTTCTATCCTGGCTCCATGACCTCCTCAAAAGACCTGAAAAAAAATCTTCGCAACCAAGCCCTCGGGCGCCGCGATGCGCTCGATCCGTTCTGGCGTGTGGAGGCAGCACTCGAAATGGCCGAGACGGCGCGCGACCAGATCACCGTCGAGCCGGGCCAGATCGTCTCAGGCTTCTGGCCGATGCGCTCGGAAGTCGACGTCCGGCCGCTGATGTTTGCCTTGCGCGAGAAGGGCGCGAGGCTCTGCCTGCCGGCCATTCTCGACAAGACGACCATCGTTTTTCGCGAACTGGTGCGCGGCGCGCCAATGATCGACATGGGCTTCGGCACCGTCGGGCCGCATGAGGAAGCCGAGGTACTCGATCCGCAGGTGATGCTGGTGCCGCTTGCCGCCTTCGATGCGCGCGGCCACCGCATCGGTTACGGCGCCGGCTATTACGATCGGGCGATCGCGCGGCTGGCCGACAAGGGGCAGCAGCTGCGGCTGATCGGCATTGCCTTCGACTGCCAGGAGGTGGCCCAGGTGCCGGACGAGCCGCATGACGTGATCATTCCGGAAATACTCACCGAGAGCGGGTTGCGCCTGTTCGCGCCGAAATTGTAGATAAGTTCCTGGACGCATGGTCTTTTTCGAAAGTCATGCAGCTTTTTGCTTCGCTGACCTTCGGTTCGGGATCACGCTTATATGAGACTTCTCTTCCTCGGCGACATGGTCGGCAAGACAGGACGTACGGCGGTGTGGGAACAACTGCCCGGCCTGATCTCGGATTTCAAACTCGACTTCGTCATCGTCAATGGCGAGAACGCCGCCGGCGGCTTCGGCATCACCGAGGAGATTTTTCGCGAGACGATCTCGGCCGGCGCCGATGTCGTCACCACCGGCAACCATGTCTGGGACCAACGCGATGCGCTGATTTTCGCGCCGCGCGAGGAACGCTTCCTGCGTCCGTCCAATTTCCCGAAAGGCACGCCGGGGCGCGGCTCGGGCGTCTACATCGCCAGGAACGGCGCGCGCGTGCTGGTCGCCAACATCATGGGCCGGGTGTTCATGCATCCCGAGCTCGACGATCCATTCCAGGCCGGCGAGCGCGAACTTGCCGCTTGTCCGCTTGGCGAGCAGGCCGATGCGACCGTCATCGATTTCCATGCCGAGGCGACCTCGGAAAAAATGTGCTTCGCCCATTTCGTCGACGGCCGTGCCAGCCTTGTTGTCGGCACCCACACGCATCAGCCGACCGGCGATCACCAGATCCTCAATGGCGGCACCGGTTATATTTCCGATGCCGGCATGTGCGGCGATTACGATTCCTCGCTCGGCATGGACAAGGAGGAGCCGCTCAACCGGTTTTTGTCCAAGGTGCCGAAAGGCCGTTTCGAGGCGTCGACCGGACCGGCGACATTGTGCGGCGTCGGCGTCGACATTTCCGACCGTAGCGGCCTGACTGAACGGATCGCGCCGTTTCGCCGCGGCCCGCGGCTGGAGGAAACGGCTCCATCCTTCTGGTCGTGACATTGATATGGACGCTTGCAATACCCAATTGCCGGCGAAACTGCTCTAGATCGTAGAGGGGACGACCTCCATGCAGCTAGTCGAATTCCTGGCGCCGCATTTCGCCTTTGTCTCCGACCCGACGGCATGGGTCGCGCTGCTGACGCTGATCGTGCTGGAGGTCGTGCTCGGCATCGACAATCTGATCTTCATCTCGATTTTGACCAACAAATTGCCGGTAGCGCAGCGAGCCCGCGCCCGGCGGCTCGGCATCTCCGCCGCGCTGGTGATGCGGCTGATCCTGCTGGCCACCATCTCGATCATCGTCCAGTTGACGATGCCGATATTCACCGCCTTCGGCCACGGCTTTTCATGGCGCGACCTGATCCTGATTGCCGGCGGCCTGTTCCTCGTCTGGAAGGCGACCAAGGAGATCCACCACACGGTCGATCTCGATGATCACCAGGACACGATGATGGGCGAAACACTGCAGCTGTCGCTGGCCGGCGCCATTTTCCAGATATTGCTGCTCGACCTCGTCTTCTCGATCGACTCGATCATCACCGCCGTCGGCATGACCGACGAAATCGCGATCATGTACATCGCGGTGATCGTGGCGGTGAGCGTGATGATGCTGGCGGCCGGGCCGCTGGCCGATTTCATCGCCAGGAACCCCAGCATCGTCATGCTGGCGCTAGGGTTCCTGCTGATGATCGGCATGACGCTGATCGCCGACGGCATGGGTTACCACGTGCCGAAAGGCTATATCTACGCCGCCATGGGCTTTTCGGCACTGGTCGAAGGACTCAACATGCTGGCGCGACGGCGGAAGAAGGCCAAGGGCGGCGGGCACTGAGTCCAGCGGAGCGAACCGGCAGCGCAGAGAACTAGGGCTCGGTCTCGATCGTCGCGGCCATGCAGAACCTTTGAGAGGTTGGCGGGACGGAGGGATCGCTGCGGAATGGCTTTTGGCACCCGAAGACCTTACTGCGCCGGCAAACCCTTCGGATGGCGGTCGCCGGTCAGGCCAAGCGTCAAGCCTTGCTCGAGCCACGCCTTGGCGCCGGCGAGCACCAGCGCAAAGCCGCCCGTCGAGTCGATCGCCTGCTTGATCTGCTCGTCGCCGCTACCGGCAAAGCCAAAATTGCGGACCTCGACAAAGGTCGTGCCGCCGGGCATCTCGGTAAAAGTCCACACCACCGTGGTCGGTGGATCGCTCCATTGCATGACGATCTTCTCGTTCGGCACGATCTCGCTGACCGTTACCGTCG
Organism: Mesorhizobium sp. M0815; assembly: GCF_040319995.1. Taxonomy (NCBI): domain Bacteria; kingdom Pseudomonadati; phylum Pseudomonadota; class Alphaproteobacteria; order Hyphomicrobiales; family Phyllobacteriaceae; genus Mesorhizobium; species Mesorhizobium sp. M0815. Next base: position 136,524 of record NZ_JAMYOU010000002.1, on the reverse strand, counting down.
TCGAGGCGCCATACATGCGCCATTCCCAATGGATTTCCTTGCCGCTGTCCAGCCTGTCGCTGCCGTGGGTGAACCAGAATTTTGTCGTGATCGCCGGATCAACGATAGCTTCGAACACGTCGGCGACCGGCCGCCTTATCAGCATGCCGGCTTCGGCGGTCGGTGTTTCACGGATTTCCATAGCGTCCTCCTTTCCACGGCGCCGCCCCGGTTCACCAAGCATCGGGTTCGCGCACGAGGTGAATGATGTTGGCCGGGTTGGTGATCCAGCCGCCGCGAAAGCCTTCACCCAGTGCCTCGATGGCGTCGCAGCGCACGACGCCGGCCTTGGCGAGATGGTCCGCCGCGCCTGGAAAATCATCGGTGAACAGTTCCAGCCAGACCTCGGCCTGACTAAGCATCGGCGCCTCGTCGATCCACAGGCGATTGGGACCGAGTTCAAAGCCGATAGCGGGCGCCTTGGCCGTGAATGGCTTCAGGCCGATGACGTCGCGATAGAAGGCGATCGTTGCCTGGTATTGATGTGGCGGCACTTTCATGGCGATGTTGATGCCGCCGCTGATCTTCGCGGTCATTTGCTGGCTCCATTCCCGTGTTCAGGTTCGATTGGCCGGTTCGGTCCAGAACCCGCTATGCCAAATTGATTTGCCAGGAGACTCCGAACCTGTCGTTGAGCCATGCAAACCGGCGGCTGAAACCATAATTGTCCAGCGGCATCAGAAATTTGCCGTCCTTGGCCAGGGCCTCGACAATGCCGTTCAGCTCTGCCTCCGTGGAGCAATCCACATACAGCGAGACCGACGGCGTGAATGTGAAGGCATGGTGCACGGGGCTGTTGTAGACCATCACTTCTAGACCGCTTATGGACACGCGCGCCAGCTTGACCGTCCCTTCCGGGCCGTCTTCGCCGGAGCCGTAACGTGTGACGTCAAGGACGCTGCTGTCGGGGATCGTCTCGCAATAGAAGGTCATTGCCTCTTCGGCCTTGCCCTCGAACATCAGAAATGGCGTCACTTGCTTCATCGCAGGCCTCCGTCATCTTGGTGGTTTTTCAGATGTTGTTCTCGTTGGCCGGCTCGCCCTTCATCTCGCTGCGGTAATAGCCGTCGCGCAGATTGATGCCGTATTCGACATAGGCCTTCATGCAGGCCAGCATCTGCGACCAGCCCTCGCAATTGAGATAGGACTTCTTCAGGCCGACCGCGTCCTCGCGCCAGCCGGTCTCGGCGATGGTGACAAAGGTGCCGCCATCATCGAGCGGTTCGAAATTCATCTCGATGCGGGTCTTGTAGGCTGGCTTGCCGTCGGCATCGGAGGCGTCCCAGTGCAGCACGATGCGGCTGTCCTTGATCACTTCGTCGACCTCGACGGGGACGTTGCCCCACCAGACAACACCGGCACCAGCCACCAGCGGCGCGCTGGCGCCGCCGATCGTAGTGAAATAGCCGCTAAGCTTCTTCGGATTGATGACCGCGTCGAAGACTTCGGCGACAGGTTTGCCGATGCGGCCCGAAACCCTGAATCCAAGAGACATATCCACAGCTCCTTCCTTGAATGGCTCAACGATATGTTATAGAAACATAACATGTCAAGCCATTCGCGGGACGACAATGTTTTCAAGGCGCTGGCGCATCCGCGCCGGCGTGAGTTGCTGGACCGGCTGAAGGATGCGCCGCAGACCACCGGCATGTTGTGCGATGCCTTCCCCGACATGGACCGCTGCACGATCATGCTGCATCTGAAAGTGCTGGAGGAGGCCGACATGGTCGTGGCGCGGCGCGAGGGCCGCGAGCGTTGGAACCATCTCAACGCGCTGCCGATCAAGCACATCCACGACCGCTGGATCAGCCAATATGCCACGCACGCGATCAGCATTCTCGACCGGCTGAAGTCCGATCTGGAGGGGTGAACGGCCGCCGAAGCCTGCCTTTTCGGGTCTCAAGCCCTTGCGTGTCGTCTGCCACGGCGCGGCTGGACGAATTGAGCCGATTTATCTATAAGCCGGCCATTCCGACATAGAGCGCCGTACGTCCGTCCGGACGCAGCAGGACGTTCTGAGATTTTGAATTCGAGCACTTTGCAAGGCGCCGGGTGGTTCACCAGGCCGCGGATGCTCTAGCCGAGAAGACGACAGGGGTGCCATGGCTGGCCATTCACAGTTCAAGAACATCATGCACCGCAAGGGCCGTCAGGATGCGGTGCGATCGAAAATGTTTTCCAAGCTGGCGCGCGAAATCACCGTCGCCGCCAAGAGCGGCACGCCCGATCCATCGATGAACCCTCGCCTGCGCCTTGCGGTGCAGAACGCCAAGGCGGTGTCGATGCCGAAGGACAACATCCAGCGCGCCATCAACAAGGCGTCGATGGGCGATGCCGAGACCTACGAGGCCGTGCGCTACGAGGGTTATGGGCCGGGCGGCGTCGCGCTGATCGTCGAGGCGCTGACCGATAACCGCAACCGCTCGGCGTCGAATGTGCGCGCTGCCTTCACCAAGGCCGGCGGGGCGATGGGCGAGACCGGCTCGGTGTCGTTCATGTGGGACCGCGTCGGTGAGATCTACTATCCGGCATCGGCCGGCAGCGCCGAAAAGGTGATGGACGCGGCGATCGAGGCCGGCGCCGACGACGTCCAGTCGGACGAGGAAGGCCACACGATCTACTGCGCCTTCGAGAATCTCGGCGAGGTGTCGAAGGCGCTGGAAGGCGCGCTCGGCGAGGCTGAATCGGTGAAGCCGATCTGGAAGCCGCAGACCAATATCGCGGTTGACGAGGAGCGGGCACAATCGCTGATGAAGCTGGTCGCGACGCTTGAAGATGACGACGACGTGCAGAGCGTCTACGCCAATTTCGAGGTCGACGAGGAGACCTTGGCGAAGCTCAGCGCGGCATGACCCAACACGCGCTGCCTACAGTCCGCATCACCTATTGCACGCAGTGCCTGTGGCTGCTCAGGGCCGGCTGGATGGCGCAGGAGCTGCTGTCCACTTTCGGCACCGATCTCGGCGAAGTGACGCTGGTGCCCGGTACCGGCGGCATCTTCACCATTTCCTGCAATGACACGCTGGTCTGGGACCGCAAACGTGACGGCGGTTTTCCCGACGCCGCAAAGCTCAAGCAACTGGTTCGCGACGTCATCGATCCGGATCGCGATCTCGGCCATGCCGATCGCAAGGGTCATAAGTCGAAGGACCCTGCCTGAGGGTCTTCTTGCCCCGGCATTCACCGCCACGCGAAGATAAAGCAGCCCAGCGCCACGATGGCGGTGATGGTGCGGACATGGTTCCACATCACCCAGTCCTTGAGATAAGTGGCCCATACCGCGGCGCCGTTGGCGCTTGCCGGATCGACGGCGGCCAGGGCGTTGTTGAGCGGCACGTTGAACATCATCGTCACGATCGGGTTGCCGACGAGATAGATCAGGGCGCCGGCGAGAAGCCAGAACGCGCCCGGCTGGCTCCAGCCGATAAGAGCGCCGGCGGCAAGCACAAGACAGACCAGCCCGGTGCCGAATAGCGCGGTCATGAATGCCGGCGTAATCACGGTGATGTTGATCGAATTCATGGCGGCGATGCCGCCTCCGGCAGGCAAGCGGGCGAGCGCCGGCATGATAAAGTTGGAGAAGGCGAAGAAAACGCCGCCGACAACGCCTGAGCCAATGGCAGCGACGAAGGTGAGGGTGGGAAGCAGTTTCATGATCATGTCAGTTCCTCCAGATGCCCGTGGCGGCGGTTTCGGTTGCGTAGGTGGAAAAGTCTTTTGGGGCGCGGCCGAGCACGCGCTGGACGCCGTCGGTCAGCGTTTCGTTGCGGCCGTCGAGCACTTCGGTGAACAGCTCGTTGAGCAGCCAGGCGAACTCGGCCGGCAACTCGTGCTCGGCTATGGCGGCGGTGAACTCGGCATGGGAAACCCGCTTGAAACGGATGTCGCGGCCTGCGGCCCTGCCGATCTCGGCGACCGCGTCGGCAAAGCTCAGCAGCCGCGGCCCGGTCAGCTCATAGAGCTCTCCGACATGTCCTTGCCGGGTTAGTACGGTAAAGGCGGCCTCCGCGATATCGTCGGCATCCACAAATGGTTCGCCCACACTGCCGACCGGCAACGCCACCTCGCCCTCCTGCAAAGATTCGACGAGGAAGCCTTCGCTGAAGTTCTGGGAAAACCAGGCGCAGCGCAGGATCGTCCAATCGGCGCCTGAAGCTTTGAGCATCTCTTCGGCGCGCTGTGCTTCCGTTTCGCCGCGCCCCGACAGCAGCACCAGCCGGCGCACACCACACTCCACGGCAAGACGAGAGAAGGCGCCGACGGTGTCGGCCGCGCCGGGCACCGCAAGATCAGGATAGTAGCTGATGTAGACGGCGCCGACACCATCAAGCGCGGGCTCCCAGGTCGTGCTATTTTCCCAGTCGAAGGGCGGCGTACCCGAGCGCGAGCCGATCTGCACCGGCAGGCCCCGCGCCGTCAGCCGCTCGGTGAGACGGCGGCCGGTCTTGCCGGTGCCGCCGAGGATCAAAGTTGGTTTCGTTACAGTAGGGTTCATGTCGATTTTCCTCAGTTTGCAAATGTGAGCAATCCTCACATTTGCCAAACGTGATAAACCCTCGTATTTTGCGAGTCAAGCCAATTTGTTGATTGTTCGCCTGGAGACAGTGATGGAAGGCTCTGCCGTATCGGATTCACAGGATGGCCAGATCGCATCGCCGCGCCGAACGCCGAGCCAGCAGCGTAGCCGCGAGCGGGTCGAGCGCATGCTGGCCGCAGCGTCGGCGCTGATCGCCGAGCAAGGCAGCGATGCGATGCGCATGGGCGAGGTGGCCGAGAGGGCTGGCGTGTCGATCGGCTCGCTCTACCAGTTCTTCCCGGACAAGCGGGCAATCATTTGGGCGCTGGCCGAACGCTACACCGCCGAAAGCCAGGCCTGCATCGCGGCGGCACTCGCCGACGTCAGTGACGCCGACGGCTTGCGCCAGGCGTTTTCGGAGCTGGTGGATATCTACTACCGGTTATTCCTGGCCGAGCCGGTGATGCGCGACATCTGGTCGGGGACACAGGCCGACAAAGCATTGCGCGAGCTTGAGCTTGCCGACAGCCGGGCCAACGCCGAATTCCTCACCACGGTGCTGAAGCGGTTGCGGCCGTCCGCCGATCCGGAAGCGCTGGAAACCACGGCATTTCTCATCTGGCAGATGGGCGAGGCCGCAATGCGGCTTGCGATTTCGGTCGACCGGCAAGAGGGTGACAGGCTGGTTGCGGCCTACAAGCGGATGGCTCTGCGAGAGTTGCTCGGCGCTTGACCGGCGCCGCGCGCATTCATTTTCCCTTGCCTGGCAAGGAGATGGCCAGCATCGTGCCCTTCGGCGGCCGATACTTCCGCCGCCACGCCTTCGGGCTCAGGCCGGTGATGCGCAGGAACTCACGGTTGAAGTTCGATTTGCTGAGGAAACCGGCGTCGAGCATGATGCGGGTGATCGGTTCGTCGGTCGCCGCGAGCAAGCGGCGGGCCTCATCGATCCTCCTGCCGTTGACGTATTGGGATACGCTCGATCCGTGGACGCGATTGACCGCCGATGACACTTGCCGTGCGGGGAGGCCGAGCCGCCTGGCGATGCGCCCGAGGTTGAGATCGACATCCTTGTAGAGATATTTCGATGTCATCAGCGCGTCGACCGCCGCCGCGACCGCGGAATCTTCGCTGGTCACCCGTGGCGTGGTTTGGGCGTGCGACACATCCTCTTCCTCTTCGTCGGAAGCAGCGGTTTCGCTGGCAACAGCGGCCGCGCTGCCGAGCAGCATCAGCGCTAGGACGTTGGCGGCGGCAATCACCGCGCCGGAATGAGTGCCACCTGTCCATTCGAGGTCGAAGCTGATGATGATGTCGGTGACCGGCGATGCAAGGATCGCCAGCGCCGTCACCAACAGCGATCGGTAGGACCGCAAGACGCCGTCGAGACGCGATTCGACAAGAACATCCGGACCGGCCAGCGCTAGCCAAAGAAGGGCGGCGCCATAGGACAGGAAAACGAGGATGATCACCGGCCCGACCGGCTCGCGCCAGAAGATCAGGAGCAGGACAACCAGGCAGGCCGGCAGCAAATGCGGCCAGAGTGATGCCAGGCGATGCGCGGACGGTTCCTTTGTCAAACCGCTGAAGGCTATCCAGGCAAGGGGTGCGATCAGTGTCGCCAGGACCGACTGGAACGGCATGATTGCCCTGACATCATAACCCCAGCGAATGCCGATCAGCACCGACTGCAAGGCATAGGCGGCGATCAGCAGCATGAAGGCGATGTTTTCACGCAGATCGGCCTCGTTTCGGCGGACCATCTGCACGAGCAGGATGACCAGCAACAGGGCAACGACGAATGGCAGGGGAATGAAGATCATGATCGCAAGCGTGGTTCCAAAGCGGGCAGCGGCCGACAATGACCCGGATTGCGTTCGCGGTCGTCCCGGATCGCGATCAAGGTCGCGGAAATCGACGTTTCAGATCATCTCGACAACGCCACGGTCCAGTCGCGACCGCCCAACATGATCGGAGACAATGATGAAATCCGCAATTCTCGTCTTGCTGCCTTTTGCCGGCGTTGCCCTGGCATCGCCGGCGACCGGTGAGGCCTCCAAGACGCTCGATCTCGTCGGGGTGAGCGCCGTCATCACCGGCGAAGCCAGTTCCGTCAAGCTCACCACTTCGTCCGCGGCACCCTACCACGCGACGATCAGCGGCCGCCGTGAAGGCTGGTTTGCGAGCTGGTATTCGAGTTGGTTCGCCAGTGACTGCCGTTCCGCCAGCGACATGAAGCTGGTGGCCTCGACGCTACGCATCGATGTTGCTCCCTCCTCGTGGCTGGATCCTTCGGACTGCGTGGTCGAGATCAACGCCAACATCCAACCCGAGAGTTCCGTGTCGATCGACCAAGCGGCGCTGCAAGCCAACATAGCGGGGAATTTCTCTACTATCGCCATCGCCGGCAAGGCCGCCGATGTTTCACTCGACGGGCATGCTTCGAGCATCGATCTCAAGGGCGAGGCGCTGAAGGTCAATCTCTTCTATGGCAGCATCCGGCAGGACGAAAACATCGCGATTGCCGGCAAGGCGCTGGATGCCACGCTGTCCTTCGGCCAGCAGGTTCCGATCAGCTATTCGGTGACAGCATTGGCGTCCTTCGTCGACAGTTCGCTTCCCAACACCGCCGGCGCCAAACCCTCGATCGTCATCAAGGGCGATTTCGTTCGCGCGACGATCCGCTGAATAAAAAACCCGCCACAAGGGCGGGTTTTTTATCTGCAGGCAGCCAATGCGGCTTGAGCGTTCTTCGACCTTACAGGCCAAAACCTTCGAAGCGCTTCTTGAACTTCGACAGGCGGCCGCCGCGGTCGAGCAGGGTCTGCTGGCCGCCGGTCCAGGCCGGATGGGTCGTCGGGTCGATATCGAGGTTCATCGTATCGCCTTCCTTGCCCCAGGTCGAACGGGTCATGTATTCGGTGCCGTCGGTCATGACGACCTTGATGGTGTGGTAGTCGGGATGGATGTCGGTCTTCATGGTTCTGTTCCTGGCTTGCCGGGTGCTGCCGACGGGCTGAAGCCTGCGTCGATGCGCCCCTTTTTAAAACTCGAAGCCGCAGCTATTGAGGAGCCACGGCTTCTAAAACGGTCGGCGAGCCTATACATCAGCCGGAATTGAATCACAAGGCCGCGGCAAGCGCATATTGATGGCGCAAACCTCAAAAGGCCAAAGGACACGGTCATGGCGAACATCAGCGGCGATGCAGACGAGCGCAGGCGCTCGCTGAGGCCGCTGCAGCGCCTGTTTCCCTACATCACCCATTACCGCAAAATGGTCATCGGCGCGATCATCTCGCTGGCCGTCGCGGCGGCGACGACGCTGGCGCTGCCACTGGCCGTGCGGCGGATGATCGATCACGGCTTTTCCGCTTCCGATTCCAGCTTCATTGCCGAATATTTCGCCATGCTGGTGGTGATGGCCGCCGTGCTGGCGGCGGCGTCTGCCAGCCGCTACTATTTCGTCATCACGCTGGGCGAGCGCGTCGTTGCCGATATCCGCCGCGATGTCTTTGCCCACGTCACGACGCTGTCGCCCTCCTTCTTCGACACGGCCCAGTCGGGCGAGATCGTCTCGCGGCTCGCCGCCGACACGACACAGGTCAAATCGGCCGTGGGTGCTACCGCCTCGGTGGCTTTGCGCAACGTCATCCTCGGCCTTGGCGCCGTGGCGATGATGGTCTTCACCAGCCCAAAACTGTCCGGCCTGGTCATCGCGGCCATTCCGTTAATCGTGCTGCCGCTGGTCGCCTTCGGCCGCTCGGTGCGGCGCAAGTCACGGCTGGCGCAGGATACTCTGGCCAATGCCACCGCCTATGCCAGCGAGCAGATCGGCGCGGTCCGCACCCTGCAGGCCTTCACCAACGAGAAGCTTGTCACCGGGTATTTTTCATCCGCCGTGGAAGCAGCGTTCGAAGCGGCGCGGGCCTCGATCTTTGCCCGCTCCTTTCTCACCTTCTTCGCCATCTTCATGATCTTTTCCTCGGTGGTGGCGGTGCTGTGGTTCGGTTCGCGCGACGTGCTCGACGGCACGCTGTCGCCAGGTACGCTTGGCCAATTCCTGCTCTATTCGGTGTTCGCTGCTGGCGCGCTCGGCGCCTTGTCGGAGGTCTGGGGCGAACTGTCCCAGGCAGCAGGCGCTGCCGAACGGCTGACCGAGATCCTGGCCGAGAAACCCGCGATCCAGGCGCCCGCCGATCCGAAGCCGCTGCCGGCAAAGGCGAGAGGCGCGATCAGCTTCGACGATGTCTCCTTCTCCTATCCGGCCCGGCCCGACCGCGCTGCCGTCCATGGCCTCAGCTTTCAGGTCAAACCCGGCGAGACGGTGGCGATCGTCGGACCATCCGGCGCCGGCAAGAGCACCGTGTTTTCGCTGCTTCTGCGCTTCTACGATCCGGAAGCCGGCAGGATCGTCATCGACGGAGTCGATCTGCGCGAGGCCGATCCGGCCGCGATCCGCGCGCGCATAGCCATCGTGCCGCAGGATGTCACCATCTTTGCCGCAAGCGCGCGCGACAATATCGGCTTTGGCCGGCCTGGCGCCAGCCAGGCCGAGATCGAGGCGGCGGCGAAAGACGCGCTTGCCGACGAGTTCATCCTGAAACTCGAAAAGGGCTATGACAGCCAGGTCGGCGAGCGCGGGGTGACGCTGTCGGGCGGCCAGCGCCAGCGCGTGGCGATCGCCCGCGCCATTTTGCGCGATGCGCCGATCCTTCTGCTCGACGAGGCGACCTCGGCACTCGATGCCGAAAGCGAGACGCTGGTGCAGACGGCGCTCGACCGGCTGATGCAGGGGCGTACCACGATCGTCATCGCCCATCGGCTGGCAACCGTGCTGAAGGCCGATCGCATCCTGGTCATGGATGGCGGCCGCATCGTCGAGGAAGGCACGCATCAGAGCCTGGTCGCCAAGGGCGGCATCTATGCGCGGCTGGCCAAGCTGCAGTTCGAAACCGGGGCGAATGCCTTCAGGGGCGCGGCCGAGTAGGTCCCCCAGCGACCGCTGGGATTCTTCAGCTACCGAAAGCTCGGCGTTTGCCGCGTCGATAGGCGATGAACAGGGGAACGCCGACAAGCAACGACAACAAAAGCATGCTGGCGACGGTCTGTCGCTGCTCCTTTGCCGGATCGCTGAGCTGCACATCGGCAGGCGGCTCTTCATAGGTAAAATCGTACTGCCACCGGATTTCGTCCGCGACGTCATCGACGGTTTTCAGATAGTCGGCAATCGCCTTGGCCGGCACTTCAGTTGCCAGGCTCTGAAAGTTCCATTCGACTTGAAATTCGGTGGGCGTGTTGGACCAGGACGCCTTGAGAGACAGATAGGGCGTCACGACGTTTTTCATCGACTCGCCGGAAAACCTCGCCTTGAGGTTGCGCACCGTTATCTTGTGACGCCGGTAGAACTGGGGGCCGATGGAGACTGGCCCGGTTCGGTCGACGATTGTCGGGGTTGGAAGAGAGTTGTTGCCGAGATCGGCCGCGCGGATCGGGAAATTCTTTGCCAGATCGTTGGCCGCCAGCGCCTCTGCCGGCAAGCGATAACTTTCCTTCACGCTCACTATGTTGTCGTCGCGGCGATCCACGATTTCCGGCTTGGCGACGGTTTGGATGCCCGGATATTGCTTGTTGTAGTATTTCAGGTAGGCGTCCGACACCTCGCTCAGCGACCGGCTGGCCAAATTGCCGCGCATCCAATCGGCATCGGCGTCCTGATATGTCGAGAAGACCGTCAGCACGAGGGGATCGCCCGGTTTCCGCGGAAAATCGAAGTCCTCGGCGATCTGGATCGATGGGCTGGTAAGCACAGGACTCGGCATCTTCTCCAATCCGCCGGTGCTGGAAAGCGGCAGCGCGAAGCCGTAGTCCGACTGTGCGAGATTGGGCGCCTTGCCGCCCTGAAGATAGTCGGTAGCATCCAGCCAATATGTCTTTGTTCCGATCCTCGCCTTGACGATGGCATGGTCGAAATCGCGAAGCGCCGGCAGATGCTGGTCCAGGGCCCGCCCTTCGTCGAGATCGGCCAGGGCAACCTCGGCAGCAATGCCAAGCCGCACAAGCGAAGAAACCAGCAGCAGTGCCTTGTCCTTGCAGTCACCAAACCCGCTCAGGATGACGGTCGCGGGATCACGCGGAATGTAGGAACCGGCACCCATCGACAGGCTTACATAGCGGATCTGGTCCTGCACCAACCGCATTGCCTCGACCATCCGGTCTTCGGGCACTGGATGCCGCAGTGCGATGTCGTCGAGCTTTGCGGCAAAAGCCGAGGGAAAAACGGTCGCTGGCTTGTAATAGGGCGCAACAGCATCGACCACACTTTGCCAATTCGCGGTCGATGCGACATCGATAGAGCCCCAGCCTGGATATGTCACGGGCAGGTTGTCCTCGACATTGACCGGTTTCGGGTTTGGAATTTCCCACAGATAGGTCGTGTCCGGCCCTGTCGACGAGATCGAAGGCTTGAGTTGGGTCCCCCTTGTCTTGGTCTCGAGCGGCTGGCCCGAAGGCCAAATGATGCTCGTGCGGATAAGCGCTACCGGCTCTTCCCATTCGGTGGAGAAATTCTTGAAGAAGAGATCCTTGCCAACGAGCGGCGTTATCTCATAGGTCGATCCGTAATCAACGATGTCGCCGGCGCGCACGTCATCGATGTTGACATGTGCTGTCAGCCAGCCGTCGAAGACGCCTTTCTCGGCATCTCTTTCCCTGCGGAAGATGTCGAATTCGACGTCTTCCAGCCGGTCCAAAACGGCGCCGTCGCGGATGATGTGAAGATGGTTGAGCGTGACCTTGTGCCGGGACGGATCGAATTGCAGATCGATACTCGCGCCCCGATCCAGCCCGGGACGGTCAACGATTTTATAGACTGTGCGCGAGTACTCGACATAGCCGCCGGCGCGATGCTTGATCTGGTCGTCCGAGAGCAGCCATGAAACACCATTCTTGATTTGATCCGATCGGGTGGGATCGGCAGCCGGAATATCAACCTGCATTACCCAGCTTTCCGCGGGGCCCTTGAGAACCATGTCGTCGGACATGGCCGGAGAACTCAGGCCGATCAACAAGATGAAAAATACCAAGCGGGGCCAGAAAGACTTCATCCTACGAAAACTGTAACAGGCAGACATCTACGCTCGCCCAACTTGGAAGAACTCCTTTTTCAGAGGCTTTCCTTCCAAAGTAAAGGCCAGTTTCGCGGATTTCTGCAGTCACCGCAGCAAGAACCAGGAACAGACGAAGCGACTCAGTTACCGTACCGCTTCTTCAGGTGATCGGTGAAATGCACGGCATTGAGCTTTTCGCCCGTGGCGCGTTCGAGCAGTTCCGGCGTCGACCAGCGCGAGCCTTGCGACCAGATCCTTTTGCGGCGCCAGTCGTTGATCGCGGCGAAATCTCCCTTGGCGAGGTCTTCGTCGGCTGAAGGATGATCTCTGGTCAGCGCCGCCCATTGCTGCGCCGCCATCATGGCGCCCAGCGTGTAGGAGGGGAAATAGCCGAAGGCGGCACCCGGCCAGTGGACGTCCTGCATCGGACCATCAGCCGGATTGTCTGATGTCGACAGGCCGAGATAATCGCGCATCTTGGCATCCCAGGCCTCGGGCAGGTCGGCTGCTTCCAGCCGCCCCGAGACAAGCTCCTGCTCCAGCTCGTAGCGCAGGATGAACATGCAGCGGGTAGGTGACCTCGTCGGCATCGACGCGAATCAGACCGCGCTCGACCCGGTGCACATGCGGCAGGATGTCGTCGATCGTCCAGCTCTCACCAAGGTGTCTTTCGACCACCGGCAGTGCCCAGCGCCAGAATTCTGGATTGCGGCCGATCTGCTTTTCGACGAACAGGCTCTGGCTTTCATGCACCGCCATGCCGCGCGCTCTGCCGAGTGGCCAGTGCGCCCACGCCTTCGGCAGGTTCTGCTCGTACAGCGCATGGCCGGTCTCGTGCAGCACGCCCATCAGCGCCGACAGGAAATCCGAGGTCTTGTAGCGGGTGGTTATGCGCACGTCGCTCGGCACACCGCCGCAGAAGGGATGGTGCGAAACCGACAGCGAGCCGTGGGTGAGGTCGAAGCCGACTGCGGCCATCATGGCGAGGCCGAGCTCGCGCTGCTTGTCCAAGGGGTAGCTGCCGGAAAGCGGCTTCAGCGGATGTTTCGCCAGCCGCTCCTCCTGCACGGCAAGTGCCTCCGGTACGAAGCCTTTCAAGAAAGTCTTCAACTCAGCAAATAAAGGCGTGATGTCGGCGGTGCGATTGCCCGGGTCATATTGCTCCATCAGCGCGTCATAAGGCTCGAGCCCGAGCACCTCGGCGCGAAATGTCGCCTCCTCGCGCACCAGCGCCACGACGCCTTCGAGCGCCGGCAGGAAGCCGGCCCAGTCGTTCTTGGCGCGCAGGTCGCGCCAGAGTTGCTCGGAGCGCATGCGCACAGTCGTCTGGCGCTCGACGAACTCGACCGGCAGGCAGGTCAGGTTGGTGTATTGCCGGCGGAACTCCCTGACCGCGGCCTGCTGCTCTTCGTTCAACGCCTCCTGCTCGGCCGCCGCGATCCAATCGGCAATCTCCGGCGCAGTCGCCTGGGCGTGGTGCATGCCGGCAAGCGCCGACATTGCCTCTGCGCGCTTCTCGCCGCCGCCGACCGCCATATGGGTCGCCTCGTCGGCGCCGAGAATGGCGAGGGCATGTTCCAGCGCTTCGAGCTTGTGGCCGAGGTCGTCGAGATTTTGAAAGGACATGGTGGGTTCCGCTGATTTGACGGCGGGAAAAGATACCAATGGAAAAGTGTTGGCAACCCCTGAAAACCGTCTGCGACCGATGCATCGACTGCCGGCCGCAACGGCCGAAAGGCATCTTGCGGAAGCGGTGGCGTGCGTGATCAATGTCGTCGGCGGCGGCAGACCGCAATGGGGGAGACGAGATATGATCGCCAATGTGCTGGTCGGGCTGGTGGCCGTGATCCACCTCTGCATCGTCTATCTGGAGACGGTGCTGTGGGACACGCCGCGCGGCCACATGGTATTCAAGCTGACGCCGGAATTCGCCAGTGCCTCGAAAGTGCTTGCGGCCAATCAGGGACTTTACAACGGTTTTCTCGCAGCTGGGCTGATCTGGGGGCTTTACCTCGGCGAAGCCGGTTTCCAGTTCAAAGTCTTCTTCCTGCTCTGCGTCGCCGTCGCCGGTCTCTACGGCGCGGCGACGGTGGGCCGTAAAATCCTGTTCATCCAGACAGTGCCGGCAATGCTGGCGCTGATTGCGCTGGCGTTGGGCTAGCGCATGATCCCTGAACCGAAACTGGAAAAGGATCATACGCAAAATCAATTGCCACAGCGCCGGGCGCTGCGGCCGATCTCAGCCGCCTGGATAGTTTGGGCCGTAGCCGTTAGGATAGTATCCGCCATCGCCGCCGTTACCGATGAGGAAGGCACTGCCGGTATCAGCGCGTAGCTTTTGGCTGACATCGTCGAGCTGCGCCAGCAACTGCTGATATTGCGTGCTCGGCATCGTTCCATCGCGCGCGGCCCTCTGGGCGGCCCGATCGAGTTGAGCGACCTGCGTGCGCAAGTCACGCGCCTCGCCCGGCTCGAGCTTGTTCGCCCGGATGGCGCCCTGGATACCCGTCTCCACGCTCTGGATCTGATTGATCAAGGCCGTCTCACGCGGGCCGGCGTAAGCGCCAGCAAACGGAACGGCGAGGAGAAGTGTGGCGAGCGTAGCAGTCCTGAGGTTCCTGGGAGCGAAGAAGCGCATGGTTGCGTCTCCTTAACTGGGGAAGGCGATGGTTGGGTTTTCCTGCCTTCCGGCCGCGGGCCGTCAGGTTCCGTCGCGTCGCGATGAGCGGTTCCACCGCCGGCGGTTCTCGGCCCATGACCAAGGCTAAAAGGCGGTGGCGGCAAAGTGTAATTAAAAAAAGGTAATTTCTTCAGCTCTTGCCGCTGCCGCATCAGTGCCCTAGATGCCGCCGACTTGAGCCGGCTCGATCCGGTGCATGTAACGAACCGAAGGTTTGCAGATCACCGCTCGGTCAGCTTCAGCTCGATGCGGCGGTTCTTGTTGCGCGCCTCTTCGGTATCGGCGGGGTCGAGCGGCTGGAATTCGCCGAAGCCGGCCGCGACCAGCCGGTTGGCCGGCACGCCGTTCTCGATCAGGAACTTGACCACCGATGTCGAGCGCGCCGTCGACAATTCCCAATTGTCGCGGTAGCGGCCGGTGCCGGAGAGCGGCTTGTTGTCGGTGTGGCCGTCGACGCGCAGCACCCAGTTGATCTCCGGCGGGATCTCCTTCTGCAATTCGATGATGGCATCGGCGAGCTTCTTCATTTCGACCTTGCCGGCATCGTTGATCACTTCGGAGCCGGTCGGGAAAAGCACTTCCGACTGGAAGACGAAGCGGTCGCCGACGATGCGGATGTTCTCGCGGTCGGCGAGAATTTCACGTAAGCGGCCGAAGAAATCGGAGCGGTAGCGGTTCAGTTCCTGCACGCGTTGCGCCAGCGCGACGTTGAGGCGGCGGCCGAGATCGGCAATCTTGGTGTTGGACTCGCGATCGCGCGTTTCGGACACGTTGAGCGCTTCTTCGAGCGCTCCGATTTGCCTGCGTAGCGCCGCGATCTGCTGGTTGAGGATTTCAACCTGGCTCAGTGCCTGTTGACTGATCTGGCGCTGGCTGTCGAGCTCGCCGGAAAGTGCCGTTGCGCGCTGGTTGGCGGCGTCGCCGGCGCCAGCGCCTTGCGCCAGCAATTGTTCGAGCCGGCTCTTTTCCGCCTCCGATGCAGACAGCGAGGCCTGCAAATTGGCAAGGGTGTCCTCCTTGTCCTGCGTCGTCGAGCGCTCCAGCGCCAGGAGCTGGGTCAACTCATTGATCTGGGAGTTGAGGCGGTTGAGCACCGTGTCCTTGCCGGAGATCTCGCGGCCGAGCAGGAACTGCGCCAGCACGAAAACCGTGAGCAGGAACATGATCGCCAACAGCAGCGTCGACAGCGCATCGACGAAGCCCGGCCAGTAATCGATGCGGCGGTCGGAGCGCCGGCCTCGTGCCAACGCCACGTCAATGCACTCCAGGTTTCTTCAAGGCGTCGGCGATCTTCTCCAGGGTGTTGCGCATCGCCTTCTGCTCGTCGGACTGGGCCTCGACCCAGTCGCGCATGATCTGCTGTTCCGAGCGCATGTTCTTGACCAGGCCAGAAATGCCGTCGGCGAGATTGGCCATGGCGGTGGCGACGCGCGGATTGGCGCCGCCGCCATTCTCCTGCAGGGTGCGCAGCTTTTCCGACAACAGACGGATTTCATCGGAGGGTTCGCTCTTGGCCGCGTCGGCAACGACGATGTCGGAGGACAGGTCGGTGACCGAGGACAGCCAGTTCTCGAGCTCGGTATAGAAGCGCGTCTGGGCGCGGCCGGCCTGCAGGTCGAGGAAGCCGAGCACCAGCGAGCCGGACAGGCCGAACAGAGACGACGAGAAAGCGGTGCCCATGCCGGCCAAAGGGGCGGAAAGCCCCTGCTTCAGGGATTCGAGCACGGCCGCTGCGTCGCCGGTGCCGGGATCGAGCGACTCGATGGTTTCGCGGATCGAGCCGATCGTGTTGAGCAGGCCCCAGAAGGTGCCGAGCAGGCCGAGGAACACCAGCAGCCCGACAAGGTAGCGCGAGGTGTCGCGGCTTTCGTCGAGGCGGGTGGCGATCGAATCCAGCATGGTGCGCATCGAACTGGTCGAGAAGGCAATCGTCGAGGAGCGGCCGATCATCGCCTTCATCGGCGCCAGCAGCACGGGTTCGGTGGTTTCGGAACCGGCGCGGAACGAATTGACCCAGCGCACCTCGCGGAACAACCGGCCGACCTGGACGAAGGCCAGCAGGATGCCGACCGCCAGCACGCCGATGATCAGGCCGTTGAGGCCGGGATTGGTGACGAAGGCGGTCGAGATCTGGCGGGTCAGGATGGCGGCGATAAAGGCCACGATGAACAGAAAGATCACCATGGTCAGCAGAAAGACCTGCGGGCTCGACAATTTGTGCGGGTCGTAGATCAGAACGTCGGAGCGCCTGCCCATGCCGAAGGATCTGAGTAAAGTCATCCGTGCCCCGTTTCCGATGCCATCGCCGCCGATCACATTGTGTTTGCGACTCTAAACGGAATTGTGACGAAATTGAATGGCGCTTGGCAATATTGCCACTGTCCGCGACCGGAGGTCAAAGCCGGTTGATGACCAGGCAGTCGACCATGGCGGCCAGATGCAGGCCGGCGCCGGTGACGACAAAGCCGTGCCACAGCGCATTGTGGAAGCGCAGGCCTTTCCAGGCGAAGAAGATCACGCCACAGGAATAGACGATGCCGCCGGCAACGATGAGGGCGATCGATGTCGCCGGCAGCGTCCGTAGGAGCGGCTCCACCAGAACGATGCCGCTCCAGCCGATGGCGAGATAGAACACGATTGCCAGCCGGTCGAAACGGCCGGGGAGAAAGACCTTGATGGCGATGCCGACCGTCGCGGCGATCCAGACCAGGACGATCATCGAAACAGCCAGCGGCGAGCCGCCGAGCTGGGCAAGGAACGGCGTGTAGGTCGCAGCGATCAGCAGGTAGATCGCCGCATGGTCGAAGCGCCGCAATATCCATTTCGCCGGCGACGATACCGGCCACAGATTATAGGCCAGCGAAACCGACAGCACGGTGAGCAGCGAGACCACATAGAAGGCGGCGGCGACATATTCGCCGGGGCCGGTTCGATAGGCGGCCAGTGCCAGCAACGTCGAGCCGGCAGCGATCGCCAGCACGATGCCCACGGCGTGGACGATACCGTCGGCGATGATCTCGGCGCGCGAGTAATGCCAGCGCCCCATGAAGGGGATGTCGAGCTGGGATAATTCGCTCTGGGATGTGGGCCGGCTGTTCGTCATCGATGATCCTGCGTCGCCTTATCTGGGCGGCCGCGGGACAGTATTTCAAGCTTTGGTTGCGGTTTTGCGACTGCGGCGCTTCAGCGCGGCGCGACTACATCAGCGCGCTGGGAGCGGCTTCTTCACCGTCTTCAACAGCGCGCGTTGCATGAGTTCGTTGCCGGCAACGACCGAACCGGCGGTCAGCATGTCCTGGCCGCCGGCAAAATCGGAGACGAAGCCGCCCGCCTCGCGGATCAGCAACATGCCGGCGGCAATATCCCAGGCCGACAGGCCGATTTCCCAAAAACCGTCCATGCGGCCGGCGGCGACGTAGGCGAGATCGAGCGAGGCGGAGCCGAGGCTGCGCACGCCCGAGACCTCGGCCATGACATTGCGCAACTCGACAAGGAAATTGCCGTGCTGGCCACGCCCGAGATGCGGCACGCCGCAGCCGATCACCGCATCGACCAGCTTGGTGCGGCCGGCGACGCGCAACCGTCGATCGTTCATGAAGGCGCCGCCGCCACGCTCGGCGGTGTAGAGCTCGTCCATCGCCGGATTGTAGATGACGCCGGCGACGATCTGGCCTTGGCGCTCCAGCGCGATCGAGATCGCGAACAGCGGGATGCCGTGCAGGAAATTGGTGGTGCCGTCGAGCGGATCGACGATCCAGCGGTGCTGGCCGTCGTCGCCCTCGATCACGCCGCGTTCCTCCATCAGGAAGGCGTAGCCGGGCCGCGCCTTGGACAGTTCGGCAAAGACGATGTCTTCGGCCTTGCGGTCGGCCTGGCTGACATAGTCGCCCGGCCCCTTCATCGAGACCTGCAGGTTCTGCACTTCGCCGAAGTCGCGCGACAGCGAGCGGCCGGCCTTCATTGCGGCCTGGACCATGACATTGAGGATCGCGGAACGCGCCATTGCTCTTCTTCCTGTCGCTGCGCCTATCTGCTTTGACGCGTGATCCTATCCAAAAAGTCTGCCACTTTTCGGGATCACGCCTTAGTCGGCGCGGCGTACGTAAGTGATTTCGTTGGTATCGACGATGATACGCTCGCCCGAGCCGATGAACGGCGGCACCAGCACACGGATGCCGTTTTCGAGTATCGCCGGCTTGTAGGACGAGGCTGCCGTCTGGCCCCTCACCACCGGGTCGGCCTCGGTGATGGTCAGCGTCACCTGGTCGGGCAGCGAAATGCCGATCGGCCTTTCGTCATAGAGCTGGACCGTCACCATCATGCCGTCCTGCAGGAAGGCGGCGCGATCGCCGACGAACTCCTTTTGCAATTCGAGCTGCTCGTAGCTTTCGGTGTCCATGAACACCAGCGCGTCGCCCTGCTCGTAGAGGAAGGAAAAATCCTTCAGATCGAGCCGGATCTGCTCGACCGTCTCGGCCGAACGGAAGCGCTCGTTGAGCTTGGTGCCGTTGATCAGGTTCTTGAGTTCGACCTGGTTGTAGGCGCCGCCCTTGCCGGGCTTGACGGTGTTGGTCCTGACCGCCACCCAAAGGCCGCCATCATGCTCGATGACGTTGCCGGGACGGATTTCGTTGCCATTGATCTTGGCCATGGTGAGGTGATCCGGAAATGAGATGATCGCCGCAAAGGGCAATTTGGCGCCTCCAAGACCACAAATCGCTAGCAGAGGCAAGGAGCGCCTTCCGATGAAGCGGGAACGAAGCTCGCCCGGCAGCGCGGCGCGGCAGCCTCAGTCCGTCCTGACGATGGCGGTTACGGCCGCGCTCATGGCGTCGGCTACCTCTGTTAAAAGATGCAGGTGCGGCGAACGCAAGACGACAATTCGCAGCGACAGCTCGAGGCCGGGAGCGTCGACCAGGGCAATGCCCTCCGGCAGCTTTTCCTGCAGCAGCCGCTTGGGCAGCAGGCCAAGGCCTTGGCCTCGACGAACCCAGTCGATCTGGAGCGCGCTGTCCTGAATCTCGGCGCCGACCATCAACCTGTGGCCGCCCTCGGCAAGGGCAGCCGCCAGCCGCCGGCGCGCGTCGCAAGGTTCAGGACTGAGAACCCAGGGCATGGTCTTGACGTCGGCTTGCCGGCCGGTGTTTTCGGCGGCGATGATGGCGAGGGGCTCGGTTCCGACAACGCCGTCGCCAGTTTTGGAATTGCCGCCGTCCAGGATGAAGGCGAGGTCGAGCTGTCCGCGCTTGTGCTGGTCGGCCAGCTCAAGGCTCCAACCGCTCTTCAGACGCAGCGAAACCTTCGGAAACCGCGCCACGGCATCAGCAATGGCGGCGGCCACGGCTTTGTCGCAAAGTCCATGGGCGAGGCCGAGCCGCAGCAGACCCTCCGGCTCGTTGCCCCTGGCGAATGATCGCAGCGCGTCGACGGCGGCGAGAATGTCCTTGCCGCGTGCCAGCACCTCTACGCCGGCCGGGGTCAGTCGCGACGGCTTTAGCCGGCGGTCGAGCAATTCCGTGCCGAGCATCTCCTCCAGCCGCTGGATCTGGCGGGTGACGGCCGGCTGCGTCAACGGCAGGCGTCGAGCCACCTTCTGAATCGAACCCTCCTCGGCAAAGAGGGCCAGTGTTTTCAGTTCTTCGAGCACGAGACACCTGAACATGTCAGAGAGGCATAATTATGCTGAACATTATGAATTTGAAATCCGATGGATGGCAAGCGATTTTCCTCCGGCAGCACCAGCAGAGAAGGAACACGATGAAAGCGATCGAATTGCAGAGCCCGGGCGGCCTCGAGAATCTCAGAATGGTCGAGCGGCCGATGCCTGAACCAGGGCGCCAAGAGATGATTGTGAAGGTGAAGGCGACGGCGCTGAACTACCGCGATGCCGAGATCGTCCGCGGCAGCTATCACACGAAGTTTGCATTGCCGCTGGTGCCGCTGTCGGACGGCGTCGGCGAAGTCGTAGCCGTCGGCGCCGAGGTCAGCAGGTTCCAGATCGGCGACCGGGTCTGCGGCACGTTCTGGCAGCGCTGGGTCGGCGGCAGTTTCGCGATGGCCGAGCCCTCCTATCAACGTGGCGGCCCGATCGACGGGCTGCTCAGCGAATTTGCTCGGCTCGATGAACAGGCGGCGGTGCTGGCGCCGGCCAATCTGAGCGACTTCGAGGCGGCGACGCTGCCCTGCGCCGGCGTGACGGCATGGCACGCGCTGTTTACAGAGGGCAGCGTCGAGCCCGGCGACACCGTACTTTGTCTCGGCACCGGCGGCGTTTCCTTGTTTGCGATGCAATTCGCCGCCGCTGCCGGGGCGCGCGTCATCGTGACGTCGAGCAGCGACGAGAAACTTGCACGGGCAAAGCAACTGGGCGCGCATGATGGCGTGAACTATCGCAGCGTCCCCGACTGGGCATCGGCCGTGTTGGGATTGACGGATGGGCGCGGCGCCGACCATATCATCGAGGTTGGCGGACCGCAGAGTTTTACACAATCGCTGAGGGCAGCGGCGCGCGGCGCCCAGATCAACGTCATCGGCTATCTCGGCGGCAGTGACGGCGCCATCAACCCGCTCGACATCTTCCGCCGGCAGGTCAGGGCGCGAGGCATACCGGTGGGCTCACGCGAATCCTTCGAGGCGATGAACCGCGCCATTGTCGTCAACCGATTGAGACCGGTGATCGACCGGGTCGTACCGTGGACCCAGGCCGCCGAAGCCTTTCGGTACCTTGAACACGGCTCGCCCTTCGGCAAGGTCGTGCTCGATCATACGCAATGAGCCTCGCGCTTGCGAGTCCGGGTGCAATGAGTCGCGAGATCACAGTCAGGGCAGGCGATTGGCCCGTTGCAGCGCCTGCTGCGTCTGCTCGTCGGTCAGGCCCTGCAGGAAATCATCCATCTCTTGGTCGATGAGCCCAGCGCGGCGGGCGACAACATACCAGGCGCCGGCGAGGATCAGATCCGGATCGGTGCCGATGCCGTTCATGTAGAGCTTGGCGAGACGGTTCTGGGCGGCGACGTTGCCGCCTTCTGCGGCCTGCTTCATCCAGTTAAAGCCCGATTTCAGGTCGCGGGCGCCGCCGCGCCCCTCGATCATCCAGGTGGCGAGATCGATCTGCGCCGTGTCGTAGTTCTGCCGCGCAGCCTGTGCCAGCAGGCCGCGGGCGCGGACATCGTCGCGCGGCTTGCCGCCGGCGCCATTGGCGTAGACCTGTGCCATCGCATATTGTGCGTCGGCAAGCCCGGTCGCGGCGGCGCGCTCGTAATAGGATACGGCTTTGGCAATACCGGCATCGCCGGGCTCCTGTTCGACCATCAGCTGGGCAAAATTAAACTGCGCCAGGCGGTTGCCGGCTTCGGCGGCGGCCTGCATCAGCGCATAGGCCTCCTTCTCGTCCTTTTTGACGTAGCGGCCATCGAGCAGCATCAGCGCATACTGGAATTGCGATTCCGGGATGCCCTGCTCGGCGGCAAGCGCATACCACTTCGCCGCCCCTGCCGCGTCGACCGGCACGCCGAGGCCGCGCGACAATATCTCGGCCACCAGCGTCTGTGCCGCCGGATCGCCGTTTTGAGCACGGGAAATCGCAAGGTTGTAGGCCGTCTTGTAGAGGCCGCGCTGAAAGGCGCCGTAGGCGGCGTCGGACGGTTTTGCGCCGAAGCGGTCGGGGTTGATGGTATCGGCCGACGGCAAAGGGGCCGTGGTGGCGGGCTGCGGCAATGGTGGGAGAAACGGCTTGTCGGCAGGCTCGCTGGAATCCGGCCTCGGCTGCGGCAGCGGAACGGGTTCCGCCGCTATCGCCTGGGTTACGGCCGTTGCGAGAAAAGCGCTGAAAAGGATCGTCCGAGAGAGCACGTCAGTCCTCGAAGCGCGGTGCGGTTTCGTCGAGCAGCGCGTTGGCGGTGGCAACCGCCGTCTTCGGATCGACGTCGCCGGCGAAAACCGCGCTGGAAAGCGCCACGAATTCGGCACCGGTGGCGGCGACAGCTTCCACCGAGGCAAGATCGGATCCGGCCATGACGATGCAAGGGATCTGGATCACGTCCGCCCACCATTGCCCGAGCGACAGGTTGCGGGGATGCGGCTCCGGCTTGTTGTCGTAGCCGAAGCGACCGAAGAAAATATAATCGGGCCTGACCTCGCCAAGTTCCAGCGCGTCGTCGCGGGTCTTGGCGCCGCCGGTGCCGACCATCATCCTGGCCTGGAAGTGTTCGATCGTTTCGGCGAGCTCGTCCTTGCCGACCTCGACATGGATGCCGTCGGCCTGGACGCGG
Source organism: Mesorhizobium sp. M0815 (assembly GCF_040319995.1). Lineage (NCBI taxonomy): Bacteria > Pseudomonadati > Pseudomonadota > Alphaproteobacteria > Hyphomicrobiales > Phyllobacteriaceae > Mesorhizobium > Mesorhizobium sp. M0815. The sequence goes on along the minus strand of NZ_JAMYOU010000002.1, from coordinate 113,913 downwards.
CCGGCGATGCGGGTGTCGCCAGCAATGATGACGGCAATGCCGGCCGCTTGCGCCACCGGCACGATCTGCTCGGCAAAGGCCTGGAAGGCGGCCTCGTCCATGCCGTTTTCCGGCAGGATCAGCGAGGCGACGTCACCGCCGTCGAAGGCTGCGGCGATGCGCTCGGCCGGCACGTTCGGCGGCGCGATCAACACGATACGGCAGCGGTTGGGGGGCGTTGCGTCATTCATTGGTGTTCGGTCCCGGTTATCGCCTATGCCGGGCGAAGATGGTAGCATTGCGGCATAGAGCAAAGTGCGGGGATTGAACAGGCGGCAGGGGGATCACGATTGCCGGCTAGATCTATCGGGGCTCGGCGCATGACTACCGTTGGCCGAAATTCTCCTCGCCTGGTCGCTTGCGGGCTCTACGCAGGCACTTTCGATTTCCAAAGCGACCAGCCGAGGTTCATGCCGGCGGCGGCGACCAGGATGGCGGCGGCGCCGGCGATCTGCGCCGGATGCAGCCGGTGGCCGAAGGCGACGACGTCGACGAGGATGGCGACGACTGGATAGATGAAGGACAGCGACCCCTGCAGATGCGTCGGCAGTTTCTGGATGGCGCCGTACATGAGGATGTACATCAGGCCGGTATGGACGATGCCGAGCGTCGCCAGCATGACCCAGCTCCGCGCATCGGCGGGAAGGTGGGTGAGATTGGCGAAAGGTGCCAGCATGAGAACGCCGACGCAGACCTGGATCAGGGCGATCAGGTGCGGCGGCGTGCCTTTGAGCTTCTTGGTGACGATAGCCGCAACGGCCCAGAAGAAAGCCGCGGCCAGCGCCATCGCAATGCCGGTAAAGTAATCCGTACCATGATCGCCTGCATCGGGCGCGGCCTGCACGATCAGCAGCATGCCGGCGAAGGCGATGCCGAGCCAGGTCAGCTTGGTCACCGTCAGCCGTTCGGAGAAGAAGAGCGCGCCAAAACCGACCAGCATGAAGGGTTGCGTATTGTAGACAGCCGTGGCGATCGAGATCGACGCGCGGGAAAACGCGCTGAACAGCAGCAGCCAGTTGATAACGATGGCAGCACCGCCGAGAGCCGCGATCGCGACAATGCGAAGCGACAGCCTGCCGCGCAGCAGTCCCAGCGCCGTGCAGATAACCAGCAGCGTTACCGCACCGAAGGCGCAGCGCCAGAACACCACGTCCATGATGGGTTGGTCGGACAGGACGACGAACCAGCCGATCGTGCCGAGGATCGCCATCGCCGCAGTCATTTCGATCGTGCCGCGTACCGTGTTGTCCATGGATGCTCCCGAAACCCGTTGAGATTCTATAATCCCACGGCAGATATGGGCCTTTCCATGACTTGTAGCTGGTGATATGCAGAACGAACCTAATTTAATTAGGTAAACATCGGCTTTTTCTTGGAATTGTAAAATGCTGGACGAGCTCGATAGAAAGCTCCTCGATATCCTGGTCAGGGATTCACGGACCTCGCTGAAGGAACTGGCGCTGCAGGTCGGGTTGTCGTCGCCAAGCGTTTCGGAGCGGCTTCGGCGGCTTGAGGATCGCGGCGTCATTCGCGCATTCACCATCGACATCGATCCGCAGGCGCTCGGCTACGCCTTGCAGGCGATCGTTCGCATCCGGCCGTTGCCCGGTAAGCTGCACATCGTCCAGAAGCTGATCGAGGAAATCCCGGAATTCGGCGAATGCGACAAGGTGACGGGCGATGACTGCTTCGTCGCCCGGCTGTTCGTCCGCTCGATCGGCGAGCTCGACGGGATTCTCGACCGCATCGCCGACAAGGCCGAAACCAGCACCGCCATCATCAAGGCGCAGCCGATCCGGAGACGCCCGCCGCCGCTCGACATGCCAAATATGTGACGGGCTCCGGTGGCGTGGCCCACGTATTTGCGGTCGCGGTCTGGCCATTTCTGGTCTATTCCAGAGTTCAACTTTCCCTCCAGCCTCCTTTCCCCATGTCAGGCCTGCTCATCGATCCCTGGTTCTATGCCGCGGCCATGCCGGCCGTCATCCTCGTCGGCCTGTCGAAAGGCGGCTTCGGCGGCGCCGTCGGCTTTGTCGGCGTGCCATTGATGGCGCTGACCATGCCGCCGGTTCAGGCTGCCGCAATTCTTCTGCCAATTCTGTGCCTGATGGACATTGTCTCGGTGTGGACATGGTGGGGTATCTTCGACCGCAAGATGCTGGCCGACATGATGCCGGGTGCCGTGATCGGCATTGCCCTTGGCTGGCTGACGGCGGCACTTGTAACCGAAGAGATGGTCCGGCTGATCGTCGGCGCGGTCGCCCTGATCTTCGTGCTGCGCTGGCTCTATTTGCAACTCCGCCACGGTGCCGGCCACGCGGCGGAGCCCAACCGCGTTGCCGCCGGCTTCTGGGGTACCGTTGCCGGGTTCACCAGCTTCGTCGCCCATGTCGGCGGCCCGCCTTTTCAGGTCTATGCGTTGCCGATCAGGCTGGATCCGAAGGTGCTGTCCGGCACCGCGGCGATCTTCTTCGCCGTCACCAATGCACTGAAGCTCATCCCCTATTTCGCGCTCGGCCAGTTCGACACCACCAATTTGACCGCGTCGGCGGTGCTGATGCCGCTGGCGCCGCTGTCGACAATCGCCGGCGCCTGGCTGGTGCGGCGGATGCGGCCGGAGCTGTTCTATCCCTTCACCTATGCGACCGTGGCGGTCGTCGCGGTCAAGCTTCTGTGGGACGGCATCGCCGGCCTTCTGTAAGACGGCGGCCCCAGGCGGCCGCCGCCGGATTCCTTAAACCTCAGGCGGCACTCGGCAGCAGCGGCCGCGTCCTGCCAAGCGCGAGAGCAGCGCCGGTTGCCAGCACGAACGCCATGCAGCCAAGAATGGTGATGTCGTGCAGTGTCGGCTTCAGCACCATGTCCGCGATGATCATCAGCATCACCGAATAGTCGAAGCGCGCGGCATTGAGGACGCGCTGGCCCTGGGCAAGCACCGCCGGCGTCACGCCATCCTTGGCGATCATGCCTGCCATGCGGTCGGCAGTCGGCTTGAAGACGAACATGCCGATGCAGAAGGTCGTCGCATAACCGGCAAGGCCGATCAGCACCCACAAATCGGAAAAGCCGACCCAGAAGCCGCACATGATGAGGCCGAAGAGCAATGTCAGCATCGACATCGGCGCGAAGAACCGGTTACCGAGCTCGCCAGTGGCGCGCATCGCCTGCAACATGCCTTCGACGTTTCCAGCGCGGTCGGCGCGTACCGCAAGCAGCATCAGGGTGAAGCCGCCGCCGACCCAGAGGATCGCCGAGACGATGTGCAGAAATTTAACGGCCGAGTACCAGTCCATTGTTCGCTCCTTGAGAAATTTTCATGATTGCCGGAGCGCAATTTTGCTCCGCCTCGTTGCGAGGAGCGGGCGTTTAGCGCGGCGCCTGTTTCGGAACGATGTCGCGCGGCGAGCGGATCTGTTTCGGTATGTCGGTCACGATCTGGAGGAACCGTGGCGCAAGCGCGTCGCCCCCACTTTCCAGCCGGTGGTGAGAGCGGCGGCTTAGCCGGCCATCTGTGCTGTTACGGCACAGATGCTGGGCGCTTGATCGAAAAATATGCCCTGCGTTAAGGCTTTGTTAAGCTTTACAGGCGTTTACTATGTCCATCCAGTGATCTGGATTCTTACCGAGTGGTTGGAGCCACTTTGTTTGACGCCTCCCTGTTAAACTCCTGAGAGCCGCCTTATCCGCGGCTCTTTTTTTGTTCGCCAGCATGGAGCCCCTTGGGCCAAATGCGGCCGTTAACCGTTTGTTAAACATGTGCTTGCCTTCGCCGGCAGCGAAGCGCATTTTCAAGCTTCAGTCGTTTAGGCTGCCGGACATGGCGGCCAAGAGCCGAATCGGCCGGCTGTCAGGCAAGTGCAGGGGCGCAGCGATGAACGAGCCTTCGAAGGCGAGCGCGAACACCATCAAGCTGGCGGAGCGCCGGGTTTTCTCCCAATCCTTCAAGCCGCTCTATCAGGAAGGCATGGGCTTGGTCGAGCAGGCGGCCGAATATCTCGACGGCAAGGGCCGCGCCGAGGCCAAGAAGCTGTCGAGGCTGGCGGCGACGCTTTATGCGGCCGAGTCGATGCGGCTGACCACCAGGCTGATGCAGGTCGCCTCGTGGCTGCTTTTGCAGCGGGCGGCGAATTCCGGCGAGATGACCCGCGATCAGGTGGCTTCCGAAAAATCCAAGGTGCGTCTCGACACCGCCTCCGCGCATGACGAGGCGCCCGGCTGGGCCGAGCTGCCGACGGATTTCGTCGACCTCGTCAACCGCTCGCTGCGCCTGCAGGCGCTGGTGCGCCGCATGGACGAGGAGATCTATGGCGGCCTCGCCGAGGTGCCTCAGTCGAGCCGTCGCCTCAATCCGGTCTCCGACCAGATCACGTTGCTCAACACGGCTTTCGCCCGCGGCTGAGAGACCGTTTGGAAACTCTACTCCAGCGGCCATCTGGCGGCGTTTTCTCCGCTTACCTGCAGCGCCGCGTCCTTTTGGACACGCAAAGGACACTGCAGCACTTTGATTGCGCATGATCCCCTCGGGATCACGCGTGGGCTCACGGACCAAATGTCCGCTGCGCTCCGGTTCTCGAAACCACCACCATATGACTCGCCGGAGCGACTTTCGAAACGGTCTCAGAGGCTTTGTGGACATCACGAGCCCCGTTTCTGGTTTGTTCACATTTCGCTGGCATCGCTGCCCGCCGAAGGTAGACTTGGCGGATGGGGGAAGCGATTCGCATCATCGGCATCGATCCGGGGCTTAGGCGCACCGGCTGGGGCATCGTCGAAAGCCTTGGCAATTCGCTGCGCTTCGTCGCTTCCGGCACAGTACGGTCCGACGACAAGGCGGCGCTGGCGGTGCGTCTTTGCCAATTGCATGACGGGCTTGCCGAGATCCTGCATGCCACGATGCCGCACGAGGCGGCGGTCGAGCAGACCTTCGTCAACAAGGATGCCGCGGCGACGCTGAAACTCGGCCAGGCACGCGGCATCGCCATGCTGGTGCCGGCGCGCGCCGGCCTTGCCGTTGCCGAATATGCGCCCAACGCCGTCAAGAAGGCGGTGATCGGCGTCGGCCATGGCGACAAGAAGCAGATCCATATGATGGTCAAGGTGCTGATGCCGAAGGCGACTTTCGACACCGACGACGCCGCCGATGCGCTGGCCATCGCCATCTGTCACGCGCATCACAGGCAGAGCATCGCCTACAGGATGGCGATGCTGGCCGAATAAGTTTGTTCTTGACTTGTTCTCCAGTGAACAATAAGTAATACCAACGAGGTATTACCATGCGCGTTACCACCAAGGGCCAAGTGACCATCCCGAAGGAAATACGGGATCATCTGGGTATCGGCCCGGGCTCGGAGGTGGAGTTCGTCCCCACCGAGGACGGTGCTCGTGTCATTGCGGTCGACGAAAACATGTCGAAGGAGGAAGCCTCGCGCAGATTCAGCCAGATGCTCGGCCGTATGGCTGGTACGCTGGATCTGGGGGGCATGACGGCGGACGAATATGTGGAATGGCTGAGGGGCCCGCGTGAAGACCTCGACATTGATTGACACAAATGTCCTGATCGACGTTTGGGGTCCTGCCGGACAGGAGAGGAAATGGTCGGCGTCGGCGATCACCGCATGCCGGCGCGACGGCGCGCTTGTCATCAACACAATCGTCTGGTCCGAACTCGCGCCGCTGATTGCAACGGAGCAGGCCCTTCGCCAAGCAGCCGACATGCTCAAGATCGAGCGTGAACTCCTGCCGTGGGAAGCGGCCTTCCTCGCTGGTGTCACGCACTCCCGCTATCGCCGCGCCGGCGGCCTCCGCGAACGAGCGCTGCCGGATTTCTTTATTGGAGCCCATGCGGTTGTCGCTGGGCATCGCCTGCTGACGCGCGATGCCGCGCGCTATCGCAGCTATTTCCCGGACCTCGATATCATCTCTCCGGAAACCCACCCCGCATGATCGGCACGCTCAAATGATCGGCAAGCTAAAAGGCACGTTGGACGAGATCGACGAGGATTTCTGCATCGTCGACGTGCATGGCGTCGGCTATGTCGCCTATTGCTCGGCGCGCACGCTTGCCGCATTGCCGCCGCCCGGCGAGGCGGTGATATTGTTCATCGAGACCTATGTGCGCGAGGATATGCTGCGGCTCTATGGGTTCCAGTCGGTGCTGGAGCGCGAATGGTTCCGGTTGTTGATGAACAATGTGCAGGGCGTCGGCGCCAAGGTGGCGCTGGCAATCCTGTCGACGCTGGCGCCGGCCGACCTCGCCAATGCGATTGCGTTGCGCGATATCGCCATGGTCAGCCGCGCGCCGGGTGTCGGCAAGAAGGTGGCGGAGCGCATCGTCACCGAGTTGAAGAACAAGGCGCCGGCCTATGCGGGCACTGCCTCCGGCACCATCGGCCTGAGGCAGGAGCTCGGCGAGGGCGTTGCTTCGGCGCCGATTACAGACGCCGTCTCGGCGCTGGTCAATCTCGGCTATTCGCGCGACACCGCCGCCAATGCGGTGGCGGCGGCGCTGAAGACGGCAGGCGAGGAAGCGGACGCATCGAAGCTGATCCGCTTCGGGCTGAAGGAGCTGGCACGGTGAGACGTTGCTGGAAAGTGAAATTCCGACTACTATGTGATCGGTAAGAATTTTCTCCAGGAGTAAGAATATGGGCGCATATGCCAGTCTGACCTCCAAGGGACAGCTCACGATCCCAAAGGACGTCCGCGACGCCTTGTCGCTCAAGACAGGCGACACGATCGCCTGGACAGTCATGGATGGTTACCTGATCGGAACGCCGCGCAACCTCGGATTTGCCGACCTCGCCGGGTTCTTGGGAGATCCGCCTGGCGGTCCCGCTACGCTGGAGGAAATCGACGCCGCTATGCGGGATGCGGTCGGCCGGCATGTTGTCGGGGATAGACCAAATGACGGACAAGAGGGTGCCGCTTGACGTCGATCGGCATCGATACCAACCTTCTGCTTCGCATGGTGCTCAACGATGATCCGGAGCAGCGGGCGAAGGCGCTTGCGTTCGGCCGCGGCCTCAGTCTGGAAATGCCCGGCTTCGTGAGCTTGATCGTGCTGGTCGAATTCAGCTGGTCGTTGGCTTCGCGCTACAGGCAGCCCAAGGAACAGGTGCTGGCCGCGATCCAGAGGCTGCTCAAGATCAAGACGCTGGAGTTCGAAGACTTCGATGCCATCGTCATCGCGCTCGAACGATCGAATTCAGTGCAGGTCGACTTTGCCGACGCGTTGATTGCGGAGCACAATCGAAAATTAGGTTGCACGCACACGGTCACCTTCGATCAGCGCGCTGCCAAGGCCATTCCCGGTATGGAACTGCTCGCATGAGCCTTTCGCCACGCCTCATTGCTCCCGACAGACGCGGCGAGGACGCCGAGCAGACCTTGCGGCCGCAGACGCTCGGCGACTTCGTCGGCCAGGCTGCGGTGCGGGCCAATCTCAAAGTGTTCATCGAAGCCGCCAAGGGCCGCAGCGAAGCGCTCGACCATGTGCTGTTCGTCGGGCCGCCCGGCCTCGGCAAGACGACGCTGGCGCAGATCATGGCGCGCGAGCTCGGCGTCAATTTCCGCTCGACCTCGGGTCCGGTCATCGCCAAGGCCGGCGATCTCGCGGCGCTGCTGACCAACCTCGAAGACCGTGACGTGCTGTTCATCGACGAGATCCACCGGCTCAACCCGGCGGTAGAGGAAATCCTCTATCCGGCGATGGAGGATTTCCAGCTCGACCTGATCATCGGCGAGGGGCCTGCGGCGCGCTCGGTCAAGATCGACCTGGCCCGCTTCACGCTAGTCGCCGCCACCACCCGGCTCGGCCTGTTGACCAACCCGCTGCGCGACCGCTTCGGCATTCCGGTGCGGCTCAATTTCTATTCCGTCGAGGAACTCGAGCAGATCGTGCGGCGCGGCGCCCGCATCCTTGCCATGCCGCTCGGCGACGACGGTGCTTTGGAGATCGCCCGGCGGGCGCGCGGCACGCCGCGCATCGCGGGCCGGCTGTTGCGCCGGGTGCGCGACTTCGCCAGCGTTGCGGGCGACGGCCATGTCGACCGCAAGATCGCCGACGAGGCGCTGACGCGGCTGGAGGTCGACGGGCTCGGCCTCGACGCGCTCGACCGCCGCTATTTGTCGATGATCGCCCGGAATTTCGGCGGCGGGCCGGTCGGCATCGAAACCATCGCCGCTGGGCTTTCCGAGCCGCGCGATGCCATCGAGGACATCATCGAACCCTTTCTGATCCAGCAAGGCTTTATCATGCGCACTCCGCGCGGCCGCGTGCTGGCGGCCAATGCCTGGCGGCATCTCGGCCTCGACGCGCCGAAGGACCTGGCGCAGCAGCAGATCAGCCTATTCCAGGAAGAGCCGTAAGTTCCGCTGCTTATGGCTTCGGTGCTGGCAGTTCCCGGCCCCGCCCTCCAGGTCTTGATCATCGCCGGTCTATGCGCAAAACAGGTGTTGCTTAAAACAGGGCCCGTCGGGCCAAAAGGACAGCAATGGACGATCACCGTGAATCGGCATTGTCCGCCGGGCTTTCCGGCGCGCTGACGGAATTCGGCCATCGATTGATGGCGCGGGTCTATTATGCAGACACCGATTTTTCCGGCGTCGTCTACCACGCGCGCTATCTCGAGTTCTTCGAGCGCGGCCGTTCCGATTATCTGCGCTTGGCCGGCGTCCACCACACCGAGCTTGCCGAGGGCAAACATGGCGAGAAAATAGTCTGGGTGGTGCGGCGCATGGAAATCGATTTCCGCGGTTCGGCCCGCATGGACGACATCCTGACCATCGATACGCGCACCGACGAGATTTCCGGTGCGCGGATCGTCATGGCGCAGCAATTGAAGCGCGGCAGCGAAGTGCTGGTCGAGGCGCGGGTCGAAGCGGCGATCGTCGGCGACAACGGACGGCCGCGGCGCTTTCCCAAGGACTGGATCGCAGCTTTCATGCCAAGAACGCGCAAATAAAGATTCAGAGGCGGACGATCCCGGAACTTCCGGTCCACGCCAGAATCGCCGGGCGACCTATCAGGGCGCGGCAATGCGCCGCGCTGTACGTCCTAACCCATCCTTAACCATAACGGTCCATGAAGGGATTGGTTAAGATTGGAAGAATCCAAGCGCCTTCCTTTCACCAATATTTGCCCCGAAAAGGCCGCCAACGGTGCATTTGGGGTTATTCCGCCAGCCTAACGCGAACGGACCACAAGGGATGCCCATGGGCCAGCCGCCAGCCACGCCCGGAAAATCTTTAAGGACGTAACATGGAAAACATCGCTCTCGCCGAACCGGGCGCGCATTTATCGATTTGGGCCTTGTTCATGCAGGCCGGTTGGGTGGTCAAGCTGGTCATGATCGGCTTGCTCTGCGCCTCGATCTGGACCTGGGCGATCATCGTCGACAAGCTCGTCGCCTATGCCCGCATGCGGCTGGCGCTCAACCGCTTCGAACAGGTGTTCTGGTCGGGACAGTCGCTGGAAGAACTTTACCGCACGCTCGCCGACCGCAAGACGACCGGCATGAGCGCGATCTTCGTCGCCGCCATGCGCGAATGGAAGAAGAGCTTCGAGAAGGGCGCGAAATCGCCGCTCGGCCTGCAGACCCGCATCGACAAGGCCATGGATCTGGCGCTGACCCGCGAGATGGAAAAGCTCGAAGGGCGGCTCGGCTTTCTCGCCACCACCGGCTCGGCGGCGCCCTTCATCGGCCTGTTCGGCACGGTTATCGGCATCATGACCTCGTTCCAGGCGATCGCCGCCTCGAAGAACACCAGCCTGTCGGTGGTCGCGCCCGGCATCGCCGAGGCGCTGCTGGCGACGGCCATCGGCCTGCTCGCCGCCATCCCTGCCGTCATCGCTTACAACAAGCTGTCGTCCGACGCGAGCAAGATCGCGGTGCGCATGGAGGGGTTCGCGGATGAGTTCTCCGCCATACTCTCGCGCCAAATCGATGAAAAAGTCGCGCAGAAGGCCTGAGGAACGATCATGGGAATGTCCGTAAGCGCAGGTGGCGGAGGACGCGGCGGGCGCGGCCACAGGCGGCGCGGCCGCCATCACGCCTTGATATCGGAGATCAACGTCACGCCGATGGTCGACGTGATGCTGGTGCTGCTGATCATCTTCATGGTCGCGGCGCCGCTGCTGACGGTCGGCGTTCCGGTCGATCTGCCGGAAACTCAGGCCAAGCCGATTGCGGCCGACACGCAACCGATTACCCTATCAATCAATGCCGCCGGCCAGATTTTCATTCAGGAAACCGAGATCCCGATCGAGGAACTGGTGGCAAAGCTGCAGGCGATTTCGAAGACCGGCTATGACGAGCGCATTTTCGTTCGCGCCGACAAGGCAACCAATTATGGAGCGGCTCTGAAGGTCATGGGCTATGTCCAAGCCGCTGGCTACAAGAACATGAGTCTCCTGTCACTGCAGGAACAGGATCAGTAGACAAGAACATGCGGACCGGCCTCACCACATCGGTGATCTTGCATACGGTGGCGCTGGCCTTCGGCCTGTTCACGTTGTCCTCGCCGCCCGCGATGCCCGCGTCTGATGCGGAATCGGTGTCGGTCGAGATCGTGCCGATGGAAGCGACGGCACAGATCCTGCAAGGCGACAAGAAGGCTGTGATGCACGACAAGCCGGCGCCGGTGCCGACGCAGCGTCCCGACATCGTTCCCGACTCCCAGAAAGTCGGCGATAACAGCGTCGACACCGACAAGCCGCCGACACCTGAGCCCAAGCCCCAGCCAGTCGACATGACGGCGGCCCCGCCACCCGCGCCGACGCCGGTCGAAAAGCCCAAGCCCGAGGACGTGCCGAAGCCGAAGGAAGAGCCGAAGCCAATTCCCGCTACGGAGGTAGCGCCGGTGCCGCAGCCGAAGGAAGAGGTCAAGCCAGAACCGGTCAAGCAGACCGAGCCCAAGCCGACGCCGGCCAAGGAGCCGACGCCCACGCCGCCGCAGGACAAGACCGCCGCGATCGATCCACAGCCCGAGGTCAAGCCGGACGCCGTCGCCGAGGCGATTGCCAAGGAACCGCCAACCGAGGAGGCGCAGCTTCCCGACTCGGCCCCCGCGCCTGAGGCTCGGCCGAAGCCGCAGCCGGTCCAGGCCGAAAGCGCCAAGGCGCCGGAGCGCAAGGATGCCGACAAGCCGGTCAAGGAAGCCTCATCCAAGCCGAAATCGGACGACAAGCAATTCAACGCCGACGAGATTTCGGCTCTGCTCGACAAGCGGAAGCCGGCCGGTGGCGGCGCCAAGCGCTCGACCCAACAGTCTTCGCTCGGCGGCGACAAGGATCAGGGCCAGAAGCTCTCCAAATCGGAGATGGGAACCCTGGAAAATCAGCTTCAAGGATGCTGGACCCTGCCAGTCGGAGTGGAAGGCGCGGAGGATCTCGTCGCCGTGGTCCGCTTCAATCTTGACGCGTCGGGCAAGCTGGATGGCCGGCCTACTGTCGAAAAGTCGAGCGGAAACCGCCCGTTTGACGAAAGTGCCGTTCGCGCGGTTCAGAAATGCGACATGGCTGGCTTGCAGGTTCCCGCAGGCAAGCAGGACATCTGGTCCGACATCCAGGTCACTTTCGATCCGAGGGAGATGCTGGGCCTCTAGGCCGGCGCCCCCATAGAATCCTTGAAGAGAAGCGAGAAGACATGAAATCCATTCTCAAGCCGCTCCTGGCGATCGCAGCGATGGCGCTGGGCATGACCGTTGCTGCCACCCTGCCGGCGCGGGCGCTCGTTGAGCTCAACGTCAACAAGGGCAATGTCGAGCCGTTGCCGATCGCCATCACCGATTTCCAGGGCGGCGATGCGCTCGGCGCCGAGATTTCCGACATAGTAAGTGCCGACCTGAAACGCTCCGGCCTGTTCGCGCCGATCGACAAAAGCGCCTTCATCGAAAAGATCTCGAACCCTGATGCGACGCCGCGCTTCGAAGACTGGAAGGTGATCAATGCGCAGGCGCTGGTTACCGGCAGTGTCGGCAAGGAGGCTGACGGCCGTGTCCGCGCCCAGTACCGGCTGTGGGACACCTTCGCCGGGCAGCAGATGTCGGGCGAACAGTTCTTCGCCAACGACGCCAATACAAGGCGCGTCGCCCACATCATCGCCGACGCCATCTATGAGCGGCTGACCGGCGAGAAGGGCTATTTCGACACGCGCGTCGTCTTCATCGACGAGTCCGGTGCCAAGAATGCGCGCAAGAAGCGGCTTGCCATCATGGACCAGGACGGCGCCAACGTCCGCTATCTCTCGAACGGCAAGTCGATTGTGCTGACGCCGCGCTTCTCGCCCAACCGGCAGGAAATCACCTATATGTCCTACGAGAGCGGTCAGCCGCGGGTGTACCTGCTGCAGATCGAGACGGGGCAGCGCGAGCTGGTCGGCAATTTCCCCGGCATGACGTTTGCGCCGCGCTTTTCGCCGGACGGCCAGAAAGTAATCATGAGCCTTCTGCGCGACGACGGAAATTCCAACATCTTCGCCATGGACCTGAGAAGCCGCTCGACGACCAGGCTTACCAATTCGACCGCCATCGATACCTCACCGTCCTACTCGCCCGACGGCAGCAAGGTGGTGTTCACCTCGGACCGCGGCGGCCGGGCGCAGATCTATGTGATGGGCGCCGACGGCTCGGGCCAGACCCGCATCTCGTTCGGCGACGGCGTCTATTCGACGCCGGTGTGGTCGCCGCGCGGCGATCTCATCGCCTTCACCAAGCAGACCGGCGGCGAATTCCAGATCGGCGTCATGCGCACCGACGGTTCGGGTGAGCGCATCCTGTCCACCGGCTTTCAGCAGGAAGGGCCGACCTGGGCACCCAACGGCCGGGTGCTGATGTTCTTCCGCGATTCCAATGGCGGACCAAAACTTGTGTCGGTCGACCTCACCGGCCGCAACGAACAGTCGATCCCGACAGCGAACTTCGCCTCGGATCCGGCCTGGTCGCCGCTGCTCGAATAGAGGAACTGAGGAATTGACGAACTGACGAGTTGAAGAACTGAAGAATGGAGAAGCCAGGGGCCTACATCGAGCACGCGAGGGATTTGGAAGTCTATAAGCGCGCCTATGCGGTTTCCCTTGGGGTACACAGAGCCACGCTTGCTTTTCCGAAAATGGAGCAATACGCGCTCGCCGATCAACTACGTCGTTCCAGCAAGGCGATCTGCGCCAATTTGGCTGAGGGTTTTGCCAAACAGACCCGCTCCAAGCCCGAATTCGCACGCTTCATTTCGATGGCCATAGGGTCATGCAGTGAAGTGGAGACGTGGATTTCGTATGCGTTCGACCTCGAGTATATCACACAGGTGCAACGCGACGACTGGTTGCAATCCTATGCCCGCATCTACGGAATGCTGGTCAATCTCAGAGAGAAGCTGAGGTGATCTCTTTCCTCAATTCCTCAACTCTTCAATTCTTCAATTCCCTCTTTTTCATGTTTTGGCCGCATTTCCGCCTACGGTCCGCGCTCATTGTCGCCCTTGAGTAGCCCTCGGCAGAACGGTTGTGGACGGCAGCCGAAACCAAATTTTAACCGTGTTTCTTGAGCGCCGGTTAACCCAAACGTGGTTACTGGACGATCAATGAAATCACTCGAATTGCGAAGGAGAGGCGGCATGGGCCGTATCGCAGCACTTACCACAAACCCGGTCATGATCGCGCTGGTCGCGATGCTCGCGATCACCGGTTGCGCCTCGAAGAAGACGCCAAACAGCGCCGCCGATCTCGGCCTCAACGGCGCTGGTGCGGCAACGCCCGGGTCAGCCCAGGACTTTACCGTCAACATCGGCGACCGCATCTTCTTCGACACCGATTCGTCGTCGATCCGCGCCGATGCGCAGACGACGCTGGCGCGCCAGGCACAGTGGCTGAACCAGTACAAGCAGTATGCCATCGTCATCGAAGGCCATGCCGACGAGCGCGGCACGCGCGAATACAATCTGGCGCTCGGCGCCCGCCGTGCTGCCGCCACCCGCGACTTCCTGGTCGCCAAGGGCGTTTCGGCGCAGCGCCTGAAGACCATTTCCTATGGCAAGGAGCGTCCGGTCGCGGTTTGCGACGACATCTCCTGCTGGTCGCAGAACCGCCGCGCCGTAACCACCCTGGGCGGCGCCGGCTCCTGATCGGCATAAATGCAACACTTGGTGCGAAAGGCGGCCAAAGGGCCGCCTTTTTCATATCTGCCCGCTCCAAACAAAATTTGGCCGAAGTCTCACGTCCTGTTAAGAGCCGAGAGCGTCTGGCTAGTCCCAGTTGGCTGGTCTACTTCGAGTGAGAGGCGCGCAACAACGGTTTCACGGCGAGAGGCACATGCATTTCAGATCGGTCTTGAGCGGCACGCTTGCGCTGCTGCTCGTATCAAGTATCGCGGCACTTGCTGACGGGGCAAGCGGCACCGAGCAGTCATCGGAAAGCGGCTTTTCCTTCCATCTGCCGACGATCAAACTGCCCGGCATTTTCGGTGAAAAGAAAAAGCCGGATCAGGTTCAACTCGCGCAACAGGATGGCACCGGCACTCCGGCGCTGGAGGAACAGCTCCGGCAGATGAACGGCAAGATCGAGGAACTCAACTTCCAGGTCCTGCAGATGCAGGAGCAGATCCGCAAGCAGCAGGAAGACAACGAATTCCGCTTCCAGCAGTTGGAAGGCGGTCCGCAAGGCGCGCAGCAGCCGGCCGAGCAGAAGAAGTCCGAGGCGGCGCCCAACAGCGACAACCCCAACGGCGACAGTAACGTGGCGGAGGCGCCTGCAACGCAGGCTCCGGCCGCTGCCGACACGCCGCCAGCCGGCGACAAGAGCGTCGAGGACGTCATCGTCGAATCGCCCAACGGCGATCCCGGCAAGCTGATCCCCGGCGCGCCGCCCAAGACGTTCGGCACCATCACCGTCGACAAAAACGGCAATGTCGTCGAAGCCGATGGCAATGCGCAGGCGAACGCGCCGGAGCAGAATACGGCCCCAGCCAACGGCGCCAACGCAGCCGGCAACAAGGCCGGCAAATCCGACGATACGGTGGTCGCGGCACTCCCCTCGACCAACGACCCGGAGGAGCTTTACCGCAACTCTTACCAGTTCATCCTGTCGGGCGACTACAGCACCGCCGAACAGGGCTTCCGCGACCATATCGCTCGGTTTCCCCGGGACGCCAAAGCGGCGGACGCGCATTACTGGCTCGGTGAATCGCTGCTCGGCCAGCAGAAATACCGCGATGCGGCCGAGACTTTCCTCGCAGCCAGCAAGGACTATCCCAAGGCCAAGAAAGCGCCAGACATGCTGCTGAAGCTCGGCGTCTCACTGGTCGGGCTGAAGCAGCGCGACGTGGCCTGTGCCACCTTCAGCGAGATCGGCAAGCGCTACCCCGATATTTCCGGCGCGCTCAAGGAGCGGGTCAAGCAGGAAAGGGCACTCGCGGCGTGCTAGTTTTTCTGTTGCACGTCGTTGCCCCAAAACCGGGCCCACTTTTGGGCGACATGCATGACGCTCGACACCGAGCCTGATCTTTCGGATTTTTCGCGGATCGACTTTTCCAACGGCGCTGTTGTGGCCGTGTCCGGCGGCAGCGACTCGACCGCCCTTCTCCTCCTCCTCAAAGCCCATCTCGACCGTACCGCACCGGCAACGAAATTGCTGGCGGTGACGATCGATCACCAATTGCGGCCGCAAGCGGCAGCGGAAGCGCAAGCCGTGGCCAGGCTGTGCGCGGCGCGCGGCATTGCCCATCGCATCGTCGTCTGGTCGGGGCACAAACCAGCGACCGGCCTGCCCGCCGCCGCGCGCGAAGCCCGATACCGGCTGCTCGCCGAGGCCGCCGAAGCGGCAGGCGTCGGGCTGATCCTGACCGGCCACACCGCCGACGACCAGGCCGAGACCGTGCTGATGCGGCAAGCGCGTGACGAGGTGCCAAGTGAGGAGAGGCCGCGGGGCCTTGCCGGCATGGCGCCGGCAACCCTCTACGACTGGCGGTACTGGATCGTGCGGCCGCTGCTCGGCGTGCGGCGTGCGGCGCTGCGCGAATTCCTCCGGCGCGAACAGGTCGCTTGGGTCGAGGACCCGACCAATGCCGACACTGCTTTCGAGCGCCCGCGCGTCCGCGCAGCACTTGTTGAAGGCGACGATGCGCTTCGCATGGCTGAAACGATGGAGCTGGCCAGAAAGGCGGCGGTCGAGCGTGAGCAGTTAGGACAGCGCGCGGCCATGCTGATCCGCGGCTTGGCCTCCAGGCCGGCCGCCGGCCTCGTCCGCCTCGATCAGGATTTTGCGACGGTCGCCGACCGCCGGGCGGCTATTTATGCGCTGCGCATCCTGCTGGCGGCGACCGGCGGTACCGCCTTCCTTCCCGACCAGGCCCGCGGCGAAGCCCTTTTCGGCCGGCTCCGGGCCGGGCCGCTTTGTGCCACATTGTCGCGGAGCGTGGTCGATGCCCGGCGTACCGGCATCTTTCTGCATCGTGAGTTGCGCGATCTGCCGCCCGCTGTTGCGGTTTCCGACAATGCCCTTTGGGACGGCCGCAGACGGATCACATTGAGCGACAGTTCAGGTGCATTGTTGATCGCGCCGCTGTTGGTTGCCCCGCTCGGGGTGGCTCTTGCCGCAAAGCGGGCAATTGCCGGGCATGGCACGCCGGCAAGCCTTGTGCGTGCCGCCTTGGCCGCCGAACCAGCGCTATGGCGGGATGGCGAATGCCTTGGTCTGCCTGGGCAAGGCCCGGGTTTGCCTGAGGAAAGCCCGATGCCGGCGGCGGTCGCCGCATATCCGGCAGTCGCGCCCTTCGCCCGTTTCCTGCCGTCCTTCGATCTGGCGCCGGCCGATGCCGTCGCCGCGTTGCTTGGCGCGGCGCCGGTTCCAGCCGCGCCATTCGGCGGCCACAGTGCCGGCCTACCACGGGCGAAAGCTTAACCGAGACCTGCTGTTATGCTTGGCAAGGGGAGACGCTCTCCCTATGTTAGGGCCAAGTTTCCTCTCACGACGTGCGTCCGCCCAGCGGGCGCCAACGGGACAATTGATGAATCCAAATTATCGCAACCTCGCGCTCTGGGCGATCATAGCGGTCCTGCTCATCGCTCTCTTCAATCTTTTCCAGACGCCGCAGACGCGTGGAGCCTCGAGCGATGTCCCCTATTCGCAGTTCCTACAGGAGGTCGCGGCGGGACGGATCAAGTCGGTGACCATCGCCGGCGCCCGTATCTCCGGCAACTACACGGACAGCTCCAACGGCTTCCAGACCTATTCGCCTGGGGACCCGTCGCTGGTTTCGCGGTTGCAGGACAAGAACGTCACCATTAATGCGCGTCCTGAATCCGACGGCTCCAATTCGCTGTTCGGCACCCTGATCTCCTGGCTGCCGATGATCCTCATCCTCGGCGTCTGGATATTCTTCATGCGCCAGATGCAGTCCGGTTCCGGCCGCGCCATGGGCTTCGGCAAGTCGAAGGCGAAGCTGTTGACCGAAGCGCATGGCCGCGTCACCTTCCAGGACGTCGCCGGCGTCGACGAAGCCAAGGAAGATCTGGAAGAGATCGTCGAGTTCCTGCGCGACCCGCAGAAATTCCAGCGGCTCGGCGGCAAGATCCCGCGCGGCGTGCTGCTCGTCGGTCCTCCCGGAACCGGCAAGACGCTGCTCGCCCGCTCGGTCGCCGGTGAAGCCAACGTGCCGTTCTTCACCATTTCCGGCTCGGACTTCGTCGAGATGTTCGTCGGCGTCGGCGCAAGCCGCGTCCGCGACATGTTCGACCAGGCCAAGAAGAACGCCCCTTGCATCATCTTCATCGACGAAATCGACGCCGTCGGCCGCCATCGCGGTGCCGGCCTCGGCGGCGGCAATGACGAGCGCGAGCAGACGCTGAACCAGCTGCTGGTCGAGATGGATGGCTTCGAATCCAACGAAAGCATCATCCTGATCGCCGCCACCAACCGGCCCGACGTGCTCGATCCGGCGCTGCTCAGGCCGGGCCGCTTCGATCGCCAGGTGGTGGTGCCGAATCCCGACATCGTCGGCCGCGAGAAGATCCTGAAGGTGCATGTGCGCAACGTGCCGCTGGCGCCCAATGTCGACCTCAAGGTGATCGCACGCGGCACGCCGGGCTTTTCCGGCGCCGACCTGATGAACCTGGTCAACGAGTCCGCCCTGATGGCGGCGCGGCGCAACAAACGCCTCGTCACCATGGCCGAATTCGAGGACGCCAAGGACAAGATCATGATGGGCGCCGAGCGCCGCTCGTCGGCGATGACGCAGGCTGAGAAGGAGCTGACAGCCTATCACGAGGCCGGCCACGCCATCCTGGCGCTCAATGTGCCGTCGGCCGATCCGCTGCACAAGGCGACCATCATCCCGCGCGGCCGGGCACTCGGCATGGTCATGCAGCTGCCGGAAGGCGACCGCTATTCGATGAGCTACAAATACATGATCTCGCGCCTCGCCATCATGATGGGCGGCCGTGTCGCCGAGGAGTTCAAGTTCGGCAAGGAGAACATCACCTCAGGCGCCTCTTCCGATATCGAGCAGGCGACCAAGCTGGCGCGCGCCATGGTGACGCGCTGGGGCTTCTCCGACAAGCTCGGCCATGTCGCCTATGGCGACAACCAGGAGGAGGTGTTCCTCGGCCATTCGGTGGCGCGCACGCAGAATATCTCGGAAGAGACGGCGCAGATCATCGACGCCGAAGTGCGCCGGCTGATCGACGAGGCCTATTCGACGGCAAGGTCCATCCTGACCAAGAAGAAGAAGGAATGGATCGCGCTGGCGCAAGGCCTGCTCGAATACGAGACGCTGTCCGGCGAGGAGATCAAGCAGCTGATCGCCGGCAATAAGCCCGCACGCGACCTCGGCGACGACACACCGCCGAGCCGCGGCTCGGCCGTGCCGAAGTCCGGCCGCCGCAAGAAGGGCCCCGAGCCCGAAGGCGGTATGGAACCCCAGCCGTCAAGCTAGGCTCCGGCCCAGGAGAGATCGACTTCGAAACGCCGCGGCTCTGACCGCGGCGTTTTTCTTTGGGGAATGCGACCCTTCCTGCATCGCTGGAAATTGGCGAAAGTGACGATGACGGCCAATCTCCCCCCTCGCGGGGGAGATGTCCGGCAGGACAGAGAGGGGCGCGAAGGAACGCGGCCTTCTATCGTCCTCGTTGACGACTTCGGGAAGATCGACAAGGCGCGCCGGTGAAGGAAATTCGCAGTTTTTTGCCGACGGCGCCACATTTTGTTCTTGCTTTGTGCCGGCAGCTATGCTACTAATTTGCGTATGGTGCCAATTGGCTCCAACGACCCGCCCGCCGAGGCGGGTTTTTTGTTTCAGGCTCCTTCGACCAAACGTGGCGCGTGCTGCCGACCATCGATGTCGGCGGGACAGCGCCCCTCTCTGTCCTGCCGGGTCCTGCCGGACATCTCCCCCACGAGGGGGGAGATCGCTAGAGCGGCGGCCGACTGCGCGCGGATGCCGCCTCTTCGGAACGCGCGGCAGCATGCAGCAACAAAAAAGCCCGCGAACCTTGCGGCTCGCGGGCTCATGTCGTCGGATGATGGCGCTGGTCAGCTCTTCAGCTTGGCGTTGCAGAGGCTGTAGAAGCCGCCGCCCTTCTGGATCCACCTGAGGCCGCCCAGCGTGTTGGCGTCCTTGTTGGCGTAATACAGGTCGAGGCAGGTGTGCATGCGGCCCTTGGCCGGGGTCTCGGTAGCGTATTTCTTGGAGATCGCCGTCGGGAATTTCACGCCCTGGGGGGCGGTGATGGTCGGCGCTTGCGGATCGCCGGTGTACTTCGCATCGGGAGCCGGCAGGGTGTCGTCGTCGTCGGCTGCGCCGGCGCCGCATTGGCTCTTGCGGAAGTCGTTCCACTTCATGCCGTTCAAAGTATTGCCGGACTTGGCGGCCTGATATTTGGCGCTGCAATCAGCCATGCTGAGGCCTTTGCCGGTATCGGTCGCGGCAGCTGTCGTCGCCTTGGCAGGTGCCGCGGCAGGTTGTGCCGCTGCAGTTGCGCCGGCGGCGCATTCACTCTTGCGGAAATCGTTCCATTTCATGCCGTTGAGCGTGCCGGCAGCCTTGGCGGCCTGGTATTTGGTGCTGCATTCCTTGGCCGTCAGGCCCGGCGCAGCGTCGTCGGCGGTGGCTGCCGCAGCCTTGGTCGTGGCGGCGGGTTGTGCGGCTGCCGTCGCGTCGGCGGCGCACTGGGTCTTGCGGAAATCGTTCCACTTCATGCCGTTCAGCGTGCCGGCGGCTTTTGCCGCCTGGTACTTGGTGCTGCACTCCTTCGCCGTCAGCCCAGGCGCCGCATCGTCGCCGGCGGCTGCCTTGGTGGTGTCGGCGGCCTTGGCCGTGGCTTTGGCTGGGGCGGGATCGGTCGTAGCGGCGGTGGCATCGGTGCCGCATTGGGCCTTGCGGAACTGGTTCCAGTTCTGCCCGCCAAGCGTTCCCGCATCCTTGGCCGCGTTATACTTGGTGCTGCACTCGGCCATGGTCAGCGCATTGGCAGGCGCCGCCAGGAATAAGGTCGCGACGGCAAGGCCCGTCAAAGTGGCAAGTCGATGGATGAGCATGCGTTTTCTCCCTATGGCGGTTCATGATATGTCCCAGTGCAGCAATAGCGCTCAACGGCTGGTTGCGCCAGATGCTAAGTAGCGTAGAGACAATTTAGAAGTGCATTCTTTTCTTTAAGGTGATGAATTCGTTGCCGGGACTGTTTCCCAGCCAAGTTCGTCCGGGTGCATTGCACGGAGAGCGCGCATATGGCTCGTTCCCAGCGAGTACACTGCGTCGCATGACAGCCAGTCAAATCGGCGGGTGCGACGGACCTGAGCCTATCTCTGTCTGAAGCAGCGCGATGCGGATTCGGGTTCAAGGCCACACTGTCACAAACCAAAGGATCCAGATGAGGTTTGAGGTTGACGTTTCTGATGCTGCTGCCGCAACAAGGGCTCGAAACTTGAAAATCAACACATTAGCGTGACGCAAAACACACAAGACAACAATTTTCTAAGGATTGGTCGTCCATAATCATACAATGTGATGACAGAGCTCGGCCGATTTTATGGCATGAGATGCTCGGAAAGAACCATCGGGAAGCTGGCTAGCATGGCAGGACATTATTTCGGTACGGACGGTATTCGTGGGCGCGCCAACAAGTTTCCAATGACGGCGGAGGTCGCCATGAGGGTCGGCATGGCCGCCGGCCTCTCGTTCCAGCGCGGCAGCCACCGCCACCGCGTCGTGCTCGGCAAGGATACCAGGCTTTCCGGCTACATGATCGAGAACGCGATGGTGTCGGGCCTGTGCGCCGCCGGCATGGATGTCTTCCTGCTCGGCCCGATCCCGACGCCAGCGGTTGCAATGCTGGTGCGCTCGCTGCGCGCTGATATAGGGGTGATGATCTCTGCCTCGCACAACCCCTATTACGACAATGGCATCAAGCTGTTCGGCCCCGATGGCTACAAGCTGTCCGATGAGATCGAGGAGCGTATCGAGGGGATGCTCGACAAGGATATCGAACTGGCGCTTGCCGATTCTGATGGGCTCGGCCGCGCCAAACGCGTCGACGGCGTGCATGACCGCTATATTGAATTCGCCAAGCGCACGCTGCCGCGCTCGATGTCGCTGTCGGGCCTGCGCATCGTGGTCGATTGCGCCAATGGCGCCGCCTATAAGGTGGCGCCCGACGCGCTATGGGAACTCGGCGCCGAGGTCGTTGCCATCAATGTCGAGCCCAACGGCTTCAACATCAACAAGGAATGCGGCTCGACCCATCCGGCCGGCCTGCAAAAGAAGGTGCACGAGGTGCGCGCCGATATCGGCATAGCGCTCGACGGCGATGCCGACCGCGTCGTCATTGTCGACGAGAACGGCGCGATCGTCGATGGCGACCAGATCATGGCGCTGATCGCCGAATCCTGGCACCAGAGCGGGCGGCTGGCCGGCGGCGGGGTCGTCTCGACGGTGATGTCCAATCTCGGCCTCGAACGCTTCCTCGGCGACATGAACCTGCAGTTGCATCGCACCAAGGTCGGCGACCGCTATGTCGTCGAGCACATGCGTGCCCATGGGCTCAATGTCGGCGGCGAACAGTCGGGCCACATCGTGCTGTCCGATTTCTCGACCACCGGCGACGGCCTCGTCTCGGCGCTCCAGGTGCTCGCCTGCATCAAGCGGCAGAACCGGCCGGTCAGCGAATTGTCGAAGAAGTTCGAGCCGGTGCCGCAGCTGTTGAAGAACGTGCATATTTCCGGCGGCAAGCCGCTGGAGGAGGCGCCGGTCAAGGCAGCGATCGAAGATGCGCGCCATCGCCTCGGCAAGGCCGGGCGCTTGGTCATCCGGCCATCCGGCACGGAGCCGCTCATCCGTGTCATGGCGGAGGGCGACGACCCGCAGCTTGTCGAGTCCGTGGTCAACGACATCGTCGAGGTCATTTCGGAAACGCGCAGCGCCGCCTGATCTCCCTCCAATATCAGTTCAAAAAGCCCGCCTTGCCGGCGGGCTTTTTGTTGGATCGCCTGTCAGTCCTGCAACAGCAACGGCCGCCAGAATCCTCGGATTTTAGAGATTCGTGGTTAATCGATACGGTTAAACGCCTTTTAACCTTTCCGATTCATTATCCACAACTGAGGTCAATCATATTTCGGGCGCGTTCGCCGTTCGAGGGTTCTCAGGGGTGATAAGCATGTTCAACACAGCAAGAATGGCTCTCCTGGCCGCGCTGTTTGCCGGCGTCGGGCCGGCATTCGCCGTCGATTTCGTCGAGCCGCCGGTGGTCGAGGAGGCGCCGCCACCGATCGCCTACGAGCCGCCGGCCGAGTATGGCGGCTGGTATATCCGCGGCGATATCGACTATCACTGGTCGAAGTTTCGCGGTGGCGACTATATCACCTATGGACCGCCTCCCGGAACCGGCACTTTTGACAGCGGCAAGCTGAAGAGTGCCTTCTCGGCCGGTGCCGGCGTCGGCTATCAAATCGACCGGCACTTCCGCACCGACTTGACCGCGGACTGGATGAGCAAATCCACCTTCCGCGGCTCGACCAGCGGCATCTGCCTCGATGGAGATCCCTGTACTTCCGTCGATACCTCGTCCTATACGGCGCTGCTGCTGCTCGCCAACGCCTATGTCGATATCGGCACATGGCACGGTATCACGCCCTATGTCGGTGCCGGCATCGGCGGTGCCTGGGTTAAGTGGGATACACTCCACAACAGCGATGAAGACGGTGAATTCTTCCACCGCGGCGGCAAGGGCTGGCGTTTTGCCTATGCTGCCATGGTTGGCGCATCCTACTGTTTGACCGATCGCGTCAAGCTCGACGTCGGCTACCGCTACAGCCATATAAACGGTGGGAAGATGTTCGACTTCGGCAGCGGCGTCGGCCCCGGCTATGACGACGGCATCAATGTTCATGAGGTGCGCGGCGGCCTGCGCTATCAGTTCGGCAGATCGGACTGCGTTGAACCGGAACCTTATGTTCCGGAACCCGAGCCCGTCTACACCAAGTAGTCACTTCGAAATCGAGGAATTTTTCGACCGCCCGGCTGATGCCGGGCGGTTTCGTTTGGCTACCTGAAGATGCTGCGACGCTCTGTGACACCGTCCAGCTCGAGGGGTGCAAACGGATTAAATCAATTGCTAACGCCTTATTATCCTTAACCCGCACTTAACCACTATGGTTAACAATGCTCCCTGAAACGGCGCGCGCGATCGCGAATGCGCCAAGTTCGGGAGCCGAGGACAATGACATTCAAATCGCCTGTAGCACTGGCGCTTGCAGCAGTCGTCCTGATGCCGCTGACGCCGGCGCTTGGCGCCGATTACGATCCGCCGGTCTATGTCGACCAGGCGCCGGATTATGTGCCGGTCGAGGTTGGCTCGGGATGGTATCTGCGCGGCGATGTCTCCTATCTGGTGCAGAAGAGCTTCAAGGATGAGGATTTCGCCTTCACGCCCGCGAGCTTCGACGAAAAGGAAGATCCCATCTTCGCCAGCATCGGCTTCGGCTACCATTTCAACGACTACCTGCGCGCCGATCTCAACGTCGGCTATCTTCCCGGCAACAAGATCGACGTCGGCTATAACGACGGATCGACCGTGGCATCGGCGACCCTGAAGAACTATGCCTTCTCAGGCATACTCAATGGCTATGTCGACCTTGGCACCTATGTCGGAATCACACCTTATCTCGGCGCTGGTATCGGTGTCGTCCAGAGCAAGCGTCGCCTCTCGGCGAGCTACTTCACGGACAACGCCAACCCCGCCGACGATTTCGTCCTGCGTGACAACAAGACCCAATACTCCTTCGCCTACACGCTGAATGCCGGCCTTGCCTACCAAGTGTCCAAGAACGTCTCAGTCGATCTGGGCTATCAGTATTTTTCCGCGCCAGACGCCGAATATGTGACTGCGGAGAGCCTGACTTCTTTTCCGATCCGCAAAGGAATCAACAATCATCAAGTCAAAGTCGGACTACGCTACGACCTCTGGTAGGCTCGATCGAAGCCGAGGCGTTAACAATGGCGGGTCGTAGGCCCGCCGTTCGCATTTTTGCCCCGGGCGCTGGCAATATCCTGACAGCGACAAAAACTTTCCCCTTGACGCCGAAAGCCTGAACGCATATCGCCGTTCGTGGGCCACCCCTCCCCAACGAGGGGCCACTATCTGGAAGGATAGACCACGATGACGACGCATACGAAGCCCGGATTCCGTCCGGCAAATCCCAATTTTTCCTCAGGTCCCTGTGCAAAACGCCCCGGCTGGTCGGTCGAGGCGCTCAAAAATGCCGCGCTCGGGCGCTCGCACCGTGCCAAGATCGGCAAGACCAAGCTCGAACAAGCGATCGATCTGACGCGGGAAATCCTCCAGGTTCCGGCAGACTATCGCATCGGCATCGTGCCGGCCTCGGACACCGGCGCGGTCGAAATGGCGCTGTGGTCGCTGCTCGGCGAACGCGGCGTCGACATGGTCGCCTGGGAGAGCTTCGGCTCCGGCTGGGTCACCGATGTGGTCAAGCAGCTGAGGCTTGCCGATGTGCGCAGGTTAGAGGCCGACTACGGGGCACTGCCCGACCTGACCAAAATAGACTTCGACCGCGACGTGGTCTTCACCTGGAACGGCACGACGTCGGGCGTGCGCGTGCCGAACGGCGATTTCATCCCGGCCACCCGCAAGGGCCTGACCATTTGCGACGCCACTTCGGCGGCCTTTGCGCAAAAGCTCGATTTTCAGAAACTCGACGTCGTCACCTTCTCCTGGCAGAAGGTGCTGGGCGGTGAGGGCGCGCATGGCATGCTGATCCTCAGCCCGCGCGCCGTCGAACGCCTGGAAAGCTACAAGCCGGCCTGGCCACTGCCGAAGATCTTCCGCCTCACTTCCGGCGGTAAGCTGATCGAGGGCATCTTCAAGGGCGAGACTATCAACACGCCGTCGATGCTGTGCGTCGAGGACTATCTCGATGCGCTGCATTGGGCGAAGTCGATCGGCGGCCTCGATGCGCTGATCGCCCGTGCCGACGCCAATGCCGCCGTGCTCGATGGCTTTGTCAGGAAATCTTCCTGGCTCGGCCATCTTGCAGCCGACCCGGCGACGCGCTCGAACACATCGGTATGCCTTTCCTTCACCGATCCGGATGTCGCGGCACTCGACGCCGACGGACAGGCCGCGTTCGCCAAGGCAATTGTCTCGGTGCTCGACAAGGAAGGCGTCGCCTATGACATCGGCGCCTATCGCGACGCCCCGCCCGGCCTGCGCATCTGGTGCGGCGCGACGGTCGAGGCCTCCGACCTCGAGGCGCTGCTGCCTTGGCTGGACTGGGCCTTTGCCGCGCAAAAGGCGTCGCTCAAAGCGGCGGCCTGATCCCTCCCCCTCGAGGGGAGGGTGGCCCGAAGGGCCGGGTGGGGTCGCCTCCACCCGCTCAACGGCACGAGCTCAACGATCCACCATCCAGAAAGATTCGGCCGCATCCGGCCGCACCGACCCCACCCCGGCGCTTCGCGCCGACCCTCCCCTCAAGGAGGGACGCCAATCGCAAAGGACCAAGCCAATGCCTCGCGTTCTCGTCTCGGATAAACTTTCCACCACCGCCGTGCAGATCTTCAGGGATCGCGGCATCGACGTCGACTATTTGCCGGATCTCGGCAAGGATAAGGAAAAACTGCTCGAGGTGATCGACCAGTATGATGGGCTGGCCATCCGCTCGGCGACAAAGGTCACGGAGAAGCTGATCAACGCCGCGACCAGGCTGAAGGTCGTGGGCCGCGCCGGCATCGGCGTCGACAATGTCGACATCCCGGCGGCGAGCCGCAAGGGCATCATCGTGATGAACACGCCCTTCGGCAATTCGATCACCACTGCCGAGCATGCGATCGCCATGGTCTTCGCGCTGGCCCGCCAGATACCGGAGGCCAACGCCTCGACCCATGCCGGCAAATGGGAAAAGAACCGCTTCATGGGTGTCGAGATCACCAGCAAGACGCTGGGCATCATCGGCTGCGGCAATATTGGCTCGATCGTCGCTACGCGCGGCGTCGGCCTGAAGATGCATGTCATCGCCTTCGATCCGTTCCTGTCGGACAGCCGCGCCGAGGAGCTCGGCGTCGAAAAGGTCGAACTCGACGAGTTGTTCGCCCGCGCCGACTTCATCACGCTGCACACACCGCTCACCGACAAGACGCGCAACATCATCGATGCCGCGGCGATCGCCAAAATGAAGACCGGTGTGCGCATCATCAATTGCGCGCGTGGCGGGCTGGTCGTCGAGGCCGACCTGATCGCGGCACTGAAAAGCGGCAAGGTGGCAGGCGCCGGCATCGACGTGTTCGAGGTCGAACCGGCGGAGTATAATGAACTGTTCGGCATGGAGAATGTCGTGGCGACGCCGCATCTCGGCGCGTCGACCACCGAAGCGCAGGAGAATGTCGCCCTTCATGTCGCCGAGCAGATGTCCGACTATCTGATCAAGGGCGCCGTTTCCAACGCCATCAACATGCCGTCGATCACCGCCGAAGAGGCGCCGCGGCTGAAACCTTTCGTCAAGCTTGCCGAAGTGCTCGGCGCCTTTGTCGGCCAGGTCACCGAGGATCCAATCAAGGAGGTCGAGATACTGTTCGACGGCTCGACCGCGACGATGAACACGCGCGCGCTGATCAGCGCCACCCTTGCCGGGCTGATCCGGCCGCAGGTCTCCGACGTCAACATGGTGTCGGCGCCGATCATGGTGAAGGAGCGCGGCATCATCGTCGCCGAGGTCAAGCGCGACAAATCCGGCGTGTTCGACGGCTATATCAAGCTCACGGTCAAGACCGAGCATAGGACACGCTCGATCGCCGGCACCTGCTTCTCGGATGGCAAACCGCGCTTCATCCAGATCAAGGGCATCAATCTCGACGCCGAGGTCGGCCAGCACATGCTCTACACGACGAATGCCGATGCGCCTGGGATCATCGGCCTGCTCGGCACGGTCTGCGGCGAGAACGGCGTCAACATCGCCAATTTCCAGCTCGGCCGCAACCGGCCGGGCGGCGATGCCATCGCATTGCTCTATCTCGATGCGCCGTTCCCGGAAAAGGTGTTGGCGCAGGTGCGCTCGCACAAGTCGATCGACTCCGCCAAGCGGCTGCACTTCGACGTCGGCGCGGCCTGAAATTCGGTGGCCCCGTGTGCAGCAGCACACGGGGCGCTTCCACGGTCGTTGATGGACCGCAGTGAAACGTCGCGGCAAGCGACTTCATTCAGCGGCGGATATCGCCGTCTTCCGTCCGCTGTATTCGGCGAGGCCGATGCCGCCGAGCACCAGCGCGAGCGCCATCGCCTGATAGAGCTGGAACGTCTCGCCGACGATCAGCACCGACAGCAGCGTACCGAAGATCGGCACCAGGTTGATGAACAGGCCGGCCCGGTTGGCGCCGATCAGCTCGTTGCCCCTGATATAGAAGATCTGCGATATGACCGAGGCACCGATGGCGGTATAGAACGCGACCGCCCAGCCGCGTGCATCGGGGACGATGACCTTGCCGGCGGCAATCTCCCACAGGAAGAAAGGCAGCGATGTGATGAGTGCGGCAACCGACAGCGCCAGCATCAGGCTCTGCCAGCGGATGACTGGCTTCAGCCGCAACCCCACCGAATAGAACGAGTAGCAAAGCACGGCGACCAGCATGATGGCGTCGCCGAAGTTGAGATCCAGCCTGAGAAGCTGGCGTGGATCGCCATGGCTCGCCGTCACCGCGACGCCGGCGATGGTCAGCACGACGCCGATGATCTGCACGCCGTTGACGCGCAGGCGAAAGAACACGAAATTGGCGATGATGATGACGATCGGGATCGCCGCCTGCTCGATCGAGACGTTGATTGCCGTGGTGTAGTTAAGCGCCGTGTAGAAGATCGTGTTGAAGAAGGCGAAGCCGCAAGCGCCGAGCCCGCCAAGCAGCAACCAGTGCCTGCGCACCACCGACCAGTCTTGGCGCAGCGTTGCCCAGCCGATCGGCAGCAAGATCAGAACCGCCAGCAGCCAACGCAGGAAGACAAGTGTCATCGGCGAGATATGACCGACCGCCAGCTTCCCCGCCACGGAGTTGCCGCCCCACAGCAAGGTGGTGAACAGCAGGAACAGATAGGCGGCTCGATGCATCGTGAAGTCCCGGCCAGGCGGAGAGAAATGCGCGGTCGATGCGGGCCTATTGCGGCAGCTCGCGCAAGTAAATGATGTCAAAGGCGAAAATTGTTGTGCCTCGGAGCGTTTTGGGCGGCAAAGAATGGTCGCGCTCGCCCGGTCTTGACGCTATAGAGGCCTGTCGTTTCGAACCGTTTCAAGCTGCCTGGCGCGGCATCTCAAGGGAAAAGAAGCATGGCCAATGTGGTGGTCGTCGGCTCGCAATGGGGCGATGAGGGCAAAGGCAAGATCGTCGACTGGTTGTCCGAGCGCGCCGACGTTGTCGTGCGCTTCCAGGGCGGCCACAATGCCGGCCATACGCTGGTCGTCGATGGCAAGGTCTACAAGCTGTCGCTGCTGCCGTCCGGCGTGGTGCGGCAAGGCAAGCTGTCGATCATCGGCAATGGCGTCGTCTTCGATCCGCACGCTTTCGTCGCGGAGGTGGCGAAATTGAAGGCGCAGGGCGTCGAGGTGACGCCGGACCGCCTGAAAATAGCCGAAAACACCGCGCTTATCCTGTCGCTGCACCGGGAGCTGGACGGATTTCGCGAGGACGCCGCTTCCAATTCCGGAACGAAGATTGGCACGACCCGTCGCGGCATCGGTCCGGCCTACGAAGACAAGGTGGGCCGACGCGCGGTCAGGGTGATGGATTTGGCGGATTTGGAAACGCTGCCCTTGAAGGTCGACAGGCTGCTGACGCACCACAATGCGCTGCGCCGTGGGCTCGGCCATGCCGAGGTCACGCATGAGGCGATCATGAGCGAGCTGATCTCGGTCGCCGACGAGATTCTGCCCTATATGGACCGGGTCTGGAAAATCCTCGATGACAAGCGCCGCGCCGGCGAGCGCATCCTGTTCGAAGGCGCGCAAGGCACGCTGCTCGACATCGACCATGGCACCTATCCGTTCGTTACCTCCTCCAATACGGTTGCCGGCCAGGCCGCCGCTGGATCCGGCGTCGGCCCGGGCGCCATCGGCTATGTGCTCGGCATCACCAAGGCCTACACGACGCGCGTTGGCGAAGGCCCGTTTCCAACCGAACAGAAGAACGAGATCGGCGAGTTCCTGGGCACGCGCGGCCATGAATTCGGCGTCGTCACCGGCCGCAAGCGCCGCTGCGGCTGGTTCGATGCCGTGCTGGTCCGCCAGGCTGTCGCCGTCAACGGCATCAAGGGCATTGCGCTGACCAAGCTCGATGTGCTCGATGGGCTGGACGAGATCAAGGTCTGCACCGGCTACCGCCTCGACGGCGAGGCGATCGATTACCTGCCGGCCAGCCAGGGCGCGCAGGCGCGCGTCGAACCGGTCTACGAGACGCTGGAGGGGTGGAAAGGCACCACCGCCGGCGCGCGCAGCTGGAACGACCTGCCGGCCCAGGCGGTGAAGTACGTCCGCTACATCGAAGAGCTGATCGGCGCGCCGGTCGCACTCCTTTCCACCAGCCCTGAACGGGACGACACGATACTTGTGACCGATCCGTTTCAAGACTAGTTTCTCAGCCTTTCCGGGCATTGCGGCTGATTTGCGGGGGCCGGCCCAGAAACAAAATGCAGGTCGACTGAAGCATGGTAGATTTTGTTTCTGTTCTGAAAAAGACGCTCGACAATCTCGGCGAGCCGTCGGCGGAGGTGCGCGCCAGGGTCTACGACAAGGCCCGTTCGACGATTGCAAAGAAGATTGCCGAACGCGATCCACCGCTTGCGCCGTCGGACGTCGCCAGGCAGAAGCGTGCACTCGAAGATGCCATCGCAAGCATTGAGCGAGAGTATGGCAAACCGGCGCCGGCATCCGATCCGCTGGCGGAGCTGGAGGACATCTTCTCCTCCATCGACCGCAACAAGAACCAGCCCAGCCATGTCCGCCAGCCGGCCAAAACCGAGCCGGCCAAGACCGAGCCGGCAAAGACCGGGCCGGCACAGACTGGGCCGGCATGGCAGCCCACGCCCGCCAAGCCGGCGTCGAACTGGCAAAAGCCGCAGCCCGTCGCTCTTTCTCAGGAGCGCGCTGGTCCGCCGCCGTCCGACATGGATCTTCCGACAGCCGATGACCAAGACGGGGTTTTTCGGGGCGATGACTTTTCCAACGACGGCGACCCCGCGGAGGACAGGTTCCAGCGGCTCCATCCTGCCGAGCGCAGGCGCAGCTATGGCGGTGTGATTGCCGCTGCCGTCGCCTTGCTGGTCATTGCCGGTGGCGGTTACGGCATGTGGCTGAACAAGGATGCGTTCGGCAGCATGCTCGGCCTCGACGGGACCAAAACCGTCGCCACCGAACCGCTGGTAAAGCCAGCCCCGGCCAAGCCGGTGGCCGATGCGGCCGTCCCGGCCGCCGCGCCTCCGACGGAGGCCGGCGAAGGCGCGAAGTTCACGCAGCGCCTGACGCCCGAAGGCCACCAGGTCGATCCCGGCCCCGCGGCCGGGCAGGCGGGCATCGGCGAAGGCGAATCCGTCGCCGCGCTGACCACGCCGCCGTCGGCCGCACAAACGCCGACCAGCCCGGTACCCGCCGCGCCGGCACCGGCCGCGCCCGCAGACGCGCAAGCCACGGCCAATGCTCCAGCAGTCGACGGGTCCGCTGCACCAACTCCCGCAACGCCGCCCGCCAACGGGGCGGCAGCGCCGGCCGATGCTGCAGCTGTCCCGCCAGCGCCTGCAGCGGCCGCCACACCGCCCGTGGCGGCAGCGGCACCGACGGTAGTTCCGCCGGAAGCCGCGCTGGCCGTCGGCCAGAAAGCGATCTTCTACGAGGAGCGCACCAGCACCGCTCAAGGCTCGGCCGAGCCCGGCAATATCGTCTGGTCACTGGTGCAGGAATCGCCCGGCGGCGACCTGCCGCCCGAGCCGGCGATCCGCGCCGAGGCGACCATTCCAGGCAAGGATATCCAGTTGCGCATGACGATCCGTCGCAACACCGACCAGACACTGCCGGCCAGCCATATCATCGAGATGATCTTCCTGACGCCTGACGGCTTCGAGGGCGGCGGCGTCGACAACATCCTGCGTGTCGCCATGAAGGGCTCCGAGCAGGATGCCGGCAGCCCGCTGATCGGCATCCCGGCCAAGATCGCCGACGGTTTCTTCCTGGTTGCGCTCAACGATACCAAGGCAGATGAAGACGCCAATCTGACCTTGCTCAGGGGCCAGGACTGGATCGACGTGCCGGTCGTCTACAAGACCGGGCGGCGGGCGCTGCTCACGATGGAAAAGGGCATTCCGGGCGAGAAGGTGTTCGACGAGGCGCTGAAGGCCTGGCAAACCAAGACGGCGGGTTGAGGCCGGCTCACCAGCCCAACCCCTCTTTGGCTCAGAAGCCTTGGAACAACATGTCGATTGCGCTCACGATGTCGTCGTGATGGCGAGAAAGATTTCCTTCGGCAATGGGCAATTCAGATGTCATCAAGGCTGACATGAATTGAGTGACCATGACATGGTCCTTACCGTTGATGGTGAAGATAGGATTTAGCCGGCGGCCCGGCACTGGAGCCTTATTGGCTGGCATCAGCGGGACGACTACCTTGGTGTCGAGCCGTCCCAGAAGGTCGGACTGGAGATCGAGAAGATAACCGTCGCCTTCGGCAGTCTGGTAGAAATCATAACGCGCCATCAAAACAGCCGGTGCTTGGCCAGAGGCAAGCCGTTGCGCCTGACATAGTCATTGGAACTCTCGATCGCTTCCTTGTTTTCCTCCTGCCATCGCCGGGTTTTTTCGGCCGAAATCGCCTTGGCGATACCCTCTTCTGCAGCGCGGGATATATTGATGCCCAACGCCTTGGCGTCCTCGATCAATCCGGAGTCGATCGATGTATTAACCGACTTTCTTTGGGTTTTTGGATTCGATCGAGGCATGGAGCCGCTCCCATTTATGCGCATAATGTAGGCGCATATGAGCGTGCATTCAACCTCTCACCCCTCCATCTCTTCGCGCAGCATCTCGAGTTCCAGCCATTCCTCTTCGAGCGCTTCCAGCGTGGCGCGCTCCTTGTCGAGCGCGGCAATCGTCTTCTGGAACGACGCCGGGTCGCGCTCATAATAGGCCGGATCGGCGATGTTGTTCTCCAGCCGCGAGATCGAGGCCGACACCGCCTCGATCTTCTTGGGTAAGGTTTCCAGCGCGAATTTCTGCTTGAACGACAGTTTCTTGGCCAGGCCCCTGCTAGCGGCCGCTTCGCTCCTGCTTGCCGCCGTCGCCTCGCCGGTCTCTGCCTTCGGCCGCGCCTTGCGGTCGTCCAGCCTGGTGCCGCCGCGCTGCGCCAGCATATCGGAATAGCCGCCGGCATATTCGATCCAGCGGCCGTCGCCATCCGGCGCGATGATGCTGGTCACCGTGCGGTCGAGGAAATCGCGATCGTGGCTGACCAGGATCACCGTGCCGGCAAAGCCGGCGACCAGTTCCTGCAGCAGCTCCAGCGTCTCCATGTCGAGATCGTTGGTCGGCTCGTCGAGCACAAGCAGGTTTGCCGGCCGCGCCAAAACGCGGGCGAGGATCAGCCGTGCCCGCTCGCCGCCCGAAAGCTCGCGCACCGGCGTGCGCGCCTGTTCCGGCTTGAACAGGAAGTCCTTCATGTAGGACACGACGTGGCGCTGCTCGCCATTGATGACAAGGTTCTCGCCGCGTCCGTCGGTGAGATACTGCGCCAGTGTCTCCTGCGGATCGACGGCCTCGCGCTTCTGGTCGAGCGTGGCGATCTCCAGGTTGGTGCCGAGCCGCACCGTGCCTGCGTCCGGCTTCAATTCGCCGGTCAGCATCTTCAATAGCGTCGTCTTGCCGGCGCCGTTCGGCCCGACCAGACCGACGCGATCGCCGCGCTGGATGCGTGTCGAGAATCCCTTGACCAGGGTCAGATCGCCAAAGCTCTTCTCGATGTTCTTGGCTTCAATCACCAGCTTGCCGGATTCGGCGGCGTCGCTGGCTGTCATCGTCGCCGCACCCTCGGCGCCACGATGACCGCGAAAGCGCTGGCGCATGGTCTGCAACTCACCGAGCCGGCGCATGTTGCGCTTGCGCCTTGCCGTCACGCCATAGCGCAGCCAGTGCTCCTCGCGCACGATCTGGCGGCCGAGCTTGTGCTGCTCGCGCTCTTCCTCCTCCAACACCGTGTCGCGCCATTCCTCGAAATAGGCAAAGCCCTTATCGAGACGGCGGGTCTGGCCGCGGTCGAGCCAAATTGTGGCGCGTGACACGCGTTCGAGAAAACGGCGGTCATGCGAGATGACGACCAGGGCCGAGGAGGTGCGGGCAAGCTCCTCCTCCAGCCATTCGATAACCGAAAGGTCAAGATGATTGGTCGGTTCATCGAGGAGAAGAATGTCGGGCTCGGGCGCCATGACGCGGGCGAGTGCCGCGCGCCGCGCCTCGCCCCCGGAGAGGTCGTTCGGCCGTTCCTCGCCGGTCAGGCCGAGATGCTCTATCAGATAGGTGGCGCGGTAGGGATCATCGGCGGGCCCGAGCCCCGCCTCGACATAGGCGCGAACGGTCGCAAAACCGTCCATGTCGGGCATTTGCGGCAAATAGCGCACCGTCGCCGAAGGCTGGCGGAAGACTTCGCCGTCCTGCGGTTCGATCAGCCCGGCAGCGATCTTGAGGAGCGTCGACTTGCCAGAGCCGTTGCGCCCGACCAGGGCGATCTTGTCGCCAGCTGACGCCGTCAGGGCGGCACCGTCGAGCAGCGGCGCGCCGCCAAAGGTCAGCTTTATCCCGTCGAGATTGAGAAGCGGCGGCGCCATGTCAGCTTTCAGGTAGGGGAAAAGGATGCGCGAGCAGCAGCGCGCGGCCGCTGGCCAGCGCGATTTCCAGCCGGCCCTTGACCTCGTTGGAAATGGTCAGCGACGAGCCGAAGGCAACCTCGACATGGGCGAGCGGCCATTTGGCGCCGGTGACTGTCAGGCCGGCGAGATCCGAAAAGCCGAGCACCGAAAACAGCGTACCGTCGACATAATCGAAGCCAGTCTTTCCAGGCAGCAAAGGAATGCCTTCCTGTGCGCCGCTGGTCAAAA
Organism: Mesorhizobium sp. M0815; assembly: GCF_040319995.1. NCBI lineage: Bacteria > Pseudomonadati > Pseudomonadota > Alphaproteobacteria > Hyphomicrobiales > Phyllobacteriaceae > Mesorhizobium > Mesorhizobium sp. M0815. Next base: position 79,271 of record NZ_JAMYOU010000002.1, on the reverse strand, counting down.
GCACTTCCGTTCCGCCTTCCGCCAGCCGGACGCTGAGCGCCAAATGCAGGAAGATGTGGTCGGTGCGTTTGCCGCCGAAGGCGCCTGCGAGCACAAGGCTGGTCGCACCGCGTTCGAGCGCGGCGGCGATAGCGAGTTCACCGTCGGTCTTGTCCTTTTCGGCGGGAAACACCTGCCGTGGCACAGCGGCCAGATCCTCCGGCAAATCGGCAGGCACGGAATCGAAATCGCCGACCCAGAGTTCCGGCATCAGGCCCAGCATAAGGGCATGGCCGATACCGGCATCGGCAGCGATGACGCGGGAGCCTTCGACCTGGCGGTCGAGCAGCGGCGTGCGGATGAGATCGCCGCCAAGCAGGATGGTGAATGTGCTCATATCTCGTGGCCCTTACCAGCCCTGCCCCGGAAACGGAAGATGAAACGGCAGATGAAACAGGACGCCGCGCTTTGGATGCCCGGCAAACTTCCGCTTGCGCAGCACTTCGGCCGGGCCTATGTGTCGAAACGCTCTAACGGGGTGCCGGACGCGATCTTCGCGGACCGGCTGAGAGGCAAGACTGCCAACCCGCTGAACCTGATCCGGTTTGTACCGGCGGAGGGATTAGACGTTTCGGACAGCCCGACGCCTCAATTCCTTTCAACGCGAACGAAGGAGGCGCCGATGCGCAGTTTTTTCCACTCTCTTGCCTCGATTATCCTGCTTGCGGCATCCGCGCTTGCCCTACCGGGGCAGGCATCGGCACAGGATAAGCTGACCGTCTATACCTATGAAAGCTTCACCGCCGATTGGGGTCCGGGACCGGCGGTGAAGAAGGCCTTCGAGGCCGAGTGCACCTGCGTCGTCGAATTCGTCTCGGTCGCCGACGGCGTGGCACTGCTCAACCGTGTGAAGCTGGAAGGGGCCGCGACCAAGGCCGATATCGTGCTTGGCCTCGATACCAATTTGACGGCGGACGCCAAGGCAACCGGCCTGTTTTCGCCGCATGGCGCCGTGACGGACGTCAGTGTGCCGGGTGGCTGGAGCGACGATATCTTCGTGCCGTTCGACTATGGCTATTTCGCTATCGTCTACGATAGCGAAAAACTGAAGAGCCCGCCGAAGAGCCTCAGGGAATTGGTCGAGGGCGATGCCGGCGACAAGATCGTCATCCAGGATCCGCGCACCTCGACGCCGGGCCTTGGCCTGCTGTTGTGGGTCAAGTCGGTCTATGGCGACAAGGCTCCGGAAGCCTGGGCCAAACTCAAGGCAAAGGTGCTGACGGTGACGCCGGGCTGGAGCGAGGCCTACGGCCTGTTCACCAAGGGTGAGGCGCCGATGGTGCTGTCCTATACCACTTCGCCAGCCTACCACATGGTTGCCGAAAACACCTCGCGCTACCAGGCGGCGTCCTTCGAGGAAGGCGAATATCTGCAGATCGAGGTCGCTGGGATCACCACCAAGGGCGCGAAGAACCCGCTGGCGGAAAAGTTCATCGCCTTCATGACCGGGCCGAAATTCCAGGATCTCATTCCCGAAACCAACTGGATGTTCCCGGCCGGCAAGACCGACAAGCCGCTCAATCCGGCGTTCGACAAGCTTGTCAAACCGACCAAGACGTTGCTGTTCAGCCCGGAAGAGGTCGCGGCAAATCGTAAGGCTTGGGTCGATGAGTGGCTTGCGGCGATGAGCAAGTAGGATTCCATATGGTGTTCGTTCCCGCCCACCCCCCTCTGGCCTACCGGCCATCTCCCCCGCAAGGGGGGAGATTGAGCTCTCAGCCGCTTTCGCCAATCTCCACTGCGGCAGGAATGAGCGGGGCAACGAAGCTGCCGATCTCCCCCCTTGCGGGGGAGATGGCCGGTAGGCCAGAGGGGGGTGGGCGGGAACACGACCTCAGCCAAGTTCCTCCTCTCAGCACCCATCGTTAAGCTGGGTAGCGCGAAATGCAGGCTCGCCGTCCTGACTCCCGCGTCGCTGCCGGTATCGTCGCGCTCGCCGCCATCGCGCTGCTGATCGGCGGGGCATTCGCCGGGCTCGTCGTCGAAGCCATGCGCGACCTGTCGGGCGCCGCCTCCGCCTTTGATTCTTATCTCCTCCGTGTTGCCCGCTTCACGCTCTGGCAGGCTCTGTTGTCGACCCTGCTCTCCGTCGCACCGGCGCTGTTCGTCGCGCGCGCGCTGTCGCGGCATCCACAGTTTTTCGGGCGAGGCTTTGTCCTGCAGCTTTTCGCCGTGCCGCTGGCGCTGCCGGCCATTGTTGCCGCACTCGGTGTCTTGGCACTCTATGGCCGCGCCGGGTATTTCGCCGGCTTGCTCGGTGCGATTGGCGGCCAGAACTGGCCCGGCATCTATGGCCTATCGGGTATTCTCGTCGCCCACGTCTTTTTCAACCTGCCGCTGGCAACGCGACTGTTCCTGGAAGCGTTGCAGACGGTGCCGGCTAACCAATGGCGGCTGGCGAGCCAGCTTGGCATGGGTGCTGCGCCGGCCTTCCGGCTGATCGAATGGCCGGCGTTGCGTGCGGCCCTGCCGGGCGTTGCCGGGCTCGTTTTCATGCTGTGCATCACCTCCTTCACCATCGTGCTTACGCTCGGCGGCGGGCCGCGCGCGACGACGCTGGAGGTTGCCATATACCAGGCGCTGCGTTTCGACTTCGACCCGGCGCGGGCGGTGACGCTGACCTTGTTGCAGATTGCCCTGACCTTCGTCGTCGTGCTGGCACTAACGCGGCTTGGCGCCAATATGACCGGCGACGCCAATCTGCCGGTAGCCCCGCGCCGGTATTTTTCAGCCGGTGCGGCCGAGACCGTGCTGAACGCACTGGTGATCGGGCTGGCACTGCTGTTTGTCGCCGGACCGATGGCGGCTACGCTGTCGGCCGGGCTTGGCGCCGATCTCGGCCGCCTGGCCGGCGAGAGCGCGGTGCGGCAAGCGACGGCGACCAGTGCCGTGCTCTCCCTCCTATCGGCGCTGCTCTCCTTGGCGTTGTCGCTGTCGCTGGTTATGGCGCGCCGGGCGCTGGCGCTCACCCGGCGGACCGGCAGGCGGACGCTGCTCGAACACCTGGCCGACACCGGTGCGGGGTTCGTCCTGGTGGTGCCGCCCATCGTCATCGGTGCCGGCTGGTTCCTGCTCCTGCGCAGCGTCAGCGATGTCTTTGCGATCGCCCCTGTCATGGTGGTTGTGGTCAATGCGGTGATGGCGATGCCGTTCGCCATCCGCGCCATCCGCCCCGCCTATGACGCGGCGAGCGAACGCCACGAACGGCTCTGTGCACAGCTTGGCATCTCGGGCTGGAACCGGTTGCGTCTGGTCGACTGGCCGTCGCTGCGGCGGCCGCTCGCCACCGGCTTCGCCTTCGCCATGGCGCTGTCGCTCGGTGATCTCGGCGTCATTGCGCTGTTCGGCAGCGATTCCGTGCAGACATTGCCCTATCTGTTGCTGGCGCGCATGGGCAGCTACCGCACCGAGGATGCGGCCGGCCTGGCGCTGCTGCTCGGCCTTGTCTGCCTGGCGCTTGTGCTGACCGCGAACTGGCTGGGAAGGAGGGAGAAATCATGATGCCGATCAGCCCGGAACGGTCGATTTCGGTCGAAAAAGGCGCGGCCGTGCGGCTCGATAATGTCTCGTTCAGCTATGGTGAAACGCCGCTTATATTCGATGTCGATTTCCCGGCGTCGGAAATCACCGCCATCATGGGGCCGAGCGGTTCGGGAAAGTCGACGCTGCTCAATCTGGTGGCCGGTTTCGAAGCGCCGCGGTCAGGCCGCGTGCTCATCGGCGGCGCCGACGTCAGCACTGCGCCGCCATCAGCGCGGCCGGTATCGATGGTGTTCCAGGAAAACAACCTGTTTGCCCATCTGTCCCTCGAGCAGAATGTCGGGCTCGGCCGCTCGCCTTCGCTCATGCTGAGCGAGGCTGACCGCGCCGCAATCGCCGCAGCGCTGAAGCGCGTCGGCCTTGCCGGCAAGGAAAGCCGGCTGCCGCGCGAACTCTCCGGCGGTGAGCGGCAGCGCGTCGCGCTCGCTCGGGTCCTGGTGCGCGACCGGCCGGTGTTGTTGCTCGACGAGCCGTTCGCTTCGCTCGGACCGGCACTGCGCGACGACATGCTCGACCTGGTCGCCGACGTCCATTCGGAGCAGCGCATGACGGTGCTATTCGTCACGCACCAGCCGGACGATGCGCGCCGTATCGGGCAAAACATGGTTTTCCTGGATGGTGGCACGGTTGCCGCGACGGGCACTGCGGCCGATTTTTTCGTCGGGGCTGGACCGGAGGCATTCCGACGCTATATCGGCTCGGGTCCGTTTGCGGCTGGATCACGAGATGTTGCCCGGAAGCGGACATAATTTATGGTCAAACCGGCGGAAGGCGAAGCGGCGCTTGCTTGCCATGGTCGAGGTAGTGTGGCTAGGTCCGCCAGGAGCTGGTCCGGCTTAGACCGTGATTTGCCCTTGCTGCCTCGTATCTGTCGGACGCACGAAGGACGCCGTAGCACTTGATTTTGCGCGTGATGCTTTCCGGAAATCGCGCCCGATTTTCGCGGTCACGTGCCAGGACTTGAAAGGAAGCCGATCTGCCGACCGGCATCGACAATCGGAGGGTGAAACCGCTGGCGCGCTTTCTGGCGCTGGCCGGTCTTGCCGTGGCGCTGGCAAGCTGCCAGATGTTCACGCCTCCCGACGTGCAGGAATCAGGCTTTCAGCCCTCAGACAAGCCGATCACGGTCGACAATGTCGCCGCCAACGGCAAGCTCGCCCAACTGGCGAAGGCGCAGCACCCGCGCATCCTCGCCACCTATGGCGGAGAATATTCCGACCCCAAGCTCGAGCGCATGGTGGCCAAGATCGTCGGCAGACTGACCGTAGTGTCGGCCAACCCGACCCAGACCTACCGCATCACCATCCTCAACTCGCCCAACGTCAATGCCTTCGCGCTGCCGGGCGGCTATCTCTACATCACCCGGGGCCTGCTGGCCTTGGCCAACGATTCAGCCGAGCTTGCCGCCGTCATTGCGCATGAGATGGGCCACGTTACGGCCAATCACGGCCTGCAGCGCCAGCAGCTGGAAGCCGAAGAGGGGTTGGCGACCAAGGTCGTTTCGGATGTGCTCGGCGACAACCCGACGGCCAAGGCGGCGCTGATCCGCGGCAAGCTGAGGCTGGCCCAGTTCTCGCGCAATCAGGAGCTGGAGGCCGACGCCATCGGCATCAAATCGATCGGCGAAGCCGGTTTCGATCCCTACGCCGCCGGCCGCTTCCTGCAATCGATGTCGGCCTATACCGATTTCCGCTCGATCAGCGGCGCCACCGACGCCAGCCTCGACTTCCTGGCGACGCACCCCAACACGCCGCAACGTATCGACCTCGCGCAGCGCCACGCCCGCCAATTCGGCGCGCCCGGTGTCGGATCACGCGACCGCGATTCATTCCTTTCCGGCGTAGACGGGCTGCTTTACGGCGATACACCGGAGGAAGGCTATGTGCGCGGCGAAACTTTCCTGCATCCTGGCCTCGGCGTGTCGTTCTCGGTGCCCAATGGCTTCATCATCGACAATTCGGCAGCGGCGGTGACGGCGACAGGCCCGGGCGACATCGCCATCCGCTTCGACGGCGTTTCGATCGACAAGGGCCGCTCGTTGACCGACTACATCCGCAGCGGCTGGGTTGCCGGCCTCGACGACAGCAGCGTGCGCCAGGAGACGATCAACGGCAACGAAGCGGCAACCGCGCATGCTGGCGCCGATGGCTGGCAATTCGATATTGCGGTGATCCGCGCCGGCGGCCAGGTCTACCGCTTGCTGACCGCGGCGCCTTCGGCCAGCACCTCGCTGAGCACGGTGGCGCGCTCGGTCAGCGGCTCGTTCCGCATCCTGAGTGCTGCCGAGAAGGCGGCGTTGAAGCCGCTGCGTATCCGCATCGTCACGGTGCAGCCCGGCCAGACAATGGGCTCCCTGGCCGCACAGATGGTCGGCGTCGACCGCAAGCTGGATTTGTTCAGGGTGCTCAACGCGCTGTCGCCGGGCGCCGCCGTTTCGGCCGGCGACAAGGTCAAGATCGTCACCGACAAGTAATCGCGACGCTGCTTGTGTAAGGGCCAGAGCCTGAATACCGTGGCAAGCTGCGCGCCATGCAACGAGGCGGTTTTGTACACTTTCTTCAATTTCATGATGAAAACGCTGGTCGCTAAAGCGGAGCGCAGCAGGTTTCCAAGGTTCTTTGTGGTGGTCTGCTGCCTGCTTTCGATTTCACTGGCGGTAGGCCTGACATATGTCAAACAGCATCAACCGGGCAGCGGGCAAGAAATAATCAGCCAGGACGTGGCACGTTAGGCTGCGAGAAATTCCGGGTTCTGCTTCACCAAAGCTGCCTTGAGCTTTTCCATGGCGCGCGCCTCGATCTGCCGGACACGTTCCTTGGAGATGCCGAGCGTCTCGCCGAGCGCTTCGAGCGTCGCGCCCTCGTCGCTCAGCCGGCGCTCCTCGATAATCCTGAGTTCTCGCGCATTGAGCGCGCCGAGCGCCGTCTTCAGCCAGACAGAGCGGCGTTCGACATCGATCGTGTCGCCGACGACCTCGTCGGGCAGCGGGTCATCCGAAACCAGGAACTCCATCCGCTCGGTTGCGCCCGCATCGTCGGCAAGCGGCGTGTTGAGCGAGCTGTCGGGTGCCGAAAGGCGGGAATCCATCATCGCCACATCGGCCTCGGAAACGCCGAGAGCCGCCGACACTTCGCGGTAAAGCGTGGCATTCGACGTCTGCTCGGCGCCGTTTGCCAGGCGGGCGCGCAGGCGCCGCAGGTTGAAGAACAGCGCCTTTTGCGCGGAGCTGGTGCCGCCGCGCACGATCGACCAGTTGCGCAGGATATAATCCTGCATCGAGGCGCGGATCCACCATGTCGCATAGGTCGAGAACCGCACCTCGCGCTCGGGCTCGAAACGGGCCGCGGCCTCCAGCAGCCCGACATGGCCTTCCTGGATCAGGTCGCCCAGGGGAAGGCCGTAGTGGCGGAACCGCGACGCCATGGAAATAACCAGCCGCATATGGGCGACGGTGATGCGGTGCAGCGCGTGCTGGTCATTGTTCTCCTTCCAGCGCAGCGCCAGGAGATGCTCTTCGTCGCGCTCCAGGTAAGGGGCTTTCATCGCCGCGCGAACCATGGTCCGTCCTGCACTGTCTTGCATCATGCCGCGCTCCTGCTTCAGGCGTTGCGGTGCGATCGCTGAATCGTGAGTTGGCGCCGATGGTTGAAATGGCGGCGCCGCGCCCTACAACAGCCAAGAACGTGCGATGCGGGGGAATGTTCCCCCGGACTGTCATGCCGATTGCGCTGTTCCAGGCGATTCGCCATCGGCCTTGACTCAGCCGGGTGCCGCCGGGAGGTGTTGGTTGAGAATGGGATTTCAAGGGCGCGAGATTTTTGAAATTTAGTTTCTTATTTTGGCATCGCGCATCTGTCATTTTCCGGCACTCGCAACGACGCCGGACATCGGCCAAGGACGGGATCACAGAAAAATGAAATGGCTCAAATCGCTCATTATCGCCGGAACGCTGCAGGTTCTGGCAATCGCCGCCGGTCATGCCGGCGCCAATCTCGACCAGATCAAGCAGTCCGGCGTCTTCAAGGTCGGCACGGAAGGAACCTATGCGCCCTTCACCTATCATGATGCTTCCGGCGCGCTGGTCGGCTTCGACGTCGAGATCGCCCGGGCCATCGCCGAGCGCCTCGGCGTCAAAGCCCAGTTCCTCGAAGGCAAATGGGACGGGCTGATCGCCGGTCTCGACGCCAACCGCTACGATGCCGTCATCAACGAGGTCGGCATCACCGAGGCGCGCAAGGCCAAATATGATTTCTCCGATCCTTACATCGCCTCCAAGGCGGTGCTGATCGTGCGCGGCGACAACACCGACATCAAGGGTTTCGCCGATCTCAAGGGCAAGAAGGCGGCGCAGTCGCTGACCTCGAATTTCGGCAAGCTGGCTGAAACCAATGGCGCCGAGCTCGTCGGCACCGACGGCTTCGACCAGTCGATCCAGCTTCTTCTCACCGGCCGCGCCGACGCCACCATCAACGACAGCCTGTCCTTCCTCGACTTCAAGAAGCACAAGCCCGACGCCAATGTGAAGATTGCCGCGCAGGAAGAAAACGCCGACTATTCCGGCGTCATCGTGCGCAAGGGCGATCCGGAACTGGTGGCCGCCATCAATAAGGCGCTGGCCGACATCAAGGCCGACGGTACCTACCAGAAAATCGCCGATACCTATTTCGGCCAGGACGTTTCGAAGTAAACGGCTTTTCTCGCGTGGGCCGAATGCCGGCCCGCGTCGTTCATGTCGCGGCGAGCTGTCTTTGACGGCCCGCCGCTTTCGCGTGATATGAGCGACGGCAATCTGGCAAGGAGGAGGCTTCGTGCCGCACTGGCTGCAATTGATGCTGGAATCCCTGCCTACGCTGCTGTGGGCTGCACTGATCTTCACCGTGCCGTTGACGCTGCTGTCGTTTGCATTCGGTCTTGTCCTCGGTCTGGTCGTGGCGCTTGTCCGGCTGTTCGGTCCCAAACCGCTGGTCGCCGTGGTCCGGTTCTACGTCTGGATCTTCCGCGGCACGCCGCTTCTCGTGCAACTGTTCCTTATCTTCTACGGCCTGCCATCGGTCGGCATCCTGCTCGACGCCTTTCCGGCAGCACTGATCGGCTTTACCTTGAACATCGGCGCATATTCGTCGGAAATCATCCGCGCCGTCATTGGTTCGGTGCCGAAGGGCCAGTGGGAAGCGGCCTATTCCATCGGCATGACCTGGGCCCAGGCAATGCGGCGCACCATTCTTCCACAGGCGGGGCGCGTCGCCGTGCCGCCGCTGTCCAACACCTTCATCTCGCTGGTCAAGGATACATCGCTCGCCGCCGCCATTACCGTGCCCGAGATGTTCCAGGCGGCGCAGCGCATTGTCGCCACCACCTATGAGCCGCTGATCCTCTATGTCGAGGCAGCGGCTCTGTACCTGGTCATGAGCTCCGTGCTGTCGGCCTTGCAGGCCCGATTGGAAACGCGGCTTAACCGCTATGGTGGCTTCCTGGAGGCGCGTGCATGATCGGCCTCACCAACATCGAAAAGCGTTTCGGCGACAATTTGGTGCTGAAGGGTGTGACCGTCACTATCGAGGAAGGCAGTGTCACCGCGCTTGTCGGGCCATCGGGCGGCGGGAAAAGTACGCTTTTGCGCTGCATCAACCTGCTCGAACTGCCGACTTCAGGCACGGTGCGGATCGGCGACGATGCACTCGAATTCCACCCCGGCGGCAGGGTCTCGACCAGGGATATCCAGCGGCTGCGGCTGCAGACCGGCATGGTGTTCCAGAATTTCCAGCTGTTTCCGCATCGCACCGCGATCGAGAACATCATGGAGGGGCTGGTGACGGTGCTTAAATGGCCCAAGGAAAGGGCGCGCGAACGGGCGCTCGCCCTGCTCGAAAAGGTCGGCATGGCGCACAAGGCCGACGCCTGGCCGGCGACGCTGTCAGGCGGCCAGCAGCAGCGCGTGGCGATTGCCCGGGCGCTGGCGCCGTCGCCGAAAGTGCTGCTCTGCGACGAACCGACCTCGGCACTCGATCCGGAACTGGCGCAAGAGGTGGTCGACGTGCTCGGCAAGCTCGCCAGCGAGGGCACGACCATGGTGATGGCGACGCATGATCTGAGGCTCGCCTCCAAGATCGCGCGGGAAGTGGTGTTCCTCGATGCCGGCAACATCGTCGAACAAGGGCCGGCCGCGGTGCTGTTCAGCAACCCGGAGCGCCAGCGGACCAAGCGGTTCATCGCCACGCTGAAGCAGGAGGCGGAAAGGGAGGGCGGTGTCGAAGGTTAGATATGCATTCGCCGATCCCAAAAATAAAAACCCGGCGCGAGGCCGGGCTTTTCTGAATTCGAAGGCGAAAAGGCTCAGGCGGCCTCTTCCTGCTCGGCTTCCTCGTTGTCGGCCTTGGCGCCGCGCTTCGGGCCCTTGTTGAGGTTCACCTCGATAAGGCGCACCGCTTCGGTCTCCGACATGCGGTTGACGGCCGCGATCTCGCGGGCCATGCGGTCGAGGGCCGCCTCGTAGAGCTGGCGCTCGGAATAGGACTGCTCCGGCTGGTTGTCAGCGCGATAGAGGTCGCGCACCACTTCCGAGATCGAGATCAGATCGCCGGAGTTGATCTTGGCATCATATTCCTGGGCGCGGCGCGACCACATGGTGCGCTTGACGCGGGCCCGGCCCTGCACGACCTTCAGCGCGCGCTCGACATAATCCTCTTCCGACAGCTTGCGCATGCCGATCGAGGTCGCCTTGGCGACTGGCACCTTCAGGCGCATCTTGTCCTTCTGGAAGTCGATGACGAACAGTTCCAGCTTGTGGCCCGCGACTTCCTGCTCATCGATCGAGACGATCTGGCCGACACCATGCGCCGGATAGACGATGTACTCGCCGGTCTTGAAACCGTGGCGCGCTGCGGTGGACTTCTTCTGCGGGGTGATCGTTGCCATTACGCCCTGAACTCCTTGTTGTGGTACCGGCATCGTGCCGGCCCGAACTCGTGCGACCGGGGTGACCGGTCCTTAGCCACACAACGATGAACTCACCGGAAGGCCAGGACCGGCAAATCGCAACATTGCGACCGCCTGCCCCAGATCGCTCTGGTCCGGATTGAGAAATTCACCTTTCAGTGATTTGGGGCGTTTGCGCCATAAATCGACGTTGTGTCACCGGCATGTTGGGCTGATATAACACAAAAAGTCGGAAGAATCAAGGTTTTGCTGCACGCGCGAAGGCCATGCGCCATCGCCGCCTGTCAAGGCAGTTAATGTATCACGTCTGTTACGCCGCGTCAGGCTGCCGCAATCAGCGCTCTCGTTAATCGCCTTCGCCGGGCTCCGGGGAGAAATATTTCTCGAATTTGCCAGCTTCCCCGTCGAAGGATTTGGCGTCGGCCGGGGGCTCCTTCTTGGCGGTGATGTTGGGCCATTTATCGGCATATTCGGTGTTGATCTGCAGCCATTTGTCGAGGCCCGACTCGGTGTCGGGCTTGATCGCGTCGGCCGGGCATTCCGGTTCGCAGACGCCGCAGTCGATGCACTCGTCCGGGTGGATGACGAGCATGTTCTCACCTTCGTAGAAACAGTCGACCGGACAGACCTCGATGCAGTCCATGTATTTGCATTTTATGCAATTGTCGGTCACGACATAGGTCATTGGTCGGCTCCGGGACGTCCCATTTTGTTGGGCTTTTTTGGTGAGGTAACGCCTTTGTCCGCCGCTGGCAAGGGCAGCCCTTGCCAGCGGTGCCGGGGTTTCCGGAATGGAATTCCAGAGGCCCGGCAAAGCGGAAGTTCGACCTTGCTCAATCGTCGCCGAGCAGGTGGTCGGTCTGGCGGCGTTCCTTCTTCGTCGGGCGACCGCTGCCGGCCTCGCGCAACGGCGGCACCGCATCCGGAAGCGCCTCGCCCTTGGGCGCGGGGGGCGGCGACATGTCCTCGTAAAGCAGGCGGGCTTCTTCGGCCGGGCCGCGCCGTGCGCCGGTGCCAAGGACTTTCCAGACGAAGATCCGCCGCTCGAGCGTGATGGTCAAAACGTCACCCGGCCGGACCGTATCGGATGCCTGCGCTGCTTTGTCGCGATTGATGCGGACGCGTCCGGTGACGACCAGCTTGGCTGCCAGCGTGCGTGATTTTACCGCGCGCGAGAAGAACAGCCACTTGTCGATGCGCTGGCGGGCATCAGTGACCATCGGACGAACAGCTTACTTCTTCAGCTGGTCGCGCAACGCGGCGAGCTTGGCGAAGGGCGAGTCCGGATCGAAGCGGACCGGGCGTTCCTCACGCGGCTTTGGCTGGAAGGCGGGCTTTGCGCCTTGGGCGCCGCCTTTGCCGTCCTGCCGTCCAGCCTTCCAGTCGGGCCGGTTTTCGCGCCGGTCGAGGCGTTCGCCTTGCGGCTTGCCGGCGCGCTGCTCTGCCGCCTCGCCTTGCGGCTTGGGCTTGAACTTGCTGCGGTCGAAGCGTGGCTTGCCGGCGCCGTCGCGCTGATCGTGGCGCCCTTGACGGGCGGGCCGGTCGCCCGGCGTCGGTTGCCCGCCGGCATCTACCGGCGCATCGCTGCGGCCGTCCGGCGCAGCTTGACCATTGCGCGGGCGACTGTCCCGATGATTGTCCCGGGGGCGGTTGTCATGCTGGCGATGACGCGGGCGCTGGTCGAAACGACCCTGCCGCCACAACAGCACAGGTTTTGGCTCCTCGGCTTCTGGGGCAGCTTCGCCGGCGACGGCTTCCGCCGTTGCTGCAGGTTCGGCCGGCGATGCTTCCATAGTGTCGGAAACCGGCGGCTCTGCCGGTGCCGTAGCCTCAGTTTCCGCCCCAAGTTCCGTCCTTGGCTCAGCCGCTGGTTCCGCAGGCGCTTCAGCAGTCGCCTCGGCGGCGGGCTGGGTCTCTTGCGTGACTTCTGCCGCAGCTTCAGGGGCTGGAGCTTCCGGCTGGTCTTCCGCGACAGGCTCTGCCGCCGCTTCGGTCACGGCTTCGGCCGCCTCCGCAACAGGAGCCGCATCCGACACAGGCTCCGAAGCCTCCGCCGAAACCTCCGCCGGCGGCTCTGCCGCGGCAGCTGCTTCCGCCATCCTCGCCTGCTCGGCTCGCGTTGCCTCTTCCGCCGCCTGCTTTGCAGCGGCCGCTTCACGCGCGGCATTGTCCTGTGCTTCGAGCCGCGCCTTGACCTCGGCCGCCGGCTTGGCATCGGCGCGATAGCCGAGCCCCTTCAGGATTTCTTCCATGTCGTCGGCGGTGGCGCCGAGGATCGACATCATCGGCGGCGTCACCATGAAGGACTGACCGTCATAGGCGCCGTCGGGGCGAGGTCCGAGGCCCGGCTTCCAGTTGGTCGCCGGCCGGATCAGGTCGGCCAGCCGTTCGAGAATATCGACGCGTACAGCACGCCGGCCAAGATTGCGGTAGCCCGCCAGCTTGTAGAAGGTCTTGTCGAAGGTTGGATCGATGACCACCGAGGTGCGGCCGGAGGCCAGTGCGTGAACGACATCGCCGAAGCCGGGCTTGTCCTTGCCGTCGTTTCTCAGCGCCCACAGCATCGTTATCAACCCGGCCGGCGCCGGCTTGATCAGCGCCGGCACGAAGACATGGTAGGCGCCGAAGCGCACGCCGAGACGGCGAAGCGCCGCGCGGCCCTCCTGGTCGAGCGACTTCATCTCGTCGGCGATGTCGCGACGGTTGATGAGGCCGAAATGCTCGACGAGCTGGAAAGCGATGCCGCGGCCGATGCCGGTGATCTGCTCGGCATTCTTGAGATCGACCAGCGGCTTCAGCAGGGATTCGATCTGGAAATTGACGAAGCGCTCGGCGCGCGCCGCAACCTTGTCGCGGGCCGGGCCGGTGAGTTGCTCGTCGGCGAGCAGAACGAGACGCGGCTTCAAAGCGTCTTCGCCAGCGACCAGCGTGCCGATCGGCGCGCCGATCCAGCGCAGCGTGCCATCCGAACCCAGCGCGATGTCGCCATTGGCCGAGGCGCCGAAGCGTTCGGCACGCGCCTCGAACTCGGCGGCAAGCGCCTTCTGCGCCGCCGCCCGCACCGCCTTGGCGTCCTCGCCGCCGGCGCTCTGGTCGGCGGTGAAGCGGAAACCCTGCAACTCGCCGACGTGATGGCCTTCGACGAGGACGGTTCCGGTTGGGCTGATTTCGGCTTCAGGCATCGTGTTTTCTCTAAGGCGCCGCATGAGGACGGAAGTCCTGCGGTCTACAAAACGTTTCGTCAACCGCTCATGCAGCGCATCCGACAGTCTGTCTTCGATTTCGCGCGTCTTTTCCTGCCAGTGTGCCCGATCGGCCAGCCAGCCGGGCCGGTTGGAAACGAAGGTCCATGTGCGGATCTGGGCAATCCTGTGCGATAGCGTGTCGATATCGCCTTCAGTGGTGTCGGCCCGGCGCACCTGCTCGGCCATGTAGTTCTCGTCGACATGGCCGTGCCTGGCAAGGTCCATGTAGATGGAGGCGATCAAGTCGGCGTGCTGGGCCGGCGCGATCTTCCTGTAGTCGGGCAGCGCGCAGGCTTCCCACAGCAGCGCCACCCGCCTGGCGTCGGTGGTGAGTGCCCGGATGTCCTCGTCGCGCGACAGATGCTCGAGCGCCTGCGCGTCCACGGCCGGCAGTGCGCGCGTCAGGCCTTCGACCGGGGCGTTGGTCTCGATCGAGCGCTTCAGCGCATCGAGGTTGGCGAAATCGAAATGCGCGGTACGCCACTGCAGCACTTTCACCGGATCGAAATCATGCGCCTCGATCTTCTTGACCAATTCCTCATCCAGCGGATCGACCTGGCCGGTGACGCCGAAGGTGCCGTCGCGCAGATGCCGGCCGGCACGGCCGGCAATCTGGCCGAGCTCGGCCGCGGTCAGGTTGCGGTACTGGTAGCCGTCGAATTTGCGATTCTGGGCGAAAGCGACGTGGTCGAGGTCGAGGTTGAGGCCCATGCCGATGGCGTCGGTGGCGACGAGGTAGTCGACATCGCCCGACTGGAACAGCGCCACCTGGGCGTTGCGGGTGCGCGGGCTGAGCGCGCCGAGCACGACGGCGGCACCGCCCTGCTGGCGGCGGATCAGCTCGGCGATGGCATAGACCTCGTCGGCCGAGAAGGCGACGATCGCGGTGCGCCGCGGCAGGCGGGTCAGCTTCTTCGAGCCGGCATAGGCAAGATGCGACAGCCGTGGCCGGGTCACCACCGACACGCCCCGCAGCAGGCGCTGCAGAATGCCGTGCATGGTGGCCGCACCCAGCAGCAGCGTCTCCTGGCGGCCGCGCAGATGCAGGATGCGATCGGTGAAGATGTGGCCGCGTTCGAGATCGCCAGCGAGCTGGACCTCGTCGATGGCAACGAAGGCGGCGTCGGTCTCGCGCGGCATCGCTTCCACCGTGCAGACCGAGTATTTCGCGCCCGCCGGCTGGATCTTTTCCTCGCCGGTGATGAGCGCAACCTTATGGGCGCCGACCTTCTCGCAGACGCGCGTATAGACCTCGCGGGCAAGCAGCCTGAGCGGTAGGCCGATGACGCCGCTCTCATGCGCCACCATGCGTTCGATGGCGAGATGGGTCTTGCCGGTATTGGTCGGGCCGAGCACGGCCGTTACGTCTCGACCCGACAGGATCAGCGGTTCAGTGTGTTTCGGATGGATGTTCATCGGCCTGGAAATAAGGCTCTCTGCCTCGCATTGTCGGGAGCGCGCCCATATTGGCCGCGTATGACAGGCGACACATAGGGATTTCGGGCGCGAAGCGAAAGCGGAATGTGCCGAGGGCAGGCTGATTGGTCGGTTCGAAGCCAGAAATCTGTTCCCGATTAACAGTTGGAACGAGTCTGGAACGAATCAGCGACGAATCACTGACTCGCGCTGATTCAGGTTTTGTTCACGGCTACATCTGGGATTTCTGCCGGCGAGTCTCACCACATGCTGAATCACAGAAACTGGCCCGATTCATGCAGGCGGCATTCAAACGAGCACCACCGTTAACCTTTGCCGGTGAATGATCGTGGCCGGCCAATCTGCTTCGCCCAACATTATGAAATTATTGATGTTTCCTAATGCGCTTTAATCATTCGAGGGTGTTTTCGGCTCTCGCCGTTAACGTTCCGCTCAAAGCCGGAACGAATCGGCGACGAATCAGCGATAGGCAAAGTTTCTTGGTTTGTTCACCGCAACATGTTGTGTTGTGAACAGCTTTTCCACCGAGAATCCACAGGCTGCCGGGCCGTTTGTGCACAGGCTGCGCAGCGGCCGTTAACCTTTGCGTGCCGGATTGGGGGGAGATCTTGCGACGGGAAGACCGCTATAGAAACGGGCCGTTTTGCAGGCCCGTTCGTCCAAGCGCGTATCTATCTCAACGTAAAGATAAACGGTCAGGCGATGTACTGCCCGCCATTGGCTGATATGGTCGAGCCGGTGATGAACCCGGCATCGTCGGAAGCGAGGAAGACGACGCAGCGCGCGATCTCCTCCGGCTCGCCGAGACGGCCGACCGGGATCTGCGGAAGGACACGCTCGTTGAGCACCTTCCCGTCCATCGCTTTGACCATCTCGGTGGCGATGTAGCCGGGGCAGATGACGTTGACGGTGATGCCGGCGCGCGCGCCTTCCTGGGCCAACGCCTTGGTGAAGCCGATATCGCCGGCCTTCGAGGCCGAATAATTGACCTGGCCGACCTGCCCTTTCTGGCCATTGATCGAGGAGATGGTGATGACGCGGCCGAATTTGCGGTCGCGCATGCCGCCCCACAACGGATGCGTCATGTTGAAGACGCCGGAAAGGTTGGTGTCGAGGACCTCTTTCCATTGCTCGCGCGTCATCTTGTGGAACATCGCGTCGCGCGTGATGCCTGCATTGTTGACCAGCACCGATACGGGACCGAGATCGGCCTCTACCTGTTTGATGCCGGCAGCGCAGGCCTCGTAGTCGGCAACCGACCATTTGTAGACCGGGATGCCGGTCGCTGCCTTGAACTTTGCTGCCGCTTCCTCATTGCCGGCGTAGTTTGCGGCAACCGAATAGCCGGCGCTTTTCAAGGCGACCGATATCGCCGCGCCGATGCCGCGCGACCCGCCTGTGACGATTGCAACCTTTGTCATGTGTCCTCCCGGGCAATGCAGATGACTGAGCGTTGAAGCGGTAGGGTTTGCCCTCTATTCCCTACTCGCTTTGCGCCAGTATCCTATTCGTATCGCTTATCTCATCACAATGCTTCCACGCACATGGCAACGCCCATGCCGCCGCCGATGCACAGCGTGGCAAGACCTTTCTTGGCACTTCTGCGACGCATTTCGTAGACCAGCGTGTTGAAGATGCGGGCGCCCGAGGCGCCGACCGGATGGCCGATGGCGATGGCGCCGCCATTGACGTTGACGATGGACGGGTCCCAGCCCATGTCCTTGTTGACGGCGCAGGCCTGCGCGGCGAAGGCCTCGTTGGCTTCGACCAGATCGAGGTCGCCGACCGACCAGCCGGCCTTGGCCAGCGCCTTGCGCGAGGAGGGGATCGGTCCCGTCCCCATGATCTGCGGGTCAACGCCGGCGGTCGCCCAGGAAACGATACGCACCAGCGGCGTGATGCCGCGCCTTGCGGCTTCCGCTTCGGTCATCAGCACCACGGCGGCGGCGCCGTCATTGATGCCGGAAGCATTGGCTGCTGTCACCGTGCCGTCTTTGTCGAAGGCGGGCTTGAGCTTGGTCATGGCGTCGATCGTCGCGCCATGGCGGATGTACTCGTCCTGGTCGACTATCGTGTCGCCCTTCCTGCCCTTGACTGTGAAGGCAACGATCTCGTCGTTGAATTTTCCGCCTTTCTGCGCAGCCTCGGCCTTGTTCTGGGAAGCCAGTGCGAACTGGTCCTGGTCGTCGCGGGTGATTTGGAACTGGCGGGCGACGTTCTCCGCCGTGTTGCCCATATGATAACCATAGAAGGCATCGGTCAGGCCGTCCTTGATCATGGTGTCGATCAGCTTGAAATCGCCCATCTTGACGCCACCGCGCAGATGCTGCGCATGCGGAGCCATCGACATCGATTCCTGGCCGCCGGCAACGATGATTTTTGCATCGCCCTGGGCGATCTGCTGCATGCCGAGCGCGATGGCGCGCAGGCCGGAGCCGCAGAGCTGGTTCAGGCCCCAGGAGGTCGCCTCCTGCGGCACGCCGGCGGCCATGGCCGCCTGCCGCGCCGGGTTCTGCCCTTGAGCCGCGGTCAGGATCTGGCCGAGAATGACCTCGTCCACCTCCTTGCCGTCGACGCCGGCGCGGGCAAGCGCTTCCCTGACGGCGACGGCACCCAGTTCATGAGCTGGCGTGTTGGCGAAGGCGCCGTTGAAGGAGCCGACAGGCGTGCGCGCCGCACTGGCGACAACGATGGCGTTGGAAGCGGACATGTTCTTCTCCAGACTTTCGGGGAGCGATTTCGGGTGCCGTCGGAGACTTTTCTTGCCCTTTCCACAACCCGAGTCAAACCCGAAATGGGCATGGCGTTCCTCCGCGGCAAGCAGGCCGCGCGTCGCTGCGATGACGGCCCATCCGTGCTGCGCAGCATAAAATGTTCCCGCACTGCACAAACAGCTTGGATTCATGACGCTTTTGCGCATATCCTTTAACAAGGCGCAATCGTTACCGGCGGCTTACTTAAGCTGGCCGGTGTCCGGGGAGGATGCAGATGGCCGCGAAAGACGAACCTATTGTTATCAAGAAATATGCCAATCGCCGTCTCTACAATACGGGCACCAGCACCTATGTGACGCTCGAGGATCTCGCAGAAATGGTCAAAAAAGGCGAGGACTTTACTGTCCAGGACGCCAAGACCGGCGACGACATCACGCATCCGGTGCTGACCCAGATCATCTTCGAGCTGGAGAACAAGGACGGGCAGAACATGCTGCCGATCCCGTTCCTGCGTCAGCTCATCGCCTACTACGGCGACCAGATGCAGATGATCGTGCCAAGCTTTCTCGAACAGTCGATGCTGGCCTTCTCGAAGGAGCAGGAACGCTTTCGCGAGCAGATGAAAGATGCCCTCGGCAAGTCGCCGATGGACATGATGAAGATCGCGACGCCGATCAAGGTGCTGGAGGAGCAGACTCGGCGTAACATGGAAATGTTCCAGAACGCCATGCGGCTGTTCACGCCGTTCCCGCCTGCGGGGTCTGCGCCGGCAGCAGCACCGGCCGAACAGGCCAGGAAAGAAACACCGGAAAAACCGGACGACCTTCAGGAGCTGAAGGAGCAGATCGCCGCGATGCAGCGCAAGCTCGACACGATGTCGTGACTGCCGGCCGGCGAAGCGCCGGCCCAAAATTTCCCTCAGCAGGCCTGTGTCAGAAAACATCTTCGCCTCGAAGGTGAAGATGTCATCCACGCTCTATTTTGTGGCACGCTCTATTTCGTGGCATGCCCTATTTCGTGGTCACCGTCACCAGAGCGGTAACAGGTTTGCCGTCTACTAGAATGGGCCGGTGATGATCATCGGCAAGAAGCACGCCGATCACGTGTCTGCCGGCGGCATCCGGGCAATGGCCGAAACGGGCCTTGATAAGATCACCGCCAAAGTCGCTGTTCATGCTGTTGTACGGCTTGCCGGGGATGTTGCAGGTGTCTCCGTTGGGATCGATCTTCATATGCACGTGGCCGCATTGCTTGATTTCCCCGCACTCACCCGCAGTGAGCAGCCTGAAGTTGCTCCTGACGACAACGCCTATCGCCTTCTCAGGAGAATTGCCCAGTTCGACAACTGAACCTGCCGTCGGCCAGACGACTTCCAGGGTGGGCCGATCCTCGGCCTCGGCAGATACGAGCGACAATAAGGAGAAAGCGAGGGCAGTCGTTGCGGTGATGCGAAACATGGTAACCTCCGTTGCGATGTAAACATTGATTACATACGCGGCGCTCGAACACAAGGGAAATAATCAGTGATTACATTCCGCTCTCGTGCTATTTGACTGAGATGACCAAGACAACTGATTCCGACGAAGCCGGAGATGCCAAGCGATACCATCACGGCAATCTCGTCGAGGCCTTGATCACGGCAACCGTGGAGATCATCGAGGAGCGGGGAGCCGAGCATGTGTCCGTACGCGAGGCCGCAAAACGTGCCGGCGTTTCGCCCGGCGCGCCATTCCGGCATTTTCGATCGAAAACAGCGCTGCTCACCGCGGTCGCCGAACAGGCCATGGATCGGCTGACAAAGGCCGTTGCCAAGGCGCGGTCGAAAATCGACAGCGCAGATCCCATTGAGGCCTTCGAAGCAATCGGACAAGGCTATCTGGAATGGGCAATTAGCAACCCCACGCATTTCCAGATCATCAGTTCCCGAACCCTGATTGATTTTGAAGGGTCGGACAGCCTTCGTGATCAGAATGAGGCTATTCGGCGGACGATGATCGACTTGCTGACGCAAGCGCAACAACAGGGTCGGCTTGCTCCAGGCACCGACTTTGATCATCTTGTGCTTGCCGCGCGTGCACTCGTTTATGGATTGGCACGCATGGCGATCGATGGTCATTTCCGGGAATGGCATCCGTCCGAGCCGCCAGCCCTGGCCGCGCAGCGGGCTCTCCGACTTTTCATGAGCCGGATGACCATTCCATCTAAAGCTTAATCCGCCAGCACCCAAAAAAAGGGCCCGCGATTGCGTCGCCAGCTAATGGAACTCCGGCAGCGGTCCCTGGTAGCGGGCGCGTGGTCTGATCAGGCCGCTGCTTGTCACCTGCTCCACGGCATGCGCGGCCCAGCCGATGCTGCGGCCGAGCGCAAACAAGCGAAACGGCGCATCGGACGGCAAACGGAGGCTGCGCGTCAGCGCGGCCAAGGCGAAATCGACGTTCGGGCGCATGCCCGTTGCCGCAAAGGCCGCATCGCAAAGCCGTAACAGCCCATCATCGACATCGATCGCGGCCAGCAACGGTTCCGCACGCGGATCGCCGTCGGGATAAAGCGGATGGCCAAATCCGGGCAGTGGCCTGTCGTGACCGAGCCAGCGTCCGACAGCCGCATCCGGCCCCAATCTCTGCGCATCCTCCGCCAGCATCATGACCGCCTCCGCGGCGCCGCCATGGCGCGGACCGGAGAGCGTGGCGAGGCCAGCAAGCAGGCAGGCCGAAACAGGTGCACCGGTGGACGCGGCGACCCGCGCGGCGAAGGTCGATGCGTTCAGTTCGTGATCGGCCAACAGCACCAGCGAGCGGCGGATCAAGTCTGCGCCGGCTGCATCGAGGGACCAGCCCTGCGCCAGTCGTTCGTGCACGGCACCGATTCCGCGAACCGCGCCGAGCGCCTGGGCCAGAGCGGCGATGGCGCCGGCCGCATCGTGGTTGAGCGAAGCCGCCCTGCGGCCGAGCGAAGGCCGGCCCTTGGCCGCCAACGCGGCCAATTCCGCGAAGGCAGCCGGCCGGCCAGTTGCGCCGTTGCCATGGCGGCTCG
The DNA here is from genome assembly GCF_040319995.1 of Mesorhizobium sp. M0815. Lineage (NCBI taxonomy): Bacteria > Pseudomonadati > Pseudomonadota > Alphaproteobacteria > Hyphomicrobiales > Phyllobacteriaceae > Mesorhizobium > Mesorhizobium sp. M0815. Next base: position 58,327 of record NZ_JAMYOU010000002.1, on the reverse strand, counting down.
CCGACACGAACGACACTGGTGCGTCAGATGCCCAAAGCAGGTTTGCCGTCTGCTCCAGCGTGGCAGTCTCGCAGAGTGCAACCGCATCCTGGCCACGATAGACGAGGCGGCCGTGCAAAACGGTCGAGATCGTGGTGGCGATCGCCGGCTCACCCCAGGCAATTGCACTTTCGGCGATTGCCTGGGGATTTCGGCCGCGCGCCCGGCGGCTCGCCAGCGCCGCGATGTCGTCGGCGCGATACTGGCTGCGGCGTGGGTCGGCCCGATCCGGCCGCATGCCGATGCGTCCGCGGCTGACATAGGCATAGAGCGTCTGGGCGCGCACCTTGAGGCGCTCCAGGGCTTCGTCCCGCGTCAGCCACTCAGTCATGTAAACCTGGCACGTTGATTCGGTTGATCAAGATTGATGGTCCAGCCGCCAACCCTTATCTACGACCCGGAAAGGGTCAAGGAGAAAACCAATGGCGAATGGGCTCGATGATGTGGTGGTGGCAGAAACGGTGCTCTCCGATGTCGACGGTCTTGGCGGCCGCCTGACCATCCGGGGCCATTCGTTGCCGGAACTGGCAGGCCGCTGGAAATACGCCGACGTGGTTCGGCTGCTGTTCGACGGCTCTTTCGACGATCTTCCCGGCGAAAAGGAGCTGGCGAAAGCGATCGGCCGGGCGCGCAGTGAAGTGTTCGAGCGGATCGAACCCTTGCTGCCGTTTCTCGCATCCCTCGATATCTACAGCGCGATGCGCGCCGGCATTGCCCTACTGCCGGACGGCGACAAATTGCCGGACGCGCTCAGGCTGGTTGCGGCACCTGCCGTGCTGACGCCGGCCTTGCTGCGCTTGCAGCGCGGCGAAAGCCCAATTGCGCCTGATCGCAAGGCCGATCATGCCGCCGACATGCTGCGGATGCTGACCGGCATGGCGGCCTCGCCGAAGTTGGCGAAAGCGCTCGATACCTATCTTGTGACGGTTTGCGACCATGGCCTCAACGCATCGACCTTCGCCACGCGCGTGGTCGCCTCGACGCAGGCGGGGCTTACTTCGGCGGTGCTGGCCGGACTCGGAGCGCTCAAGGGGCCGCTGCATGGCGGCGCGCCAGGTCCGGTGATCGAGATGCTGGATGCGATAGAGGCGCATGGCGACGCCGCCATCTGGCTGCGCGACGAGATCGCGCGCGGCCGCCGCATCATGGGCTTCGGGCATCGCATCTACCGTGTGCGCGATCCGCGTGCCGACGTGCTGAAAGCGGTGGTGCGGCAACTCGGCGCCGAGGGCGAAGCCGGCCACCGGCTGGCGTTTGCCGAAAGCGTGGAGCAAGCGGCGCTTGAAGTGCTTCGCATCGCCAAGCCGTCGCGCTCGCTCCAGACCAATGTCGAGTTCTTCACAGCACTTCTGCTGGAGGCCGCGGGCTTTCCGAAAGAGGCGTTCACCAATGTCTTTGCTGCCGGGCGCGTCGCCGGCTGGATCGCCCACGCCCGCGAGCAGCAGACGAGCGGACGGCTGATCCGGCCGCAGTCGCGCTATATCGGGCCGGTGCCGGACCTCGTCGCCTAAGGATTTTCCCCCGCATGCTTTGCGGAAACCGGCCCCGCTACAGCCGGTGCCAGACACTCTCTCGTCAAGGTGAGAGAGGTCCTCATGACAAAAATTTCATGTCATTGCTCCACACATCCGCTGTTCTTGGGTGGCAGAGAGCCTATATGCTGCAGTGCAGCATGGTTCCGCGGGAGCCCGCCTCGAAAGGAATAAGCCGCCTTGACCGCCAGAAAAACCGCCATCGTCACCGGTTCCACCTCGGGCATCGGCCTGGCCATTGCCCACGCGCTCGCGGCCGAAGGCTGCAACATCGTCGTCAATTCCTTTTCCGACACCGCCGACGACCACGCCATCGCCGACGCAATTGCGAAACACCACAAGGTCCAGACCGCCTATGTCAAGGCTGACATGTCGAAGCCGGCCGAGTGCCGGGCTCTGGTCATGAAGGCAGCCGAGACATTCGGCTCGGTCGACATCCTGGTCAACAATGCCGGCATCCAGCATGTCGCGCCGGTGGAAAGCTTCCCGATCGAGAAGTGGGATGCGATCATCGCCATCAACCTGTCATCGGCCTTCCACACCATCGCCGCCGCCATCCCGTTGATGAAACAGGCCGGTGGCGGCCGGATCGTCAACGTCGCCTCGGCCCATGGGCTGGTGGCCTCGCCGTTCAAGTCGGCCTATGTCTCGGCCAAGCACGGCATTATGGGCCTGACCAAGACGGTCGCCCTGGAACTGGCGCGCGACAAGATCACCTGCAATGCCATTTGTCCCGGCTATGTGCTGACGCCGCTGGTCGAGGCGCAGATCCCCGACCAGATGAAGGCCAACAAGATGGACCGCGAGACTGTGGTCCGCGAGGTCATGCTCGAAAAGCAGCCGACCAAGGAGTTCGTCACCGTCGAGCAGGTTGCGGCGGCGGCAGTGTTCCTGTGCTCGGATGCGGCAGCGCAGATCAACGGCACGCACATCTCTGTCGATGGCGGCTGGACCGCTCAGTGAGCCGTCCAGCGGTCAAGGGTCACGCCATGCCGAAAAACGGCAAGGCGGAGGAGCCAAAGAAGATCAACATCGCGCTGCAAGGCGGGGGTTCGCACGGGGCGTTTTCCTGGGGCGTGCTCGATCGGCTGCTCGAGGACGGGCGCCTCGATATAACGGCGGTTTCGGGCACCAGCGCCGGCGCCATGAATGCCGTCGCGCTGGCCGACGGCTTCGTTCGCGGCGGCGTCGAGGGCGCACGGCGGAAACTTGATGATTTCTGGCGTGCGGTGGCGGCAAAGGGCCGCTTCAGCCCAGTGCAGCGCATGCCGTGGGACGTCGCCTGGGGCAATTGGTCGATCGAGAACACGCCCGGCTATTTCCTGTTCGATACGATGTCGCGGGTATTTTCGCCCTATGTCGCCAATCCGCTCGCCATCAATCCGCTGCGCGATGTGGTCGAACGTGAGATCGATTTCGACAATGTGCGCGCCTGCAAGTCGATGGAACTGTTCATTTCCGCGACCAATGTCGAGACCGGCCAGTTGCGTGTCTTCTCGGACGGCGAGATCGACCTCGACACGGTAATGGCGTCGGCCTGCCTGCCGCAATTGTTCCGCGCCGTCGAGATCAAGGGCGTGCCCTATTGGGATGGCGGCTATGGCGGCAACCCGGCACTGTTCCCGTTCTTCAAGACGGCGGCCACTGAGGACGTGCTTTTGGTGCAGATCAATCCGGTGGTCCGCGAAGGGACGCCGAAGAGCGCCAATGAGATCCAGAACCGCATCGACGAGATCACCTTCAATGCCGGGCTGTTGCGCGAATTCCGCTCGATCGCCTTCGTCAAGGAACTGATCGCCGCCGGCCGATTGCCGCACGGCGAATATCGCGACATCCGCATGCACCGCATCGATGCCGACGAAGCGTTCAAGGATCTGTCGGCATCGTCCAAGGTCAATGCCGAATGGGCGTTCCTTGCCTATCTGCGTGACCTCGGCCGCACCGCAGCCAGTGATTGGCTGGAAGAAAATTACGACGCCGTCGGCAAGCGGCCGACGATCGATCTGTCCGGCGAGCTCGACGACGGCTTGAAGCCGGTGCGCGGGCCGGCGCCGGGCCGGCGGGTCAAGGAGTTTCTTGCGGCGCGCAAGCAGCCCGAGGCCGCCCGCCGTCCGGCCTAGAACGATTTACCGTTTCACGGAAACGCCGAACCGCTCTATCTTTTTTGACGCAATTCCGGACGGAAAACCGTTTCACACTTTTCCTGGAATTGTTCTGGCTCCCCCGCAAAGCAGATGACATCGCAATCTGTCCAATCATCCTGACACTTGCTGCCATACCGCTGTTTTGGCGATCAACAGCCGATGCTGCAGCCGCATCTTTGCGGACAAAGCAACAATCCATCAACTTTTCTGACTATATTGCGACGCAACTTTAAGGTAGAAGCGCGCTTCGCCGATCACGGCAATTTGAATACGGCCTCGCGCGCACCCATATCGGCGACGCGCCCCAAGTAGAAGATGCGGCCTGGCCGAACCCCGCGCACTGGAAAAAATGACGATGCCGAAATTCAGGTTTCACAAGCTTGCAGCCATTGTTGTGCTCATCGGGTTCGCCGGCTGGATGGCGACAGGCGAATTCTCGTCCGTCGGCAGCGCGTCCGCCGACAACAAGCCCAAGGCAGGAGAGGTCGAGCAGCCCAAGGCCGCCGACTCAGGCAAGCCCCAAACTGGCGAACAGGGGGCTGCCAAGCCGGGGACTGCCGAGGCAGAACAGCCCAAAGCGGCCTTGCGGACGGTCGCGATCATAACCCCGCCGCGGCGCATCTATGCGCGCGCTATCCGCATTTCCGGACTGACCGAAGCCGACAAGCGCGCGGTCCTGGCGACACGCGTCGCCGGCGTCATCGACAAGCTGCCGGTCAAGCAGGGTCAGCACGTCAAGACCGGCGACCTGATCCTGATGCTTGCCGCCGAGGAAAAAATCTCGGCGGTCGACAACGCCAAGCAGCTTGTCGTGCAACGTGAGGCCGAGCTGGCTGCGGCCCTGCGGTTGATGAAAACCGGCAATCTGCCGACGCTGCAGCTCGATACGGCCCGTTCCAACCTGACGCTGGCCAAGTCGCAACTGGACGCCGCGCAAGCCGAACTCGACCGCAACGAGGTGAAGGCGCCCTTCGACGGTGTCATCGACCGGGTGCCGGTGGAGCTTGGCAGTTCCGTCATGCAGGGCGGCGAGGTGGCGACCATTCTGAAGCTCGATCCGGTGATCGCCCGCGGCGAAGTCAGCGAGCGCGATCTCGGCTATCTGAAGATCGGTGACGAAGCCAATGTGCGCCTGGTCAGTGGCCAGACCGTCAAGGGTACGGTGCGCTACATCAGCCGGGATGCATCTTCGGCAACCCGTACCTTCCGGGTTGAAGTCGCTATCCCCAATGCCGATGGGTCCGTACCGGCCGGCATGACGGCAGAAATTGCGCTCAGCGCCCAGCCGACCGACGCCGTGATGCTGCCGCGATCGGTGGTGACGCTCGGCGACAAGGGCGACCTCGGCATCCGCGCCGTCGACAAGGATGACAAGGTCGTGTTCTTCCCGATCGACCTGGTCGACGACACGCCGACCGGCCTGGTGCTCGGCGGCATTCCGGCCGACGCCCGCATCATCGTCGCTGGCCAGGAGCTGGTGAAGGAAGGCGAAGTGGTCAAGCCGGTCGAGGCCGACCAGGCGACCATTCAAAAGCTGTTGGGCGAAGCGACGACCGGGACGCAGTAATCATGGACATCGTCAAACTTGCAATCAGCAATGCCCGGCTGACCATTGCGGTCCTGGTCTTTCTCATCCTTGCCGGTGCGGTCGCCTACCAGTCGACGCCGAAGGAAGCGGAACCCGACGTTCCGATTCCGATGATGTATGTCAGCCTGATCTACCAGGGAATCTCGCCGGAAGACTCCGAACGCCTCCTGCTGCGGCCGATGGAAGCCAAGCTGAAGAGCCTGAAGGGCCTCAAGGAGATGCGCTCGGCCGCCTTCCAGGGCGGCGGTTATGTGCTGGTCGAATTCCAACCACAGACGGATCTCGCCACCGCGCTGCAGGACACGCGCAGCAAGGTGCAGGACGGCAAGGCCGACCTGCCGCAAGCGGCTGAGGAGCCCGTGGTCTCCGAGGTCAACATCTCCGAGTTCCCCGTCCTGGTCGTGACGCTGTCGGGCGAGGTGCCCGAGCGCGTGCTGACGGCGGCGGCGCGCGAGTTGCGCGACCGCATCGAGGAAGTGCCTGGCGTGCTCGAGGGCTCATTGCAGGGTGCGCGCGACGACCTCGTCGAAGTGGTCATCGATCCGATGAAACTTTCGTCCTACGGGCTGCAGCTCGACCAGTTGATCGGTGCGGTCGGCGCTTCCAACAGTCTTGTCGCCGCCGGCAACATCGAAGGATCCGAGGGCAAATACGCAGTCAAGGTGCCCTCGCTTATCGAGACACCAGAAGATGTGGCGGCGCTTCCGGTCGTCGCCGGCCCCAACGCGGTGGTGCAGGCCAAGGATATCGCCACCGTCCGCTCGACCTTCAAGGACGCCGAGACGGTTACCCGCCTGGACGGCAAGCCGGCGATTGCCATCGAGGTGAAGAAGCGCATCGGCTCCAACCTGATCGATACGATTGGCAAGGTCAGGGAGGTGTCCGACGCCTTCATCGAGACGATGCCGGAGGGCATGCACGTCACCTACACGCAAGACAAGTCCGTCTTCGTGAACCAGTTACTCGGCGACCTTCAGAACCACGTGATGATCGCCGTCATCCTGGTGTTCATCGTCATTCTCTACGCGCTGTCTGGCCGTGCCTCGCTACTGATCGGATTGGCCATCCCCTCATCCTTCCTGATCGGCATCCTGTTGCTGGCGATGATGGGCTACACGATCAACATGATCGTGCTGTTCAGCCTCATCCTGGCGGTCGGCATGCTGGTCGACGACGCTATCATCGTCACCGAATTCGCCGAGCGACGCATGAGCGAGGGCATGCCGAAGGAACAGGCGTTCGCGCTTGCGGCCAAGCGCATGGCCGGCCCGGTCATCGCCGCGACGATGACGCGCATTGCCGCCTTCTCGCCGCTGTTGTTCTGGCCGGGCATCATCGGCGATTTCATGAAATACATGCCGATCACGTTGATCGTGACACTCTCGGCCTCGATGCTCTATGCGCTGGTCTTCGCGCCGACGCTGGGCGCCATATTTGCCAAGGCGCCGGCTCATCACCCCGACGACAATCGCGACGGCTGGTACATGGCCGTGGTCAAGCAGGCGGTGCATTATCCCATCACCGTGCTTGTCCTTACCGTCGCGCTGTTGTTTGGCGTGGGCTACGCCTATTCGAAATTCGGCGCCGGCGTCGAATTCTTCCCGAATGTCGAGCCTGACTACGGCCTGCTCTATGTCCACGCCCGCGGCAATCTTTCGCTTGCCGAAATGGACGCGGCCACCAAGACGGCGGAAAATCGGCTGCTCGGCTGGCCGGGCGTGAAGTCTGTCTATACCCGTGTCGGCAAGACGCAGGGCGGCGGCCAGGACGTTCCGGAAGACGTGGTCGGCGTGATCCAGTACGAATTCGTCGACTGGCGCGAGCGCAAATCGGCGAACTCAATCCTCGACGAACTGCGCGTCGTGATGGCCGGCATTCCCGGTGTCGACGTCGAGGTTCGCGTGCCGGAAGCCGGCCCGCCTACCGGCAAGCCGATCCAGATCAGGCTTTCGGCCGTCGATCCGAAGGGTCTTGACGACAAGGCCCGCGCCGTCGCCGCGCGCATTACCAAGGTGCCCGGCGTCATCGATATTTCCGATGGCCTGGCGCCGCCCGGCGTCGATTGGGCGCTCGAGGTCGATCGCGCCAAGGCGGCGCAGTACGGCATCAGCCCGACCGCGGTCGGAACGGTGGTCCAACTGGTGACCAACGGGCTGAAGCTCAGCGAGTACCGCCCCGCCGGCGCCGACGATGCCGTCGACATCAGACTGCGCCTGCCCGAGGATCGGCGCACGCTGTCGACGCTCGACGAACTCAGGGTTCAGACCGCGCAAGGCTCGGTGCCGATCTCGAACTTCGTCGTACGCAAGCCGGAGCCGACGGTCGGTATCCTCAATCGCATCGACGGCGCGCGAACGGTGGTCGTCCAGGCCAACGTCGCTGCCGGCGCCCAGGTGGCTGCCGTCCAGCAGGAGGTCACCAAAGCTGTCGCCGACATGAACCTCGGCAGCGGCATTCGCTGGAAGCTTGCCGGTTCCAATGAGGACAGCGCGGAGGCCGGGGCCTTCCTCAGCAAAGCCTTCGGTGCCGCGATCTTCCTGATCTTCATTGTGCTTCTGGCGCAGTTCAACAAGTTCACCAGCGTCTGGCTGGTGCTGTCCTGCGTGGTCATGGCGACGATCGGCGTGTTCCTAGGGCTGCTGCTGACGGGAGAGGCATTCGGCATCGTCATGTCGGGCATCGGTGTCATCGCGCTGGCCGGCGTGGTGGTGAACAACAACATCGTGCTGATCGACACCTATGACCGGTTGCGCGAAGAGGGCTGGGACAAATACGAAGCCGTTCTGCAGACCTGCCGCGAACGTGCCCGCCCGGTGGTGCTGACGGCGGTGTCGGCGATCCTCGGCGTGCTGCCGATCGCTTTCGGCCTCGGCCTCGAAATCTTCCATCACGAGACGACGATCAACGCGCCGTCGACGCAATGGTGGATTTCGCTGTCGTCGGCGATCGTCTTCGGCCTGTCCTTCGCCACCGTGCTGACGCTGGTGGTGACGCCGTCAATGCTGATGGTGTTCACCCGCGCCAAGGTCAAACCCGGTGCGCGTCGGGGCTGGTTCAGTCGCCTGTTCGGGCGCGGCAAGGCCGAGATCTCCTCGGAAGGCCTGGAGGCCGATCTGGGCGCCGAACCGGCGATCGCCTTCCCGAAGGCCGCCGAATAGAGGCTGAATCGCCGTCCTGATCAAGCAAAGGCCGCCCGGGAACAATGGGCGGCCTTCTGCATTGTTCCGTCATTGCAACCTCAAAGCGAGGATTTTCTGATGACGATAAGCACCATTCTCATCATTATCCTTATTCTTATCCTGATTGGCGCGGTTCCGGCGTGGCCGCATTCGCGGTCCTGGGGTTACGGACCATCCGGCATCGTCGGCGTCATCCTGATCGTTGTCCTGGTGCTGCTGTTGATGGGCCGGATCTGACCGCAATCATTGGTCCCCGACAAGCGGCGGATGACCGTCAGGCCATCCGCCTTTTGTCAGATTGCTTCTGCGCTGCCTTCACCGTGGCGATACCGATGTCTTCAAGCGCTTCCGACACTGCATTTTCCAGCGGCGTGTGGGGGATCGCACCGATAATGCCTTCAAGCCCGCCTGAAACCAGCCGGTGCGGCTCGAAGCGGAGATAGGACATCGAAACGATCTCGCGCCACATCGCCACAAACGGGCTGCCGGCACGCAGCACCCACCACGGCATCGACGTCAGTTTCAACGTGCGCCCGAGCGCCTTCTCAGCGGCCGCCTTGATCTCGAGATCGGTCACCGCATGGCCGGGAAAGTTCAGCGCCTCGTAGGAGCCGAGCTTGTCGAGATTGTCGGCCAGTCCGACGAAAGCCTTGGCCAGGTCGGGCAGATAGGCCCATTCATGCACGAGATCGACCGGCCCTGGGGCGGTATAGACGCCCTTGGTCATCTTGGCGGCAACGACCAGATCGAACCACGATCCGCTGCCGGTGCCGCCGAAGAAGTCACCGGCGCGCAGCAGGATGGTGCGCACCCGACCCGCGTCGGCCTCGCGGCGAAACAGGTCTTCCATGGCAACGCGGATGCGGCCCTTTTCCGTCGTCGGACGAAACGGCGTGTCCTCGGCGATCACCGCCGGCATCGGCGAGCCGTAATTGTAGACGGTGCCCGGGAAGAGATGCAGTGCGCCATTCGCCCGGCAGGCAGCCATCACATTCTCGGCCATCGGCAGGCATTTGCTCCAGTCGGTGTAGAGCGGGTTGAGGCCGTTGAAAATGATATCGACGCCTTCGGTCGCGCGGATCAGCGCAGCACGGTCGAGCGCGTCGCCGGCGATCGCCGTGGCGCCTTTGAGTTCCGCCGGCACCTTGCCGCTGCGGGTGACGGCACGGACATCGTAGCCGGCATTAATGAAGGCCTTGGCCACCGTGCGGCCGAGCCGGCCATTGGCGCCGAGAATTGCCATCTTGGTCATTGTTTGTCTCCATGTTTGCGTATGACCCAATATGATCTCCTCGCAAACGAATGGAAATTGACGAAAGCTGGCGGTCTGATATTCAATTTTGAATGGATATAGACTGGAACCTGATCAAGAGTTTCGTCACGGTGGCGGAGACCGGGAGCCTGTCGGCCGCCGCGCGAAAGCTTGCCGCAAGCCAGCCGACACTCGGCCGCCACATCGCCGAGCTGGAGCAGGCGCTCGGCGTCACCTTGTTCCGGCGCGGGCGGCGCGGCTATGCGCTCACGGAAGCGGGCAGCACGCTTTTTGAACGGGGCCGCGCGGTGAGCGAGCAGGCGAGCGCATTTTCGCTGCTGGCCCTGGGATCGGTCGAAGCGATCGAGGGCACGGTGCGCATTGCCGCCAGCGAGGTGGTGGCGGCCTATGTGCTACCCGAGATGACGGCGCGGCTTGCCGTCGAGGAACCCGGCATCGAGGTTGAGATCGTCGCTTCGAACCAGGTCGAGAATCTGCTGCGTCGCGACGCCGACATTGCCATCCGCATGGTCAAGCCGGCGCAGAATGAACTGGTCGCGCGCAAGGTGACCGACATTCCGCTCCGCGCCTGCGCGGCAAAATCCTATCTCGACCGGCGTGGCCGTCCGCGCGAGGCCCGCGATCTTGCCGAGCACGATCTGGTCGGCTTCGATCGCAGCGATGAAATCATTCGCGGCTTCGCTCAATTCGGGGTTCCGCTCAACCGCAATGCCTTCCGCTTCAGGACCGACAACCACATAGTTTTGTGGGAGGCACTGCGGGCGGGAAACGGCATCGGCTTTGGCCAGCAGCCGCTGGCCGAGCGCGATGCACTGGTGGAAATCGTGCTGCCGGACCTCCCGCTGCCGACGCTGCCGGTGTGGCTGGCCATGCACCGCGACGTGCGTACCAGCGTCCGCATCCGCCGCGTCGCGGATTTCCTCTACGAACAGTTCAAGCGCTATTCAGCCGGTGCAGGCTCGGCAGCAAATTCGGCGCGGTGAGCGAGCCCGGCCATCAACAGCACGACTATCAGCAACCCGGACAGAGCGACGAAGATCGGGCCGAAGCTCGAGTGTTCGGCGATGAAGCCGATCGCCGAAGGCGCCACCAGGATGCCTGAGTAACCCATTGTGGTGACGACGCTCATGCCGGTGCCGGGCGCCATGCCCTCCTGGTTGCCGCCGGCCGAAAAGATGATCGGCACCATATTGGCAATACCCAGGCCGCAAAAGGCAAAGGCGGCAATGGCCAGCCACGGCGAGGGAGCCAGCCCGGCCACCAGCATGCCGGCTGCAGCGGCAAGCGCCGACGCGCGCAGCGTCGTAACGGCACCGAAACGGTTGCGGACGCCATCGCCGAGAAAGCGCATGACGGCCATGACGCCGGAAAAGGCGGCATAGGCCAGGCCTGCGATAGCAAGATCGGCGCCGAGCTCCTGCCTGAGATACAGCGCTGCCCAGTCGAGCACCGCGCCTTCGGAGATCATCGTCAGCAGCGCCATCAGCCCGACCAGATAGACAAGCGGGTTTGCCGGCAGGGCGAATTTGTGATGCTCGGCGACCGGATGCTTGTCCTCGGCGATCAGGTAGCGGATCGCTACCGCGATGACAGCAAAGGCAAGCGCCGTCACCATCGTCGCATGCGCGAGATGACCATAGTTCTGGATGGCGAAACCGCCCAAAGCGCCGCCTGCGAAACCGCCAAGGCTCCAGAAACCGTGCGAGGACGACATGATGGCGCGGGACAGCCGCCGTTCCACCGCCACCGCATTGGCGTTCATGGCGACGTCCATGCCGCCGATCGAACCGCCGAAGATGAACATGGCGATGGCCGCCAGGGGCACATTGGGGGCCAGAGCCACCATCAAAAGACCGAAGCTGCCGGCAAGTCCGAACCAGCGCAGCACGGTGCGCGAGCCATGCTTCGAGATCAGATGGCCGCACCAGGTCATGGCGGTGACGGCGCCGGCGCCGAACAACAGGATCAGCAGGCCGAGCGTGAATTTGCTGATGTCCAGCCGGGTCAGGAACACCGGGATCTGCGGCGCCCAGCTGCCGGTCAGGAAGCCGTTGGCGAGGAAGATGCCGGCCACGGCCCAGCGTCCACGAATCGCGATTTGCGTGATTTTCTGCGCGTCCATCGGGTAGAATCCGGTCCGGAAATGGCTTTGCGCGGCAAATTAGATCGATTCAATTCACAGTCAAGCGCTCTTCGCCGAAAGTGCTTGGACCAGACGGCGCCACAAGGCGCCGGTGGACACTACGTCCTCTCGTGTCGGCCAACCACCTCGGTGGTCCACTCCAAAATCTCTACGGCTCGGGATAAGGCGCGCCATCCTTGTGCACAAACCGGCCGTCAGCGTTGGTGCTCATCATGTCGATGTCGGAGCAGGTGGTTACGTCGGCGGGCCAACGCGAACCAACTTCGAGATAGATCGCAACTGCGCCCGATTTGTTGATCATGTGATGGCCGTTGCCGGAGCCTTTCGGAAAGGCCGCGCAATCACCCGCGCGCAGCACCGTCTCGCCGGCATCTTCGACGAGCGTCAGCTCGCCTTCGAGCACGTAGACGAACTCGTCTTCGTGCGAATGCCAGTGGCGCTGGCTCGACCAGTTGCCCGGCGGCAGGCGCATGAGATTGATGCCGAAGTCGGTGAGCCCGCCGGCGTTGCCCAGCCGCTGCCGCACGCGTTCGGCACAGGGTGCATCGAACGGAGGTGGATAGGATGAGCCCTTGCGTCCGGGTACGTCGGCGACGTCGATCTTAGGCACGGCAGTCCTCCCATTTGGGGCAAAAACCATTCGTGAAGGTCGTTCAGTGCGATGGATTGTGACCTGGAACGGTTCATCGTTTCACGGAAACGCCGAACCGTTCCATCCTTTTGTCTTGACGCAATTCCGGACGGAAAACCGTTCACACTTTTCCTGGAATTGCTCTAGTGGTCCCTGGGGCGTCTTGCCTCGAACTCGGCCTTCTTGGCATCGGAGGCCTCGATCTGGTTCAGTGCCTGCCACTCGGCATAGGCCATGCCGTAGATGATCTCGCGCGACTGGTCCTTGCTGAGTTCGACACCCTCGGCTTGCGCCGCATCGCGGTACCAGTTGGACAGGCAGTTGCGGCAGAAGCCGGCGAGGTTCATCAGGTCGATGTTCTGCACGTCGGAACGCTCGCGCAGATGCGCGACCAGCCGGCGGAAGGCAGCGGCTTCGAAATCGCGCTTTTGTACGTCGCTGAGTTCGGTCATGGCTTGTTGGCCTCCTTGGCCTCCATCATGCCGGCCCGGTGCGCGAGCCGAATATTTTCACTGCATGTATATCGGCACGTCGATCTATCGCGTCAACGATCGGCGCCAGCCGTTCGGCCCAGGCGAGCGCACCCTTCCGGTCGGCGATCAGGTCCTGGCGGATCTCGATAAGCGCATGGGCAAAGCCGTTGACGATAGCGTGCCTGAACATGGTATCGCCGCGCAGTGCGCCGTCATAGGGTTCGTTGTCGCCGACGACGAGGCTCTTGTCCTCGGCGAGCATGTCGATCAGCGGCCGCGCAACGCGATCGTCGAGATCCCATAATATGCCGACATGCCACGGCCGCACGAAGCCCTGCATGGTCGGTGTGAAGGAATGCACCGAAAAGATGAAGGGCGCCTGCGCTGACGCTTGCGCCACCGAGGCGATCATGGCGCCGACGGCGTCATGATAGGGGCGGTAAAAGCGATCCAGCCGTCTTTCGCGTTCCTCCGGCGCCATGGGATAATTTCCCGGGATGACGGTGCCGTCATAGAGCTGGCGAATCAGCGTTGGATCGTCCTCGCCGCGATTGGGGTCGATCAGCAGTCGCGAAAAATTGGCAAGCACCGCCGGAACGCCGAGCAGACTTGCGAGTTCGCGGGTTACAGTCTCGACGCCGATGTCGTAGGCGATGTGGCGGTCGAACTCCGCCGCGGGCAGGCCGAGGCTGCCATACTCCTCCGGCAGGTCGCGGCGGGCGTGATCGGCCAAAAGCACCATGCCGCGCTTGCGATCGCCTTCGACGATGTCGAAAGGCGCGAAAACTGTGGATCGGGTCATTGGCGGGAAAGGTCTGTTCGCTGGCTTCCGGGGAGGGTGGTACCGTCATTCCACGAAGAGAACGCTCGCGCAATGCCGTTGTTTGGCCACGGTTTCTGCCAAAAAACTGAGCAGGGGCGACCGTAAGCGCGCCAGAGCCTTCTAAATCGATTGGATTGGACAGATCGGCGCGTTGACATGCGTACGGACTTTTCCGAAAAGGGGCGTTGAGAGATGCAAATGTGGTTCTTGAGGGGTTTCGGGATGGGTTTCGCCGGCAGGCTGCGTGTGCGCCATGCCTTGGCCATGCCGCTCCTGATACCGGCCATGGGCCTTTTTGTGGTGATTTCGGCCTCGCCGGCACGCGCCGATTTCCGCGTCTGCAATGCCACGCAGAACCTGGTCGGCGTCGGCATCGGCTATCGCGCCAAAGCCGGCTGGATCACCGAAGGCTGGTGGCACATCGAAGGATCGAGCTGCAAGACGCTGATCGAGGGACCGTTGTCATCAAGGTTTTACTATCTTTATGCAGAAGACGCCGAGCGCGGCGGACGCTGGGATGGCCCGATCAACATGTGCGTGGCCGAAAAAGAGTTCAAGATCGCCGGCGTTACCGATTGCGTCGCCCGAGGCTTTCAGCGCGCCGGATTCCAGGAATATGACACGGGCGAGCAGGCAAGCTGGATGGTCCAGCTGACTGACGAGCCCGCAACGGATGGCGCTCCAGCCGCCCCGGGAACAAACAGTCAATGAGACGCAGCCGCAAGGTCAAGATCCTCGCCACCATCGGTCCGGCCTCCTCGTCCGAGGAGATGCTGAAGAAGCTGTTCGAAGCCGGCGCCGACGTGTTCCGCATCAATATGAGCCACACCGACCATGAATTGATGCGTACGCTCGTCGGCCGTATTCGTGCCGTCGAGGAGGCGGTCGGCCGGCCGATCGGCGTTCTCGCAGACCTGCAAGGGCCAAAGCTGCGCGTCGGCAAGTTCGCCAACGGCAAAGAGGTGCTGACCGTCGGTCAGACCTTCACGCTCGACGACAATCCCGAACCCGGCAATTCGACGAGGGTCTACCTGCCGCATCCTGAAATCCTGCGTTCGGTCGAGGCTGGTCATCGCCTGCTGATCGACGACGGCAAGCTCGAGCTCAAGGCGGTCAGCAGCAACGGCAAGGCGATCGTCTGCACCGTCGTCGCCGGCACGATCATTTCCGACAAGAAGGGCGTCAGCCTGCCCGACACCGACCTGCCGGTCGGAGCGCTGACGGAAAAGGACCGCCGGGATCTCGACGCGGTTCTGGCGACCGGCGTCGACTGGGTGGCACTGTCCTTCGTGCAGCGGCCCGAGGACCTGGCCGAAGCACGCAAGATCGCACGCGGCCGGGCGCTGATCATGGCCAAGATCGAAAAGCCGCAGGCCGTCGCCCGGCTGGCCGAGATCATTGAACTTTCGGATGCGCTGATGGTTGCCCGCGGCGATCTCGGCGTCGAGATGCCGCTCGAAGCCGTGCCTGGCATCCAGAAGCAGATCACTCGCGCCGCGCGCCGTGCCGGCAAGCCGGTGGTGGTCGCCACGCAGATGCTGGAATCGATGATCACCGCGCCGGTGCCGACACGCGCCGAGGTGTCGGACGTTTCGATCGCCGTGTTTGAAGGCGCCGACGCGATAATGCTTTCGGCGGAGTCCGCCGCCGGCGCCTATCCGGTCGAGGCGGTGGCGATGATGAACCGGATCGCCACCAAGGTCGAAACCGACCCGACCTATGCCGGCATCATCAACGCGCAGCGCTCGGAACCGGAAGCGACGGGAGCCGACGCCATCTCGCTCGCCGCCCGCGAAATAGCCGAGACGCTTAAGCTGTCGGCGATCATCACCTATACCGCGTCCGGCACAACCGGCTTGCGCGCCGCGCGCGAGCGGCCGCAGGTGCCGATCGTGGCGCTGTCGCCGATCCTCAACACGGCGCGGCGGCTGTCGCTGCTGTGGGGCACGCATTGCGTCGTTTCTCCCGATGCCATCGACCTCGACGACATGGTCGATCGCGCCTGCCGCATCGCTTTGGACGAAGGCTTCGGCAAGCCCGGCGACCGCGTCATCATCACGGCCGGCGTGCCGCTGAGGACGCCGGGCTCGACCAACATGCTGCGCATCGCCTATGTCGGATCGGAAGTCGGCCGCTAATGTCGGCTGCGGCTGCCGGATGGGCCGGCTGCATGGCGCGTCGTAAACGCGGCGCCAGCCCGGCGCGTCGACCGCAGTCGGGTTAGGATCGACGCCGAACTCCGCCAGCTTGCATCAGCCTGTGGCCGGCCGTGAAGCGGTTCGAAGGCCCTATCCGACTTGAGCTGGAAGTCAGTTAAGGTAATCTCTCCTGGGAGAAAGAGGAGGGTGATCCAATGTGGATGCGCACTGATCTTCTGGAACTCCTCGGCATTGAACACCCGATAATCCAGGCGCCGATGAGCGGCATCACCACACCGGAACTCGCGGCGGCAGTCAGCAATGCCGGGGCACTAGGCTCGCTCGGATGCGGTATTCTGCCTGCGGAGGCTATCCGCGAGCAGCTCACGGCGACGCAGCACGCCACCAATCGTCCGATCAACGTCAACTTCTTTGCGCACCCGCCGCCGGCACGCGATGATGCGGCAGCCCAAAGTATGCGCGACCGCCTTCGCGGCCGCTATGAGGAGGTCGGCCTCGGACCGGTACCCGAGCCGGGCGAGCCCTTCCCCACCTTCGATCGTGAGCGTCTCGAAATTGTGCTCGAGCTGCGCCCGAAGGTGGTCAGCTTCCACTTCGGCCTACCCGACACCGCAATTGTGCAGCAGTTGAAAGCGGCCGGCTGTACTGTCTTGTGTTCGGCTACCACCGTCTCGGAAGCGCGCCAGCTTGAGGCAGGAGGGGTGGACGCCATTATCGCGCAGGGATACGAGGCGGGTGGGCATCGCGGCACATTCACTGGCGACCCTGCTATCGGCACAGCCGGCACTATGGCCCTCGTACCACAGATTGTTGATGCCGTGCGGGTGCCTGTAATTGCTGCCGGCGGTATCTTCGACGGTCGCGGCATTGCTGCCAGCTTTGCACTTGGTGCATCTGGTGTGCAGATCGGCACGGCTTTCCTGGCCTGTCCTGAAGCCAATGTGCAGCCAGTCTATCGCGTAGCATTGCGCTCGGCCAACGACGAGAGCACGTCGGTGACTCGCTGCTTCACTGGCCGCCCAGCGCGCGTGGTGCGCAACCGGTTTGTGATGGAAATGGCTGGTGAGGAAGATGCTGCGCTGGCGTTTCCGCTACAGGCGAGTCTGGTCATGCCGCTTTCAATGGCAAAGGATGAAAGCAAGCGGGCTGACTTCTTGCCTATTTGGGCCGGGCAGGGCGTTGCGAAGCTGCGGGAGATGCCGGCCGCCGCCCTTGTGGAGAAACTCGTCACGGAAGCAAGCGGCATAGATCGGGCCGATAGGGGAGTAGGGGAGTAGGGGAGTAGGGGATGTGTTCCGGAGTGCATCTACACCACTCACATACTGCCTTACTCCCCTATTCCCTTACTGGTCTCAAATGCCTTCGCCGGCAAGCTCTTCGGAAAGTGCGGCGACCTGGTCCTGGGCGCTGCGCATCATCGGATAGATGCCGAGAACGCGCTGCCAGGCCTCGAGCGCCGACTGCTTGTGGCCGGTTTCGGCCATGATCTGGGCCAGGCCGGAAAGCGCGCCGAAATGGCGTGGTTCGAGCTGCAGGGTACGGTCGATGTCCGACATCGACTTCCCGTAGTTCTTCATCATGAAATGAACCGTGGCGCGCCGGTTCCAGCCTTCCGCATAGGTCGGCTGCAGGGTTACCACCTGATCGAGGAAATCGAGCGCAACATCGAATTTCTGGTTTTCAGTCGCCTTTTGCGACCATTGCATCATCAGGTCGATCGAGGCACTGCCCGACTGGGACCACTCGCTGCCGATGCGCCCGGCGATGCGCTCGGCCGCCTTTTCGTTGCGTTCGCGCTTGAGATCGGCAAACAGCTGATCGAGCCGCGCCTGTTTCGTCATCACAACCGGAGGTGCTGTCGGCCGATTTGCTGTCGGATCTTCAGCCCACGCCGGCAGCGAGACAGCGCTGGAAACGAAGAAAGCCGTGAAAAATGCAAAAA
Source organism: Mesorhizobium sp. M0815 (assembly GCF_040319995.1). NCBI lineage: Bacteria > Pseudomonadati > Pseudomonadota > Alphaproteobacteria > Hyphomicrobiales > Phyllobacteriaceae > Mesorhizobium > Mesorhizobium sp. M0815. The sequence continues at coordinate 40,401 of NZ_JAMYOU010000002.1, read as the reverse complement.
GAATCCGCATCGCGGGAATCTAGCCCCCGACGCCGGATCGTCAAACTGAATTTAGCGTGAGAGGCGTATCATGCGCACGGAGGCGCGCAGCCTCCGGTCAAAAACTCAACCCTGGCGCGCCTTGTAGCGCGGAGCGGTCTTGTTGATGATGTAGACGCGGCCCTTGCGACGAACCAGCTGGTTGTCGCGGTGACGCGCCTTCAACGCCTTGAGCGAATTCTTGATCTTCATGGTCTTGCCCGTCGGTCTGGGCCCGGTCCCGGGCCGAACTATTAAGGCGCGCCCACAGACGCGCCTTTGAACTGTGCGTGGCTCATAGACGAGGAGCCTTGCCCGTGTCAACCGCAAGCGCGTTGCCTAAACGATACGGACCGTTTCGTATCATCGAAATACCCGCCAACGGCGCCTTGCGGCATTGCGCGGGCTTGAGACGGCTGGAATGATGCGGTTGCGAATTGGAGATCATCATGCGCCGAATTCTTGTGTCCGCCTGTCTTGCCGTCCTTGCGGCAGGTTCTGTTGCCCATGCGCAGGAATGCGACCGCAACGACGACAGCCAGCAGATGATGAACATCTGCGCCGACGCGGACTACAAATCCGCCGACGCCAAACTCAACAAGGCCTACCAAGAGCTCATCAGCGCAAGCGATGCAAAAGCCAGGAAGCTGTTGCAGACGGCGCAGCGCGCGTGGATCGCCTTTCGCGACGCGGAATGCAGCTATTCCGCCGCGGACAGCGAAGGCGGCTCGATCTATCCGATGCTGATATCGGAATGCCTGACGCGGCTGACCGACGACCGCACCAAACAGCTCACCGCCGATTCGACCTGCGCGGAAGGCGATGTGAGCTGCGCCAGCCCCGACGAGGACGAGAGCGGCGACATCCAGTAAGCGTAGGTTCTAACTTTTGTTTGAGCATGATCGTTCCCGAAAACCGGATTCCACTTTTCGGGATCATGCTCTAGCTGCGGCGGCTCACGCGCGTGAAATGGCCCATCTTGCGGCCGGGCCGCGCCTCGGCCTTGCCATAGAGGTGCAGCATCAGATCGGGCTCGGCGAGAAGTTCAGGAACGCGCCGGATGTCGTCGCCGATCAGGTTTTCCATGACGCAGTCGAACTGCCGTGCGGGATTTCCCAGCGGCAGGCCGGCGACGGCGCGGATGTGCTGCTCGAATTGCGAGATGGTGCAGGCGGCCTCCGTCCAGTGGCCGGAATTGTGGACGCGCGGCGCAATCTCGTTGGCCAGCAGCGAACCGTCGGCCAGGACAAAGAATTCGACGCCGATGACGCCGACATAGTCGAGCGCTGCAAGTATCTCGGCCGCCGCCGTTTGAGCCGCAGCCGCCGTGTCGGACTTCACCCCGGCCGGCAGCGTCGAACTGTGAAGAATACCGTTGCGATGGACATTCCAGGCCGGATCGTAGGCGGCGAGCGAACCGTCGATGCCGCGCGCGGCGATCACCGAAATCTCGCGCTCGAAGGCGACGAATGATTCCAGGATCAACGGCACGTTGCCCATCGCCTCGCAAGTGCCGGCAAAGCCGCCTGTTTCCATGTTGCGGAAGACACGCTGGCCCTTGCCGTCATAGCCCATCCGGCGCGTCTTCAATATGCCGCTGCCGTTGAACTTTTTCAGCGCGGCCGTCAGTTCCTCGTCATTGTCGACGGGGCTGAAATCCGCGGTCGGTATGCCGATGCCGTTGAGGAATTTCTTTTCCGCCAGCCGGTCCTGAGCCACTTCCAGTGCGCGTGCCGGCGGATAGACCGGGACCGTGGTGGCAAGTGCCGCGGCGGCCGCAACCGGAACGTTCTCGAATTCGTAAGTAACGACGGCACTGGCCGCAGCCAGCTCGCCGAGCGCGGCCGCGTCGTCGTAGGCGGCGACGATCTGCCGGTTGGCGACCTGTGCCGCCGGGCAGTCTGGCTGCGGCTCCAGCACGACGATGCGGTAGCCGAGGCGGGCCGCGGCCATCGCCAGCATGCGGCCGAGCTGGCCGCCGCCAATGATGCCGATGGTCGATCCGGCGGGCAGGCTCACGGCGTGTCCACGGGCTCGGCGGCCACCTTGGCGGTCTGTGCGGCGCGCCAACTATCCAGCCGGGCGGCAAGCTTTTCGTCGCTCAGTGCCAGCACCGCGGCAGCCAGAAGGGCAGCGTTGGCAGCGCCGGCCTTGCCGATGGCCAAAGTGCCGACCGGAATGCCGGCCGGCATCTGCACGATGGATAGCAGCGAATCCTGGCCGGACAGCGTCTTCGATTCCACCGGCACGCCGAACACCGGCAGTGGCGTCATCGCTGCCGTCATGCCCGGCAGATGCGCCGCACCGCCGGCACCGGCGATGATCACCTTGTAGCCGGCGCCCTTGGCGCCCTTGGCGAAGTCATAGAGCCGGTCGGGAGTGCGGTGGGCCGAGACGATCAGCCGCTTGTGCGGAATGCCAAGCGCCTCAAGCGTTTCGGCGGCGTGGCGCATCGTCGCCCAGTCGGACTGGCTGCCCATGATGATGGCGACGTCGGCGCGGTGATTGTCCAAGCTTCTGCTCCCCGGCGGCAAACGCGCGCATTAGCGGAAATCGAGGGGAGCCGCAAGGATAGGAGCGTCCCGCACTCGGGCGAATGGCGCCATCGCTACCTAATCCGGCCAGCGCAAAGCCCCGGCAGACTGCTTGCGAGCGGACTTCATCGCATCCGCGGGCCGCTCAGCAGCGCTCAACACCGCCCGCAGGCGCTCGGCGACGATCTCCGCCTCGCCGGGGTGCAGATTGCACGGATCAAGGAAGAAGTGGCCGCGCTCGACCTCGTGGTTGCGAACGATAATGGGGGGCGAACCCGCCGCCAGTGCCGAGGCCAGCCCGGCGGCGGTGAACCGGCTTTCGGGCGCAACAAACACCTGCAGGCGCTCGAGAGGATTTCCGGTCGGATCGGGAATGATGTTTGCTGCGATGCCGGGCAGGCCCTGCAATGCGGTTTGCCACAGATGCAGTGCGGCTTCTTCCCGCTGGCGGATGCCGGCATGGTCGCGCCGTTCCCAGGCTTCCAGGGCCGCCATGGTGCCGGCAATGCTCTCCTTGCCGACCTTCATGGCGCGCGCAACGCCGCGGTTCTGGAGATAGGCGGCCCGCACCAGATCCTTGCGGCCGGCAACGATGCCGCTTGTCGGCCCTGAGAGAAATTTGTGCCCGCTATAGACGACAATGTCGGCGCCGCGCGCCAGAAAGCCGCGCAAATCGTATTCCGAGGCGGCGTCGACGATCACCGGCACGCCCTTGGCGTGGCAGATCTCGCAGAACTCTTCGAGCGAGAGCATGCCGTATTGCACGGTGTGGTGCGCGACGACGTAGAGGGCTGCCGCCGTCCGGTCCTGGATCGCCTCGCCTACATGATAGTCCTGCGTAACGCTGACCGTGCCGGCGGGCACTGCCTTGGCTCCGGCAAGCCGGATCGACTGGTCGATCGGCGCGCCATAATTGACGATGTGGCCAAGCTGGACGATGACCTCCGATTTGAGGCCCTCGGTGTCGTCCGGCAGCCGCTCGATCGCAAGAAGGCTGGTTCCGGTCATCGCGCCGGCAATCGCCATGGTTATGCCGCTGGCGCAGCATGCGGTGATAAAGCCGGCCTCGCCGCCGGTGAGGCGTGCAATCACCGTGCTTGCGGCGCGCTGCAGATCGTCCATCTCGACCCATTGCGAGGCGATTTCCGACATTGCGGCAATCGCTTCCGGCACGATGATCGAAGCGCCGAGCGCCGTCATCGTTCCGGAAACATTAATGATCGGGCGAAGGCCGAGCCGTTCGCGGATTGTCGTATTGGAACGGTCAGCGGAATAGGTCGTCATCTCTGTAGATCCTGTTTTCAGGCGGCGATCTCGACGACCGCCTCGATTTCAACTGTGATGTTGCCCGGCAGCGAGCCGACACCGATCGCGGAACGGGCGTGTCCGCCAAGCGTATCAAAGACGGCCGCGAAAAGATCGGAACAGCCATTCACCACCTTGGGGTGCTCGCTGAATGTCGGCGTTGCATTGACAAAGCCAAGCAGCTTGACGACGCGCACGATGCGGCCGAGGTCGCCGGCCGCGGCATGCATGACGGCGAGCAGGTTCAGGCCGGTGAGACGGGCATGCCCATAGGCCTCCTCCACGGAGACATCCTCGCCAACCTTGCCGGTGCAGAGCGCGCCATCAGCGCGCAACGGCCCCTGGCCGGAGAGGAAGATCAGCCGTCCGCTCTCGGCATAGGTGACGAAGTTGGCGATGGGCTTCGGCGGCTCGGGCAGCGTCAGGCCCAATTCCGCGAGCCGGATGTAAGGCGTCATAAAAGCTCCTTGCGACAGCTTTCGCCGTCCGGTGTCAAAAATGCGAGGCGCGAAACCGCGCCAGGAAGCTGCGAAGGCGTTCATTGTCGAAGTCCGCAGCCAGAATCTCGGCGGGAGGTCCGACGGCACTGACGCCGCCATCCGCCATGAAAACGATGCGGCTCGATGCGTCGCGTGCAAAAGCCATCTCGTGCGTGACCATCAGCATCGTCATGCCGTCTTCGGCCAGACTACGTACGACCTCGAGCACCTCGCCAACCAGTTCGGGGTCGAGCGCCGAGGTTATCTCGTCGAGGAGCAGGATCTTCGGCTCCATCGCCACGGCGCGGGCGATGCCGACGCGCTGCTGCTGGCCGCCGGAAAGCTCGGCCGGCAGACTGTCGGCCTTGTGGGCGAGCCCGACCCGGCCGAGCCAGTGCTCGGCAATGGTGCGGGCCTCGGCATTGCTCTTGCCGCGCACCTTGCGCAGGCCGAGCATGATGTTGCCGGTCGCAGTCAAATGCGGAAACAGATTGAAGCTCTGGAACACCATTCCGGTCTCGGCGCGCATCGCCGCAAGGTCGCGCTCGCTGCGTCGCTGGCGTGTTCCCGCCTCGCGGTAGCCGACCTCTTTACCGTCGATACGGATCGAGCCGTTATCATAGCTCTCCAGGAAATTGACGCAGCGCAGCAGGGTGGTCTTGCCGCTGCCGGATGGGCCGATGACCGTCACCACCTCGCCGCGCGTCACCTTGAGGCTGACCGAGCGCAGGACCTCGACGGATCCAAAGGCTTTGGAGACCTCGGAGATATCGAGAAGCGCCGGATTTGCGTGCGAGGCTTTGGACATCTTGTTATTCCCGGATGAAGGAGAAACGCCGCTCCAGCCGCCGGCTGGCCAAGGAGAGGGCGTAGTTGACGGCGAAGTAGACGAGCGCGCCGAGGATGTAGAGCGGCATCGCCTCATAGGTGCGGCCGATGACCTGGTTGATCGCTTGCATCAGGTCGGTGATGCCGAGCAGCGAGACCAGCGCGCTGCCTTTCACCGCGTCGGTGACGCCGTTGATCCAGGGCGGCAGGAAGCGCCTGAACGCTTGCGGAAAAATGACGTAGGCCAGCCGCTGGCGGAAGGTCAGCCCGATCGCCATCGCCGCCTCGGACTGACCCTTGGGAATCGAGCCGACGGCGCCCCTGAGATACTCGACGACTTGTGCGGTCTTGAAGAGGGTGAGGGCGAGTACGGCCGCCCAAAAGGACTCAAGATGCAGTCCCACCGCGGGCAGGCCGTAATAGACGAAGAAGATCAGCACCAGGATCGGAATGCCGCGTATGGTGTCGCTGAAGACGCGCACTGCCCAGCGCAGCGGAGCCGGACCATAGACGAGGCCGACACCCATCAGCACGCCGGCGATAAGCGATAGCACCACAACCAGCAGCGACACCCACAAGGTTACGGCAAAGCCTTCGGCGAGGAACGGCAAGGCATAGATGATCTGGCTCAGCATGTCAGCGCGCCGCCTTGAACCGGCGCTCGACCAGCCGCAGCGCGAAAAGCAGCGCGTAGCCGGTCAACAGGTACATCGCAGTCACCACCAGATAGACCTCGACAATGCGGAAGGTGTTGAAGTTGATCCACTGGGCGCCATAGGTGAGCTCGGGTACCGAGATGACCGACGCCACCGACGTGTCCTTGAAGAGCGATATGAAAGTGTTGGAAAGCGCCGGCAGCGTTATGCGCAGCATCGTCGGCAAGCGTACATGGAGCAGTCTCTGCCAAGGGGTCAGGCCAATCGCCTTGCCGGCGTCGAGTTGTCCGCGCGGCACCGCCTCGAGCCCGGAGCGGAACACCTCGACCAGATAGGCGCCGCTGTAGAGCGACAGCGTGGCAATGAACGAGGTTTGCGCGCTGTAGGCGATATCGACCACGGTCGGCAGGCCGTAGAAGACCAGGTAGACGAGCAGGATCAGCGGCACGTTGCGGATGAATTCGACATAGCCCGCGATGACGGTCCGCACCGCTCGCCCGGCCGACACGTACCAGACCGCCAGAAGCAGCCCGATGACGATGCCGAGCGCGATAGAGATGACGGCCAGCTCAAGGCTGAGCAGCAGCCCGCCCCAGAGCTTGTCGAAATGCCGCCAGATCAGGTTGAAGTTGAGGGTATAGCCCATGCGTCCTGCTTAGTGCCGACAGTCCGGGAACGAGGCGGAAGGGCGCCGGAGGCATCCTTCCGCCTGATGGATCAGATAACCGGGAATCCAGGATGGCGGGCCGGCGGCTCCTGTCCGAAATAATCCTTGAACGCAGCGTCGTAGAGTGCCGTTTCATGGCCGAACATGGCGATAGCGAAGGTCTGGTTGACGAAGGTCAGCCAGTCGAGGTCGCCCTGCCGCAGTGCGGCACCATAAAGCATCGAGAACCAACTCTTGCCGGCATCGAAGTATTTGTCCGGATTGCGCGAGGCGAGCCAGCGGACCGTCGACAGATCGACGGCGGCGGCGTCGGATCGTTTCGATTCCAGTGCCTGCAGCACGTTGGCCTGCGTGTCTATCTGCATCACCTGCGCCTCCGGCAGGACGATGCGCACGTTTGCCTCGGCATCGACGTTTTGCAGGATGGAAATCCGGGTCGCCGAACCGGCGGCAAGCAGCTTGTCGAAGGTCTTGTTCTCTGCGTTCGGAAGGGTCAGCAAGGCAATGCCCTCGACGTAATAGGGCCGAGAGAAGTGGATCAGCTGCGAGCGCTGGGCGGTCATGGTCATGAACTGGATGGTGATGTCGACCTTGTTGGTGGTCACGTTCGGAATGCGCTGGGCCGGATCCTGCATTACGAATTCGACTTTGGTCGGATCGTCGAAAAGCCCCTTGGCGAGAATGCGACCCATGGTGATGTCCATGCCCACCAGTTCGCCGGCATCGTTCTCGAAGTGCCAGGGCGCGTTGGTGCTGCCGGTGCCGACGATCACCTTGCCGCGCTCGAGAACGGTGCGCAGCAGGCTGTCAGGCGCTGCCTGGGCCGCAGCTTTCTGGACATCGACCGCAGTGGCGGCACTCATCACTCCGGCCGTTGCAAGCCCGGCCATTCCCAGTTTCAGAAATTCACGCCTTTTGGATGTGTCGTTCACGGCGACCTCCTTCGTGTTGTGTTCCCCGTTGGACCAGCAGCGCAGGCATCGGTTGCAACTGACGTCATTGTCCCTTACAAAGGACGCCTGTACTCTGTACAAGACAGATTAACATCAGGAATCGATAATGCAAGAAGGCAATGCCTTGGCCGCTCGACCGGACGCCGGTCTGGACGAAGACAAGAACTCGGGTTCTCGGGAGAAGGGCCTCAACCGGGTCCTCCAGATTCTGGAGTTTCTTCACGCGACCCAGCGCGCGATCGGCATTGGCGATCTTGCCAGAGGGGTGAATGCACCGCGGTCGACGACCTATACGCTGGTGCGCTCGCTGGTTGACGCAGGCCTGCTGGAGATGGCCGGAGACGGCAATCGGGTCTATTTTGGAAAGAAGCTCTATCTCTACGGAATGGACTATGTGCGGGGCAACGACCTGCTCAGGCGAGGGCGCCAGGAAGTCGACCATCTGTCACGCGAGACCGGCGAGACCTCGGAGCTGTGCATGCTGCAAAGCGGCCGCTACACCATCGTCCATTCAAGCCCGGGAACCAGGCCATTCAGGATCAGCTCGGCGACGGGTCTGCAAATACCGCTCCCCTGGACAGCTTCCGGGCGACTGCTCCTCGCCGGCTTCGAAAGGGCAGCGATCGAGGATATGGTCTCGGAAGACGACCTCGTACTGCCGGACGGCCGCAGGTTGCAGCTCGACGATTTCATAGCCGATATCGCGGTGGCCAAGTCGGCCGGCTACTGCGTCACCTCCGGCCTTGTCGATGCCTACACGAAATGCCTGGCCGCGCCGGTCTTTTCGGCGCCGGGCAGGGTCGAGGCGACGATGTGCCTGGTGGTTCCCATCGATACCTCGACCGAAAAGACCGATGACCTGATAGAGCTGTTGCTCGAGCGCGCCGCGCGGCTTTCGATCGCGGCATAGGCCGCCTTTCCAGCAGGCCAGCGCCGGCGTCCGTTCAAGCGATAATGTCTGGAATGATCTTGTCTTCGAGCGCCATCAGCCTGTCCTTCAGGAAAAGCTTCTTTTTCTTCATGCGCTGGATCTGCAGCGGGTCGCAATTCATGGCGATCATCGCATTGATGGCCGCGTCGAAATCGGCGTGTTCCTGCTTCAGCCGGGAATATTCGAGGCGGATATCTGCCTGTTCCTGATCGGACATTTTTACCGTCTGCACGTCTGCGGCGCCCAAACTATGGGCCTGATTGGGCGGGACCGGGGGTCTTCTTGCACCGGCGCGCAGCCCATACCACATTTCATATTGTCGTGGAATGCTACCACGCAGCATTCGACATCGGTGCGCGATGGTGGCACACTGTCATTATGCCGTCACAGAAGCGAGCCTGCGGTGGACGTGCCATGACGGCTGCAATCCGAGGAAACCATGAAAGGGAGAACCAATCATGTCTCTTGCATCCCATCTTGATGAGCTGCAGCGGAAACACGGCGACATCGAACGCGAAATCGACGATGCGATGACCCATCCGTCGGTAGACGACCTCGAAATCGTGAATCTCAAGCGGCGCAAGCTGGCGCTCAAGGACGAGATTGAAAAACTGAAGGCGAAACCGACGACGCATTGACGCCCATCCAGGACTAGCTGCGCCGCCTGGCGCGCGATTTCTTTCCGGTGACATGTCTCTATGCTGCCGGAAACGCTTATGGATTTGCGGCAAGCTGCCGTCTTGCCATTTCCGATTTGCTAGGTCTGCGCGCCAGTCGCCATTGACAAGCCATCTTTGCTCCTCCACCTCATGCCCGGACCTTCAAGATTAAAGGCAGCCGGCATGACCGGATATTTTTCCTCACCCTTCCCGCGCCGCAGGTCGGTCGGTGTCGACGTCGGCGGCGTGATGGTCGGCGGCGGCGCCCCAGTCGTCGTCCAGTCGATGACCAACACCGACACGGCCGATGTCGACCAGACGGTGGCGCAAGTGGCGGCGCTGCATCGCGCCGGCTCCGAGATCGTGCGCATAACGGTCGACCGCGACGAAAGCGCTGCCGCTGTGCCGGCCATCCGCGAGCGACTGGAGCGGCTCGGGATCGACGTGCCGCTGGTCGGCGATTTCCATTACATCGGCCACAAGCTCCTGGCCGATCATCCGGCCTGCGCCGAGGCCTTGGCCAAGTACCGCATCAACCCCGGCAATGTCGGTTTCAAGGACAAGAGGGATCGGCAGTTCGCGGCGATCGTCGAGATGGCTATCCGATACGACAAGCCGGTGCGCATCGGTGTCAACTGGGGTTCGCTCGACCAGGAGCTGCTGACCCGGCTGATGGACGACAACCAGGCCCAAGGCTTTCCGCTGACCGCGCAGGAAGTGACGCGCGAAGCGATCGTGCAGTCGGCGATCCTGTCGGCCGAAATGGCCGAAGAGATTGGCCTTGCGCGCGAGAAAATCATCCTCTCGGCCAAGGTCAGCGGCGTGCAGGATCTGATCGCCGTCTACACCGAGCTTGCCACCCGTTCCAACCATGCGCTGCACCTCGGCCTGACCGAGGCCGGCATGGGCTCGAAAGGCATTGTCGCATCATCGGCTGCGATGGGCATCCTTCTCCAGCAAGGCATCGGCGACACCATCCGCATCTCGCTGACGCCGGAGCCGAACGGCGACCGCACACGCGAAGTGCAGGTGTCGCAGGAGCTGTTGCAGACCATGGGCTTCCGGCAGTTCGTGCCGATCGTCGCCGCCTGCCCGGGCTGCGGCCGCACGACCTCGACCGTGTTCCAGGAGCTTGCCCAGAACATCCAGGCCGACCTGCGCAAGAACATGCCGGTGTGGCGCGAACAATATCCCGGCGTCGAGAACCTCAAGGTCGCGGTGATGGGTTGCATCGTCAACGGTCCGGGCGAATCCAAACATGCCGATATCGGCATTTCGCTGCCCGGCACCGGCGAGATGCCGACCGCCCCGGTATTCGTCGACGGCAAGAAGGCGGCGACGCTGCGCGGCCCGTCGATTGCCGCGGATTTCGAGAAAATGGTTTCCGACTACATCGAACGGCGGTTTGGGCAACACGGCAAAGCCGCGGCGGAGTAGTTCGATGCGGCGTTTGCTTGGGGCGACGCTGGCTGTCATTTGCGGGCTGGGCTGGGCGACGGCCGTCCAGGCCGATCCGCCGCGGCCGGCCAAGCAGAAGCTGATCGATCGAGTTTGCGATCTTATCGAGACGCATGCCGACCAGAACGGCCTGCCCCGGGATTTCTTTGCCCGGCTGATCTGGAAGGAGAGTCGCTTCGATCCCAATGCGGTCAGCCCCGTCGGTGCGGAGGGTATCGCCCAATTCATGCCGGGTACCGCCAAGATGCGCGGGCTCGCCAATTCGTTCGATATCGAGCAGGCTATCCCGGCCTCGGCAAAATACCTCGCCGAAATGAAGACCGGCTTTGGCAATCTGGGCCTCGCCGCAGCCGCATACAATGCCGGCGAGAGCCGGGTGACGCGCTGGCTGAATTCCGGCGGCTTCTTGCCGATGGAGACCGAAAGCTACGTTTTGGACGTCATGGGCGAGCCGGCCGACAGGTTCACCGATGCCGCGTATGCCGGCGTCATCCGGCCGCTCGACAAGAAGGCGAGCTTCGCTGCCGCCTGCCGCACGCTGCCGGTGATCATGTCCAGAACCGTGCCGATGTCGTCGATCAACATCAAGCCATGGGGCGTGCAGGTGGCCGGCAATTTCCGCCGCGCCGCGGCGCTCAATCAGTGGAGCAATGTGAAACGGCGGTTTCCAGCCTTGCTCAGCGGTCGCAATCCGGTGGTCAGCCGGGTGCGCACACCGATCGGCAGGCGCGGCATCTATGCGGTGCGGATCGGCGCCGACACCAAAGCCAAGGCCGACGATATTTGCCAGAAGCTGCACAGCGTCGGCGGCGCATGCATTGTGGTGCGCAACCGGTAAAGCCATATGTCGGCGCGTTTCGCGCCATTGCTGCCCATCTCGCTCCCGCTGGGCGCTTCATCTTCGACACGCGATCACATTTTCCGTGAACCCTTAAGCAGAACCGTCAGGCAGGTCTTGCATCGTCGTTGATGCGGGGTAAGGTCCCCGCGATTTTTCGCGAAAGGGATCAGCATGGCCGACTTCAAGACACTGGACGACATCGGCAATATCAGCGGCAAGCGTGTGCTGGTGCGTGTCGACCTCAACGTTCCCGTCACTGAGGGCAAGGTCACCGACGCCACCCGCATCGAGCGCATTGTACCGACCATCGCCGAGCTGTCCGGCAAGGGCGCCAAGGTCATCCTGCTTGCACATTTCGGTCGTCCCAAAGATGGACCGGCGCCGGAATTCTCGCTCGAGCCGATCGCCAAGGCGACGGCGGACGTGCTCGGCCGTCCGGTTGGCTTTGCCACCGACTGCATCGGCGACAAGGCCGCGAGCGCCGTCGCCGCCATGGAAAGCAGCGATGTGCTGCTGCTCGAGAACACCCGCTTCTACAAAGCCGAGGAGAAGAACGACCCGGCCTTCACCGAAAAGCTCGCCGCCAACGGCGACATCTTCGTCAACGACGCCTTCTCCGCTGCGCACCGCGCCCATTCGTCGACGGAAGGGCTGGCGCACGTGCTGCCGGCCTTCGCCGGGCGCACCATGCAGGCCGAGCTCGATGCGCTGGAAAAGGGCCTCGGCAATCCCGTCCGCCCGGTTGTCGCCATTGTCGGCGGGGCCAAGGTCTCGACCAAGATCGACTTGTTGATGAACCTGGTGAAGAAGGTCGACGCGCTGGTCATCGGCGGTGGCATGGCCAACACGTTTCTCGCGGCACGCGGCACCGACGTCGGGAAATCCTTGTGCGAGCACGATCTCGCGACCACCGCCAAGCAGATCATGATCGAGGCGGCCGAGGCCGGCTGCGCCATCATCCTGCCCGCCGACGCCGTTGTCGCCAGGGAGTTCAAGGCCGGTGCCGCAAGCGAGACCGTCGCCATTGCAGACGTACCAGCCGACGGCATGATCCTCGATGTCGGCGCGAAAACCGTGAAAACCATTGCCGAATGGATCGACCGTGCCGCGACGTTGGTCTGGAACGGGCCGCTCGGCGCCTTCGAGATCGAGCCGTTCGACCATGCGACGGTGGCGACGGCCAGGCACGCGGCAGCGCGCACCAAGGCCGGCAGGCTGGTCTCGGTGGCCGGCGGCGGCGATACGGTGGCCGCCCTCAACCATGCCGGCGTCAGCGATGATTTCACCTATGTCTCGACGGCCGGCGGCGCTTTCCTCGAATGGATGGAAGGCAAGCCCTTGCCCGGCGTCGACGTCTTGAAGCGCTGAGCGCGGCGTTAATAACAGCGCGAAGCAGTGCGCTCGCGATTTTCAATCGATTCGCGCTTCTCCGACGAAAGGGTTCGACTTGAACCTGCGTTGCTCTGGTGGTCTGCTGGGTACGGGTCAATTCTTTCAGGAGAAGCACGATGAGCGAACGTCTCGAGGACATTGCCGCCGCGATGGTGGCCAACGGCAAGGGCCTGCTGGCTGCCGACGAGAGCTCCGGCACTATCAAGAAGCGCTTCGACGTCATCGGCGTCGAGTCGACCGCCGACAGCCGCCGCGACTATCGCGAGATGATGTTCCGCGCCAGCGATGCAATGACCAAGTACATTTCCGGCGTTATCCTCTATGACGAGACCATCCACCAGAAGGCCGCCGACGGCACGCCGCTGGTCGACATCATCAAGGCATCAGGCGCCATTCCCGGCATCAAGGTCGACGCCGGCGCCAAGCCTCTGGCAAGATTTCCCGGCGATACCATCACCGAAGGCCTGGACGGCCTGCGCGAACGCCTCGCCGACTATTACAAGCTTGGCGCCCGCTTTGCCAAATGGCGCGCGGTAATCGACATCGATGTTGCCAAGGGGGTGCCTTCCGCCACCTCGATCGGCTCGAATGCCCATGCGCTCGCCCGTTACGCCGCGCTTTGCCAGGAAGCCGGCATCGTGCCGATCGTCGAGCCGGAGGTGCTGATGGACGGCGCTCATGACATCGACACTTGCTACGAGATCAGCAAGGCGACACTGACAAAGCTATACACCGAGCTCTATGCGGCCCGCGTCGTCCTCGAAGGCACCATCCTGAAGCCAAACATGGTTCTCGCCGGCAAGAAATCGGGCAAGGTCAGCAGCCCCGACCAGGTCGCCGAAAGGACGATAAAACTGTTCCGCGAGACGGTGCCAGCCGCGATCGGAGGCATCGCCTTCCTTTCGGGCGGACAATCGGACGAGCAAGCGACCGCCAACCTCAACGCCATCAACGCCATCGGCCCGCATCCGTGGAAGCTGACCTTCTCCTACGGCCGCGCCTTGCAGGCCGCTCCGCAGAAGGCCTGGAGCGGCAAGGCGGCGAACGTCGCCGCCGCGCAGGCCGCCTTCGCCCATCGCGCCCACATGAACCATCTGGCAGCGCTTGGACAATGGCAGCCGTCGCTGGAGCAAGCCGCTTAACCGAATCCATCTTGCGTTTCTCCCGACCCGGGCCACGTGCCCGGGTTTTGCTTGAAAGCAGCAAGGGCTGCAATTTTCTTGCAACTGAAAATGCAGCTCTGTGTCGGCATTCCTCGCTGCCGAACGTCCTCCGTGAAAAGAGGAGCAGACCTATGCCAAACAACAAGACCGTTTCGCAGGAAGACTGGTTTCAGGCGCACAAGGCGCATCTGGCGCGCGAAAAGGAATTGACGCGCTTTCGCGACCGCGTCGCCGCCGAACGCCGCGAATTGCCATGGCTGAAGATCCGCAAGGACTACGTCTTCGAGACCGAGCAAGGGCCAAAGAAACTGCCCGACCTGTTTGGCGGCAACAGCCAGTTGATCGTCTACCATTTCATGTTCGGGCCGGGCGCCGATTATCGTTGCGAGGGCTGCTCGTTCCTTGCCGACCACATCGACGGCGCCAACCAGCATCTCAGGCACCACGATGTTTCGCTTGTGGTGGTGGCGCGGGCTCCGCTGGCCGAGCTTCTGCCCTACAAGCAGCGCATGGGCTGGAAATTCGACTGGGTGTCGTCCTACGCCTCGGACTTCAACTTCGATATGCAGGTGTCATTCACCGACAAGCAGATCGCGGCCGGCGACACGACCTACAATTTCGAGCGGCGCGCGCGGAGATCGAAGGACCTTCCCGGCACCAGCGTGTTCTATCGCGACGAGAAAGGCGACATCTTCCTGACTTTCATCTCGCGCTCCAGAGGCGGCGATCCGCTGATCGGCGCCTATCACTATCTCGACCTGACGCCGAAAGGCCGCAACGAAACCGGGCCGCATCATAGCCTCGCCGACTGGGTGCGGCTGCATGACGAGTATGAAGACCAATCCGGGACGCATGACTGCTGCCATTGAGGCGACAGGCTGTCGCTGCAAGGTCGTTCACCTTCAGTGCAACATGCGCTAAGTGCTGTTCGCTGTGCCTTAAAAGGGATTTGCCATGCGGCGCTTTCCGACCCTTCTCACCTGGCTCGCCTTTCCGGTCTATGTCTGGCAAGGACTTGGCGTGCGTCGCCGCACCACCCGCATGCTGCCGGCACAAGGTCCGGTCATGCACGAGATATCAGGCCAGGCGCCGGCAATCTCGCTGCTGGTGCTCGGCGATTCCTCCGCCGCCTCAGTCGGCATCGGCAATTCCGAAAACGGATTGGCCGCGCAACTGGCCGTTCTAATTGCGCAACGCACCGGCCGCACCGTGCGCTGGCGGGCAGCCGGCTTCAACTCGGCAACCTCTGGCCAGATCCGCGATCATGTGCTGCCCAATCTGTCGGCCGATCCGTGGACGCATATCGTGCTCGCCATCGGCACCAACGACACCAAGAATTTTCATTCGGTACCGCGCTTCAAGCGCGATTTTGGCGGCCTGCTCTACGCGCTGCGCGCCAAATGGCCGGAGGCGCGCGTGGTGTGGTCGCCGGTGCTGGAGTTCACCCGGGCGCCGGCAATGCCGCCGCTGCTCGGCAAGATCCTCGAGATCCGCGCCGGCGAGATGAACCGGATGGGCGAGCGCCTTTGCCTCGAGCGCGGCGCCATACCGGCGCCCCGCCTGCCGATCACCGACGCCGAGGCCGGCTTTGCGTCGGATGGATTTCATGCTTCGGAAGCCGGCTACCGCGCCTGGGCGGAACATCTGGCCGGCTTGGTGCTCGCCAACGAACCGGGCGTCGCGTAGCGGCTGCCGGCACTAAAGCGCGTCGCGTTCGATTGGCCTCATGCGACGCTACTTTAGGTTCTTTGTTTTATGTATGTCGTTGGCGCAAAACCGCTGCACACTTTTGCGCGACATGCATTACGTCCAGTGTCCGAGCACCGCCGTAATCGAAATCGCCGCCATAGCCAACAGCGCCAGCTTCCAGAAATCGCTGCGCCGCTTCAGCCCCGGCCAGCCGAGCGGCTTGATGAGCTGGATGACCATCATGGCGATGATGACGAGCGCGAGAAGTTTCGACATGCAGCCTTTGATCAGCATCGCGGCTGGCTGTCAAAGCGGCTCCGCGATCGCGGTCTTTCCACCGCGGCACGCCTGTTTTCAGCACTGTTCGATCACTTCGGTGGACAAATCGGAACGCCGGTCGCGAGAGCCGCACCCTCCTGACAGACTGCTGTCAGTAGGGGTGTGCGATAGTGCCTGCATCGAAAGAGAGGAGACCAGCCATGAACGGTTTTACCATTCTGCGTAGCGTGCAGCACTATGTCGGCAAGATCCGGACGATGCGCAATGAGATCCGCACCCAGCGTTTCATGAACACCCTGCCGGCGGACATCCGCAAGGATATTGGCTGGCCGGACATGTATGGCGACCGCCACAATGGCGGCAATTGAGGCAATCTTTCTGCCCGGCGTCTGGATGCGGCCCGGCGATAAACAGGCATGCTGAAGCCTCCTGACAGTATGGTGTCAGGAGGCTCGTGCCATAGTGGGATGGCCGTCAGAGACGGACGGCCGAGAGGACGATCGATGAAAAGCTGGACCGACAGGCTGAACACGCCTGGCATCAACGGCATAACACCGTCGCCACGCACCATCGCTGATGTCGTCGAAGGCCAGCCGATGCTGGTTCCCACAGCTCGCCAGGTCGATGCATTCATCTGCGCCATCCCCGAAGGCATGGATATGGATATCCGGGCTTTGCGCACCGCGCTCGCCATCGAGCACGGTGCCGAGGTGACATGTCCGGTCACCATCGGCTATCATCTGCGTACCGTCGCCGAGGCCGCCAACGAGGATCTTGAGCGTGGCATGGCGCTGGGCGACATTGCGCCGTTCTGGCGGGTGCTCGACGCAAGCACGCCGACAACGAGGAAACTGTCCTTCGGCGCGGCCTCCGTCGCCGCGCAGCGCAAGCGCGAAGGGCTAGAGCAATAGACGCCGAGGGACCATACGATGCGCCGCGCCGACAGGCTCTTCCAGATCGTGCAGCACCTGCGCGGTGGCCGTCTGGTCACCGCCCAGAAGCTGGGCACGTGGCTCGAGGTTTCCGAGCGGACCATCTATCGCGACATCGCCGACCTGCAGTCGACCGGCGTGCCGATCGACGGCGAGGCCGGTGTCGGCTACATGATGAGGGAGGGTTTCGACCTTCCGCCGCTGATGTTCACGCGTGACGAGATCGTCGCGCTGGTCGCCGGCGCCCGCATGGTGCGCGCCTTTGGCGGCGCGGCCATGGCGCGAGCCGCCGACGAGGCGCTGGTCAAGATCGGCGCCGTGCTGCCCGACGCCGAAAAGGACCGCATCGCCCGCACCGAGATCCACACGCCGATGTGGGTGGTAAGCGACGCCGCCCGCGAAGCCATCGACCTGATTGAGCGGTCCATCGAGAAACGTCAGGTGCTGACCATCGACTATTCGGATGAGGCCGGCCGCAGCACCGCGCGCGACATCCGCCCACTCGGCCTGTGGTTCTGGGGCAAGGTGTGGACCTTGGTCGCCTGGTGCGAGATGCGCGGCGATTTCCGCGCCTTCCGCATCGACCGCATCGCCTCCGTGGTCATCGCCGGCCGCACCTTCAAGCCGGAGCGCGGCAAGCAGCTCGCCGATTTCTACCGCGCGGTGGAACGCAGCGAGGACTACGGCATGGCACCGGACCGGGCGGCGCGAAGCTGACACGGAAGATCGAAAAAAAAGCCCGCTTGAAAGCGGGCTTTTTGTTTTGGATGCGAGACCTCTATTCCTCTTCGTCCGTATCCTTGTCCTTCGACTTCAGCGCCGAAAGCTTGGCGAAGACGGCGTTGGCGTCGAGTTCGCGGTCCTCGTCCTTCGGCTTTTCCGGCGCCGGCACCAGCCGTTCGGTCAAGGCGGCCGGCAGCAGCGTATCGCCGACCGGCTGCGCCTGCTCGCGGCCGCGCGAGGCGCGGTTGATTTCCATGTCGAGGTCGATCTGCGACGTCAGGCCGAGCGTCACTGGATCCATCGGCTGGAGATTGGCGGAGTTCCAGTGTTTTCTGTCGCGGATCTGGTCGATCGTCGACTTCGTCGTGCCGACAAGGCGGGAAATCTGCGCATCCTTGAGCTCGGGATGGTTGCGCACCAGCCAGAGGATGGCGTTGGGCCGGTCCTGGCGCTTGGACAGCGGCGTGTAGCGCGGACCCTTGCGCTTGGATTCCGGCACCCGCACCTTGGGATCGGAGAGCTTCAGCCGGTGGTTCGGGTCCTTCTCGGCGTGCGCGATCTCGTCGCGAGTGAGCTGGCCGGTCATGATCGGGTCCATACCCTTGATGCCTTGCGCAGATTCGCCGTCGGCGATCGCCTTGACCTCAAGCGGATGCAGTCCGCAGAACTGCGCGATCTGCTCGAAGGAAAGCGCTGTGTTGTCAACCAGCCAGACGGCGGTCGCTTTTGGCATCAGCAGCGTATTGGCCATTAAAAAATCCTTCTCGTTCGCCCGCGTTCCCGCGCGGGCGGTGGTTTACAGCCACCAAAATGGGAAAATCGCGGTCTATATAACTGCTCGCTCGCCATTTCGCAATGTTTTTGGCAGGCGCGCGTCAAGGACGGCATGGCGGCGCGACCAGCAGACCGCGAAGGGTCGGCACATGAAGCCATGCAGTCGAAAGCTTCAAAAAGACAAAGCCCGCCAGACCAAGGTCGGGCGGGCTCGGAACCGGCGACGGAAATCCGTCTGCTACGGCTCTGGCTTCTAAGGCTTGATCCCGAACCGCGGCTCGGCGTTGCGGAAAAGCAGCGCCCGGTCTTCGGACAGGATCGTGCTCGAGATCAAAGCCCTTGGCGGGCGATTCTCTCTATGTCGCCGCGGTTGATGCCGAGATCATTGAGCTGACGAGCGTTCAGCCGGTTCAGTTCGCGCACGGTTTCGTTGTACATGCGCCAGTTACGGAAAGCGCGGATCGGGTTCATGGTAGTCCTCCATCGTTTCGATGCCGCGTAAATAGGCATCGGCGATGAAAAATTGAACAGACGCTTTTGCATGGCGGCAATGCGTTTGTTGCATTGCACCATTAAGCCTTCGTTCAGCCTGTTTACCGGCCGTCAGGCGACATCGAGCACAATCTTGCCAATGTGCTCACCCTCCTCCATCCGCTCATGCGCCCGCCAGGCTTCCTTGAGCGGGAAGATCGTGTCCATCACCGGTGCAACCTTGCGCGTGCCGAGCAGCGGCCAAACCTGCGCCTCCAGCGCAGCCGCGACTGCCGCCTTGAACTCCACCGTGCGTGGCCTGAGCAGCGAACCCGTGTGCACGAGCCGCTTGGCCATGATTTTGAAGAAATCGGCGCTCGCCACCGCTCCGCCCTGCGTCGCGATCTGGACGATGCGGCCCTCCACGGCCGCAGCCTCGTAGTTTCGCGCGACATAATCGCCGCCGACCATGTCGAGGATGACGTTGGCGCCCTTGCCGCCGGTTGCCTCCTTGACCGCGGCGACGAAGTCCTCCTCGCGGTAGTTGACCGTCCGGTCGGCGCCGAGCTTGAGGCAGGCGTCGCATTTCTCCTTGCTGCCGGCGGTGGTGACGACATAAGCGCCGAAAGCGGCAGCAAGCTGGATCGCCGTCGTTCCGATACCCGATGAGCCGCCATGCACGAGCAGCGTCTCGCCGCTCTTCAGGCCGCCGCGCTCGAAGACATTGTGCCAAACAGTGAAGTAGTTTTCCGGCAGCGCCGCCGCTTCGGTGTAGGTAAAGCCGGCGGGCAGCGGCAGCACGCTGCCGGCATGAACCTTGACATATTCGGCATAGCCGCCGCCCGCCGTCAGCGCGCAGACCCGGTCGCCGACGCGCCAGCGCGATATCTCGTCGCCGAGGGCGGCGACTTCGCCCGCCGCTTCCAGGCCCGGCAGATCCGACGCACCCGGCGGCGGCGGATAGGCGCCCTTGCGCTGCTGCACGTCGGGCCGGTTGACGCCGGCGGCACGCACCCGGATCAGGATCTCGCCAGGGCCGGGTACCGGCACGTCGCGGGTTTCCGGTTTCAGCACCCGCGGCCCGCCCGGCTCCGAGATGGCGATCGCCATCATCCTGGTCGGAATTTTCTGTGCGTTCGCCATGAATTTTCCCGTCGTGTTTCGCCGGTTTCTAGCGCCAGCTGTTGCCGGCCATTTGCATCCATACCCCTGCCCTATGTATGCTCATTGGCAAATCAGGCAAATGGGCAATCACGGAGGAGCGACGATGGCGGTCTTCGACGACGAACCCAAGAAGAAAGCGCGCCCGCACGAGATCGGGCAGGATCTGTCGCTGCTTTCTGTCGATGAATTGTCCGAGCGGATCGGCATCCTGCGCGGCGAGATCGCCCGGCTGGAAGCCGAGCTCATGACCAAGGGCTCCACCAAGTCGGCGGCAGAGGCGCTGTTTCGCCGCGGATAGTACTGCGGGCAATTCCAAAAGCTCGGGCACGCCGCCGAAAAGCCCGAATGCCGCTGTCTCCAGACCTGTGCCCCGAACCCCAGCCGGATTGAACAATGTTCGCAAGCTACAGACCGATCCTCTCGCTGCTGCGCGGCACCGCGTTCCTGCTGGCGGCATCCGGGCTGCACGGGCTGCTGTTGCCGCTGCGCGGCCAGGTGGAGGGCTTCTCGACCGCATCGCTCGGCCTGATGGGCACGGCTTGGGCCGGCGGCTTCGTCACCGGCTGCTTCTTTGCGCCACGCATCGTGCGCCGCGCCGGTCATGTCAGGGCTTTCGGCGCCTTTGCCGCATCGGGAGCGATCGTCGCACTGCTCACCGGCCTGATCATTGATGAATATACCTGGATCCTGCTGCGCGCCTTCACCGGCTTCACCATGGCCGGTGCTTTCATGGTCATCGAAAGCTGGCTGAACGAGAAGGCCACCAACGAAAACCGCGGCACCGTCTTCGGCCTCTACATGATGGTCACCTATGCCTCGATCATGGGCGGTCAGATGATCGTTGCCGGCGGCGATGTGAAATCGGCGTCGCTATTCATGATCACCGGCATTCTGTTTTGCCTATCACTGATCCCGACGGCGGTCTCGACGGCGTCGCACCCCAAGCCGCTGCAGGACGTGTCGCTTGACGTCAAAGGGCTCTACGTCAATTCGCCGGTGTCGGCGATCGCCTGCGTGCTGATCGGCATCGCCAACGGCGCCTGGGGCACGCTTGGTGCCGTTTATGGAGCTCGCATCGGCATCTCGACGGCCGAGATCGCGCTCATGATGAGCCTGGTGGTCATCGCCGGCGCCGCCATGCAGCTTCCGGCCGGGCGGCTCTCCGACACGACGGACCGTCGTTTCGTGCTGGCGGGCGCGGCTTTCGGCGCTGCGCTGTTCGCCATCGCCATCTTCCTGTTCGAACCGCGCTCCGGCGTCTTCGTTATCGTCTGCACCGCCGCCTACGGCGCCTTCGCCTACACGCTCTATTCGATCGCGGTGGCGCATGCCAACGACCATGCCCGATCGGAAGACTTCGTCAAAGTGTCGGGCGGCCTGCTGCTGCTTTATGGCTTCGGCACGATGATCGGCCCGCTGCTGGCCGCCGGCCTGATGGGCTGGATGCGTCCCGAGGGGCTGTTCCTGGCTACTGCGTTGGCGCATCTCTGCCTGGCCGCCTATACGCTGCTGCGCATCAGCCGTCGCGCGCCGGTGCCAATCGAAGGCCGCGATGCCTTCAAGACCCAGCCGGCCGACCGCTCGGTGACGCCGGAAGCGTTGCGGCTCGACCCGCGCAGAAAAGCTGAAACCGACGGTTGAGATTCGAGACGCTTTGCCCCACAAATAAGGCATGATGCTTTCCGACGCCTTCATGGCGATTGCCGATCCCAACCGGCGCTATCTCTTGGAAGAGCTCCGGCGCGGACCGAAGACCGTCAACGAACTGGCCTCTGGCTTGCCGGTGTCCCGCCCGGCCGTTTCGCAGCATCTGAAGGTGCTGCTTGATGCCGGGCTGGTCAACGCCAAGCCGGAAGGCACCAGGCGCGTCTATACGGTCAGCAATGCCGGCTTCCTAAAGCTCAACATCTGGCTCGACCAGTTCTGGGATGCAGAGCAGCTCGGTTCACCCGGAAGCTGAGAGGCGTCGTCCGCGCGTCGGGCAGCTCGTGCAGCCTCGGGCCTGGAGCAATTCCAGGAAAAGTGTGAAACGGTTTTCCGTCCGGAATTGCGCAAAAAACAAAAGGATAGAGCGGTTCGGCGTTTCCGTGAAACGATGAACCACTCTCTAGCCGTTGTTGTAGGGGAAGAGCTTGAAATAGGGCTGCGCTTCCTCGATCACACGGGCAACCGACGGGCGCCGCAGCAGCCGGTCGTGATAGCGCCTCACCGCAGGATATTTGTCGCCGAACGGCTCGACCTTGTTAGCGTAGAACAGCGCGGGGGCGGCGGCGCAGTCGGCCATGGTGAAGCTCCCGCCCACCGCCCATGTCCTCGACTGCATGTCCTGTTCGATGACGGCGTAGGAGCTGCGCAGCTGGGCGCGCGCCTGCTCGACGCCGAACGGATCGGTCTTGCCCTCCGGCCGCAGCCGGTCGCCGACGATCTTCTGCATCGGTTCCTGGACGTAGAAGTCATAGAAGCGGTCGGCGAGCCGGGTCTGGCGAGCGAGATCGACATCGGCGGGGATCAGTTCGGCCGGCCCAGGATAATACGCGTTGAGATATTCGATGACGATTGTCGATTCCGGCACGGTCCGATCCAGCGCTTCATCACGCAGTACCGGCATCTTGCCGAGCGGCCACAATTTCAGAAACGCCACGCGCGACTGTTCATTGCCGAGATCGACGACAACGGATGTGAATGGCGTGCCGTTCTCATAGAGCGCGATCAGCGGCTTCCAGCAGAAGGAGGCCAGTGGATGAAGATGCATAGTCAGGGACATTGGTTGTCGTTCCTTGGGTGGTTCGTCTCGCGGAAATTCGGTGTTGAGGTCAGGCTTGGTACTATTTGGCTTGGCTGTGGGTGACGATGGCATCGATGATCGCGGCCCAGTCGTCGGGATGCAGCTCGTGGCCGCCGCTCTCGATCCGGACCAGCCTTGCGCCGGCGACCGCGTCGGCAAGAGCGGCGCCATGCTCGACTGGAAAGATCGGATCGTCGGTGCCGTGGATAACGAGGAGCGGGATCTTCATCTCGTGCAGCCGCCCCGTCCAGTCCTCGCCGCTCCGATCTTCGCCGCTCCCATCTTCGCCGCTCTTGAGCATGAAATGATTGGTGGCGCTTAGAAAGCCGCCGGACCGGTCGTAATCCTGTTCGACGAAAGCCCGCGTGCGCTGCTCGTCGAATGAGCGTGCGGTGCCGGTGAGCGCATACGCGTCCTTGACGATGAAATCGACCGCCTGGCCACGGTCAGACCAGTCGACCTTCGCGCCTTCGTCCGAATGTTTCCTGTAGGCCTCGGTGGTTCCGGGCAGATGCGACGTATCAATGCCCAAGGGCGAGCTGCTGATCACCGTAAGCGAAGTGACACGCGACGGGTATTTCAACGCAACGAGCTGCGCAATCACGCCGCCCATCGACATGCCGACCACGTGCGCCTTTCGGATTCCCTGGTCGTCAAGGACGCGGATGGCATCGTCCGCCATGTCGTCGAATGTATAAGGCGGCTCGCCCGGCGCGTATTTCGTCGAACGGCCGGTATCGCGATTGTCATAGCGGACCACGAAGCGACCCTCGCCGGCCAGCTTCCGGCAAAACGCTTCCGGCCACCAGAGCATGGAAGCCATGGCGCCCATGATCAACAATACCGCCGGATGTGCCGGATCGCCGAACGTCTGGGATACGATTTCGGGGTGTTCGGCGTTTCTCATGGCTTTCCTCCTCGGGTCGCGAATCTGATTGCAATTTGCAATCGGTTGCACGATATTAAAACCGATACGATAATGCAACCGGTTTTTGGAGATTCGCATGAACATCGATCGCCGGTCCGGATGTCCGATCAATCTGTCGCTCGAAGTGTTCGGCGATCGGTGGAGCCTGATCATCCTTCGCGACATCATCTTCGGCGGCAGACGCCACTTTCGCGAGCTGCTCAATGGCTCGATGGAGGGCATCGCCTCCAACATCCTCGCCGACCGGCTGAAACGGCTGATGGAGCTCAGCATGCTGACCAAGGCGGACGATCCCTCCCACAAGCAGAAGGCGATCTACAGCCTGACCGAAATGGCTATTACGCTGGTGCCGATCCTGGCGCATCTCGGCGCCTGGGGCCGCGTCTGGCTCCCGGTCAGCGAAGAGCTCTCTATCCGTGCCGAGCTTCTGGAAAAAGGCGGCCCGCCGATGTGGGATAAGTTTATGAACGAGTTGCGCCACGAGCATCTAGGTGCGTCTCCCGCCCCATCTGGACCCACCGTGCGCGCGACCTTGCAGGCCGCATACGATGCGGTGATCGCCCGCAATGCGGAGCGAGTCGGGTGCGATCCGGCGCCATGACCAACTTATTTTCCCAATTGCGGGCTGGCTCTGCTATCAAGGGACTGAAGATAATTTACCGGATTGGATAACGCTCTTGGTCGAGAACTCTAAGGACACTGCCCGTGCGCGGGCCGATTTGCGTTTCAAGAAACAGGAAGAGGCAGCCACGGTGCGCCAGAAGGCCATGGCGGAATATGTCGCCGAGAGCGACGCTCGCCAGGCCAAAACCAACAAGCTGCGGGCGCTGCGCCTCGCCAAGGAAGCGGAAGACCTGGCCAATGCGCCTCCGGCGCCGGTGAAGAAGTCCCGCGCCAAGAAGAAATAAGCCGGCGCTCCTTGGATCGCATTGCTTCGTTTCGTACGCGGAACAGTTTTCACCGCGATCTGTTCTGCCGGTTGATAACTGGCGCGTTTAGGAGGCGGCCATGACCGCACTGACGCTCGACAAAGCCCTTGAGATCATCGCCGCCGCCTTTGCCAAGGGTGCCGAGCTCAAGCTCAGGCCGCTTGGCGTCTCGGTGCTCGATGCCGGCGCCCATCTGGTCTCGTTCCAGCGTCAGGACGGCGCCTCGTTCCTGCGTCCGCAAATGTCGGCCGGCAAGGCCTATGGCGCGCTCGCTATCGGCATGGGCTCGCGCCGGGTGGAGGCTTTCGCCAAGGAGCGCCCGCATCTGATAGCCGGCGTCTCCGACGTGTCGGGCGGACGCGTCCTGCCGGTCGTCGGCGGCGTGCTGATCCGCGATAAGGCTGGCACGATCATCGGCGCCGTCGGCATTTCCGGCGATACGTCGGACAATGATGAAACGGCAGCCATCGCTGGCATCGAGGCGGCTGGCTTCACCGCCGACCCGGGCTGAGCCGGAATCCTTAATTCATGTTGATGTCGCGGCTGGCCGACCGCATCGACACCGAAAAGCCGGCCAGCACGTCGATCAGTGCTATGACCATCAGTGTGAAGAAAACGGAATGGGCGGCGCCCTTCACCAGCAGGAATTCGACCAGATAGGCCACAAAGACGAA
Source organism: Mesorhizobium sp. M0815 (assembly GCF_040319995.1). Lineage (NCBI taxonomy): Bacteria > Pseudomonadati > Pseudomonadota > Alphaproteobacteria > Hyphomicrobiales > Phyllobacteriaceae > Mesorhizobium > Mesorhizobium sp. M0815. The sequence goes on along the minus strand of NZ_JAMYOU010000002.1, from coordinate 15,169 downwards.
GGTCGACAAAAGGTGGTCCATGATCGAGGCATTTGTCGTTCGCGTCGACTTCACCACTTCGACGAACAAGAAGATCAATGCGATCAGCACGATGAGATCGCCGAGGGTCATCGAGAACACCCCGCCCGACATCATCCGGACCGAAAACATTTCGGTCGCCCACGGGTCGTCGCCGCTGCCGAATATTCCCAGAAGCCCGAGATTGTAGAGAATGAAAGGCACGATCAGCAGCGGAATGGCACCGAACATGTGGCGGCTCCGGTTGGACTGATCTTTGTAGAGTGCGCCCGGCGTTCGCCGTCAAGAATTTTCGTGCGGCCCATAAACACGGACAAAGACGGCGTGAAACAACAATGTCAGCCCCGGTCGACACGATCAGTTGTCGACGAACGCAAAAAGACCGGCCAGTGGCCGGTCTTTTGCAATAATAAACCGTCGAAAGCTGTCTCAGCTTTCCTTCGGCTCCAGCACCTGGCGACCGCGATACATGCCGGTCTTCAGGTCGATATGGTGCGGACGGCGCATCTCGCCGGAGTTCTTGTCCTCGACATAGGTCGGGGCCTTCAGTGCGTCGGCGGAACGGCGCATGCCGCGCTTCGACGGAGAGGTTTTTCGTTTCGGAACGGCCATGGATATGCTCCACTACATGGTCAAAACGCCCCGGCGGCCCTCGTGAAAGGGCCACGTCAGGGGCCGGAATCTGAGAAAGTCGGCTGCCTATACACGCCCGATGGCGTTTTGGCCAGCGTCGCGGTGTTTTTTTTTGACACTATCGCAGGCAGCCGACATAGGCGCCGGCGCGGCCCGCGCGCCGTTCGATCAACGCGGCAAGCCGCCTCAGTCCCGGCCCGGGCTTCGCCGGATTGCGCACGATCGGGTTCGGCAAGGTGACGGCAAGCAGCGCTGCCTGTCGGCGCGACAGCTGTTTTGCCGAGACGCCGAAATGATGTTGGGCGGCGGCCTCGATGCCGTAGATGCCCGGTCCCCATTCGGCGATGTTGAGGTAGATCTCCATGATCCGCCGTTTCGACAGCACCGCATCGAAATAGACGGCCAGCGGCAGTTCGACGACCTTACGGACCGAGCCCAACGGCCGCGACCATAGATAAAGGTTCTTTACCGTCTGCATGGTGATGGTCGAGGCGCCACGCGTCATCTCGCCGGCGAGCGCATCGTCGACGACGCCGCGCAACTCGCCTAGATCGACGCCGCGATGGAAACAGAACTGCCCGTCCTCCGACATGATGACCGAATATGCCAGCACCGGCGCCACATCATCGATAGAAACCCAGCGCCGATCGTAGCCGGAAAACGTCGCGAGGTCCTTCAGCATCAATGTCGACACCGGGTGCACGAATGACGGCAGGTACAGAAAGGTCAGAACCACCGGCATCAGCGCCAGCACGATGGCGACAGCGATGCCGCGCCGGACCCAGCGTTGAAGACCGATGCGGCTGCCGCGTCTCGGTCTCGCCATGTCCAACCCTTCGGTTTCGTGATCGACGATCGGTTCCGCCAAGCCACCCAATCCGCGCTACTCCCTGCCCCCGGCATAATGGCGCTTGGCTTCTTGCGCAACGTCTGAGTGTCGGCTACCGCTCCCGACCATGACGAAAGACGACCAAATGGCGTTCGAGGCTGCACTTATTGCCCGGGCAGTTCCGCTCGAGGCGCTGCTGAGGCGGTTGCTCGACGGACGCACGCTTTCAGGCGAGATCGCGCGGCCGGAACGCCTGATGGCCGCGATGCGACATGGCGTTCTGAACGGCGGCAAACGACTGCGCCCCTTCCTGGTCATGGAAAGTTCTGCACTGTTTTCAGCCGACGTCGAGCCGGCGCTGCGCGTCGCGGCAGCGCTCGAATGCGTGCACTGCTATTCGCTCATCCATGACGATCTGCCGGCCATGGACGATGACGATATGCGCCGTGGCCAGCCGACCGTGCACAGGGCTTTCGATGAAGCGACCGCCATTCTTGCCGGCGACGCCTTGTTGACGCTTGCCTTCGACATCCTTGCCGACGAGGCGACAATGCTGCCGGCCGAGCGCAGGGCAGCGCTGGTGCTGGCATTGGCCCGCGCCGCAGGGGCCGGCAGCATGGTCGGCGGCCAGATGCTCGATCTCGAGGCCGAACAAAGCCGGCCGGACGAGGCTGGCATCATTCGGCTTCAGGCGATGAAAACCGGTGCGCTGATCCGCTTTGCCTGCGAAGCGGGCGCCATCGTTGCCGGCGCGCCGTCGGGCGACCGCGAAAGGCTGGCCGAGTTCGGCTCGGCGATCGGGCTTGCCTTTCAGCTTGCCGACGATCTGCTCGACCTGACCGCCGACGCGCATCAGATGGGCAAGGCAACCGGCAAGGATGCCGCGGCCGGCAAGGCGACGCTGGTCGCGCTGCACGGACCGGACTGGGCGCGGGACCAGCTCCATGGCCTCGTCGACCAAGCTCATGCGCTGCTCGAGCCCTATGGCGAACAAGCCGCGCTTCTGAAACAAGCGGCGCAGTTCGTTGCGGCCCGCAACAATTAAGCTGCCCCCTATGGCGCGCCGTACAGCCACGGAGAATTGGCGACTGTTCGGCCAGATGCCCTCGCAGCCGGCCGATCGGGATGATTTCCGGCGATGTCGGACCACATGGACTCGCCACGCCAGTTGCCGAACCATTCTTCAGCCTCGCGGCAGGGCTCCGCGGCTCGGGTCGACGCGGTCAGCCTTCGCCAGTTGTCTTTTCCACCACGGGCTGCGGAACCGGTTCCATTTCGGCCACCGCCTCGACCGCTCGCGCTTCGGCCGGCTTGCGCCGGTTGCGGATGAAGGCGGCGATACGGTCGCGGATTTCGCCGGCGCTGAGGAACACCGGAACGCGTGCCACCGGCGCGGTCGGCTCGAAGGATAGGCCAAGGCCGGTGATCCTGCCCTTGTCGTCGACATCGCGGACGATCAGCTCGATCGGACCGAGCAGCACGCGGTCGGCATATTCGGCGTGGCCGCCGAGCCGCGCCGTGACCAGATCGCCAATGGTGAGCTTGCGTTCCGCTTCGGTCAGGCCCGGCGCGTAGGCGGTCTCCAGTTCCTCGGCGGAGCGTGACGGATCGACGGCAAAGGCGCCGAAGAAATCCGCATCCTCGGGATCGACCACGGCACGGCTGGCGAACAGCTTGTCGAGCAGGCGCGGATAGCGGTCCGGCACGAAGATGTAGACATGATCGCCAGCCGCCAGCCGGCCCATATCCTGGAAGCGCATCGAGCGTCCGTCTCGCAGCACAAGCGACGGCCGCGCCCAGCGCGGAATGCGTTCGCCCCGCGCCACCGGGCTGCCGGGTGCCACACGGTAGGCAAGAAGCTCATGATGGGCGGAGCCCGGCAGTTCCAATTCGACCTTGTCGAGCGGTCCCAGGCGGGCCGGCACGATAAGGCCGAGGCGGCGCGCCAGCGGCCCGACGGTCCATCCCTGGATGACCAGAGAGACCAGCACGATGATGAAGGCGGTGTTGAAGATGAGGCGGCCGTTCTCAAGACCGCCGAGCAGCGGCGTGATAGCAAGCAGGATCGACACGGCGCCACGCAGGCCAACCCATGAGACAAAGGCGACTTCCGGGCGTGGCAGACGGAACGGCACCAGGCATAGCCAGACGGCGACTGGCCGTGCGACAAATATCAGGAACAGTCCGAGCAGCACCGCCGGCACCAGGATCGCCGGAAATTGCGAAGGCGTCGCGAACAGGCCGAGGATCAGGAACATGATGATCTGCGCCAACCACGACATCCCGTCCTGAAAGCGCTTGAGGATGGTGACAGCCCGGATATCGGAATTGCCGGCGATCAGGCCCGCGAGATAGACCGCCAGGAAGCCGGAGCCGCCGACGGCGCCGGCGGCGGCAAACACCATCAGCGACAGCGTCAGCACGAAGATCGGCAGCAGGCCGTGATCTAGATTGAGGCGATCGACAAGGCGCACGATGGCCATGCCGCCGAGAATACCGATGACCGCACCGAGCCCCATGTTGACAAGGAAACCGACGGCAAGATCGGTAACCAGCACCTTGGCCTCGGGGTGGGTGTTGGCGGCGATGACCTCGACCAGCGTGATGGTCAGGAAGATGGCGATCGGGTCATTGGTGCCGGATTCCACCTCGAGCGTCGAACGCACGCGCTCGCGCAAATTGATCTCGCCGGCGCGCAGCAGGAAGAACACCGCCGCGGCGTCGGTCGAGGCGACGGCGGCACCGAGCAGGAAGGATTCCAGCCATGTCAGGTCGAGCAAATAATAGGCGGCGGCGCCGAACAGGCCAGTGGTCAAAAGGACGCCGAAGGTCGCCAGCGACAGCGCCGGCCCGGCCGCCTGCCGCAAGGCATTGAGCGGCGTGCCGAAGCCGGAATCGAAAAGGATCACCGCCAGCGCCAATGAGCCGGCAAAATAGGCAAATCGGGCATTGTCGAAATGGATTCCGAGACCGTCGGTTCCGGTGGCAAGGCCGATGCAGAGAAACAGCAGCAGGAGGGGGGCGCCGAAACGGAAGGCGATCAGGCTCGAAAACGCGGCGGCAACGACAAGTGCTGCGCCAACGAGCGTCACCAGATAGATACCATGCTCCATTCGTTGGTCGCCCCTAGTCGATATGCTCCGGCATCACGGGAGAGTGGGGCGAAGACATGGCCGCTGCAAGGCAGCAGCGCGGCTTTTCGCCCTACGCTGCCGATAGTCGAATGTTTTGGCACCTCCGAGCAGCGGAGGCTGCCTCGGGGGGGCGTGCTGCAACGAAAAACGCCCGGACTGAGCCGGGCGTTGTCCAAGTCGAGAAGATGGTTCTGCGATCAGGCGATGGTCTTGCCGAAGGCGACAGCGGTGTCGCCCATGCGGTTGGAGAAGCCCCACTCATTGTCGTACCAGGCCAGCACCGAAACGAAATTGCCGTCCATGACCTTCGTCTGGTCGAGCGCCACGATCGAGGAGTGCGGATCGTGGTTGAAGTCGATAGAAACATTGGGATGACGAGTGACGGCAAGGATGTCCTTCAGCTTGCCGTTCGAAGCGGCGATTACCGCGTCGTTGATTTCCTGGACGGTGGTCGACCGCTTGGCGATGAACTTGAAATCGACCAGCGAGACGTTCGGGGTCGGCACGCGGATGGAGATGCCGTCGAGCTTGCCCTTGAGCTCGGGCAGTACCAGGCCGATGGCCTTGGCGGCACCGGTCGAGGTCGGAATCTGCGAAAGCGCGGCGGCGCGGGCGCGGTAGAGGTCCTTGTGCATGGTGTCCAGCGTCGGCTGGTCGCCAGTATAGGAGTGGATCGTCGTCATCATGCCCTTCTCGATGCCGACGGCCTCATTCAGCACGGCCGCCAGCGGCGCCAAGCAGTTGGTGGTGCAGGAGGCGTTCGAGATGACGATGTGGTCCTTGGTCAGCTTGTCGTGATTGATGCCATAGACGACGGTGAGGTCGGCCCCCTCCGCCGGAGCGGAGACGAGAACGCGCTTGGCACCGGCGGTCAGATGGGCGGCGGCCTTGTCGCGGGCGGTGAAGATGCCGGTGCATTCGAGCGCGATGTCGATGCCGAGTTCCTTCCACGGCAGTTGCGTCGGATCCTTGATCGCGGTGACCTTGAATTTTTCCTTGCCGACGATGATCTGATCGCCGTCAACCGTCACCTCATGCGGAAAGCGGCCATGCACGCTGTCGAAGCGCAGCAGATGCGCGTTGGTCTCGACCGGGCCGAGATCGTTGACGGCGACGACGTCGATATCCTTGCGGCCGGATTCGTGGATGGCGCGCAGGATGTTGCGGCCGATGCGGCCGAATCCATTGATGGCAACTCTGACGGTCATTGTTCTCTCCCTGGGAGTTGGGGGCCGAAGATCAAGTCCGCAGCTTCATAACGGCGGACGGGCAAAGAATCCAGCCGCCGAGGCTCGGATTTAAATCGATTAGTGCTCCGCCGGCCGGCAAAACCGCTATGCCAGCCTTTGCGGATCGGGGCTTAATTTCATTTGCCGTGCAGACGGGCTTCCGCCGCCTTCACCGTTGCTTCGGCGGTGATGCCGAAATGCGGATAGAGCTGTTCGATCGTGCCGGAGGCGCCGAAGCCGGTCATACCGATAAAGATGCCTTCGGTGCCGATGAAATAATCCCAGCCCTGACGGATGCCGGCTTCGATGGCAATCTTGAGCGGCGCATTGCCGATCATCCTGCTGCGATAGTCGGCGCTCTGCTTGTCGAACAATTCGAAGCACGGCACCGAGACGACGCGGGTAGCATGGCCGTGCTTTTCCAGCGCCTCGCGCGCGGCCAGGGCGATCTCGACCTCGGAGCCCGAAGCGAAGATTGTCACCGCCGCCTCGCCACTTGCGGCGGCAAGTTCATAGGCGCCGCGGCTGGAGAGGTTTTCCGCAACGAAGTCGTTGCGTACCGTCGGCAGGTTCTGCCGGGTCAGCGCCAAAGTCGAAGGCGTCTTTTCCGATTCAATGGCCAGCTGCCAGCATTCCGCGGTTTCCACCGCGTCGGCCGGGCGGAAGACATTGTGGTTCGGGATGGCGCGAAGTGCTGCCAGATGCTCGACCGGCTGATGGGTCGGGCCGTCTTCGCCAAGGCCGATGGAATCATGGGTCATGACGAAGATCGAGCGGATGCCCATCAACGAGGCAAGCCGCATCGCCGGACGGGCATAATCGGAAAAGCACATGAAGGTGCCGCCATAGGCGATAATGCCGCCATGCAGCGTCAGCCCGTTGAGCGCGGCCGCCATGCCGTGCTCGCGAATGCCGTAGTGGACATAGCGCTGGCCGTAATCGTCGGCAGTGATGTTCTTGGTCTGGCTGGTCTTGGTGTTGTTGGAGCCGGTCAAATCGGCCGAGCCGCCGATGGTTTCGGGCACGGCGCCGTTGATGACCTCCAGCGCCATTTCCGACGATTTGCGGGTGGCGACCTTCGGCTTGTCGGCGGCGAGCTTCTTCTTGTAATCGCCAATGACAGCATCGAAGTTGGCCGGCAGCGTGCCACCGATGCGGCGTTCGAATTCGCCGCGCAATTTGGTGTCGGCCTTGGCAAGGCGGCTTTCCCAGTCGGTGCGCGCCTTGACGCCGGCCCGGCCGGCGGTACGCCATGCGTCGAGGATATCGGCCGGAACCTCGAACGGCGGATAATCCCAGCCGAAGAATTTTCTGGCGCCGGCGATTTCCTCGGCGCCGAGCGGCGAGCCATGCGCCTTGTTGGTACCGGCCTTGGTCGGCGCGCCGAAGCCGATCGTCGTCTTGCAGGCAATCATCGTCGGCTTGTCGGAGTGGCGGGCCGCTTCAATGGCATAGGCGATCGCTTCCGGGTCCTGGCCGTCGATATGGCTGGCGTTCCAGCCGGACGCCTGGAAGCGGGCGACCTGATCGGTGTTGTCGGCCAGCGACACCGGGCCGTCGATGGAGATGTTGTTGTTGTCCCAGAAGACGATCAGCTTGTTCAGCTTCAGATGTCCGGCAAGCGCGATGGCTTCCTGGGACACGCCTTCCATCAGGCAGCCGTCACCGGCCAGCACATAGGTGTAGTGGTCGACGAGATCGTTGCCGAAAGCGGCATTCATGATGCGCTCGCCGAGCGCGAAACCGACCGAATTGGCAAGGCCCTGGCCGAGTGGGCCCGTCGTCGTCTCGATGCCGGCGGCATGGCCGTATTCCGGGTGGCCCGCGGTCCTCGACCCCAATTGGCGGAACTGCTTGATCTGGTCGATGGTGATGTCTTCGTAGCCGGTCAGATAGAGCAGCGAGTAAAGCAGCATCGAGCCGTGGCCGGCCGACAGGATAAAGCGGTCGCGATCCGGCCAATGCGGGTTCTTCGGATCGTATTTGAGAAAGCGGGTGAACAGCACGGTGGCGATGTCGGCACAGCCCATGGGCAGCCCGGGGTGGCCGGAGTTTGCCTTCTCGACGGCGTCCATGGCGAGAAAACGGATCGCATTGGCCATCCGGTCATGTTGTTCGCGCGAGGTCATGCTTCCTCCAAAATGGGGGTTTGGGCCTTGGGAAAGCCCTTGAAAAGGGTGCGCGACACATAGCAGGCGCGGCCTTTTAGTCAACAAATCGGTGTGCTTTTGCCGGTCTTGTGATGGCCATGCACCACTTACATTAGCGTTAGCAGGGGACAGTCGCGATCGCTTTATTGACGTGCGGTTCACACGGCGCGTAATGTTTCAGGGATAACGCGTTCTGAACGTGGATGATTCGGTGATGGGCAGGGCGCAGGACGAAAGCCATGACCGGGGAAACGACCCTCAAGGAAGTCATTGCCAGGCTGGGTAAGGCCATCGAAGGGCTGGAAAACGCCGTCGCGGCCAAGCTCGAGCACGAGCGGGACTATTCGGAAGCCGAGGCCGAAGTGCAGCGGATGAACGCCGACCGCTCGCGGCTGGCGCAGGAACTCGACAATTCCGAGGCCCGCGCCGAACGGCTGGAAGATGCCAACAAGGAAGTGTCGCGAAGGCTGGTGACAGCCATGGAGACCATCCGCGCGGTACTGGACAGGTAGGCCAATGGCACAAGTCACGGTTTCCATCGACGGCAAGCAGTATCGGATGGCCTGCGACGAGGGCCAGGAAGAGCATCTGATCGATCTTGCCGAGCGCTTCGACCGCTATGTCTCGCATCTGAAGGATTCTTTTGGCGAGATCGGCGACCAGAGGCTGACCGTGATGGCCGGCATCATGGTCATGGACGAGCTTTCAGAACTGCAAAAGCGGGTCAAGGGCATGGAAAGCGAAGTGCTGACGCTGCGCAAGACGCGCGACGACGCACTGACCAAGGCCGACAAGAACGATTCCGTGCTGACCGGGGCGCTCGGCGCGTTGGCCCAGCGCATGGAAGACCTGACGACGACGTTAGCAGTGAGCAAGGCCTGAGCCAGCGCAGCGAAAATTCCTGCTGCATTTGCCGAGAAGCAATGAAAATATTTCGCCGCCGGCCTCGATGCCGGCGCAACAGCCGTTTGAAGGATGACGCCGGAGTGGTAGAAAGGCAAAAGCAGCGCCGGTCAACGCCGGCTGCGATCTGCACTCACAAGGTAGGGACATGTCATGAGCCTCCGCATCAACGATATCGCGCCGGACTTCACCGCTGAGACCACGCAAGGACCGATCAGCTTCCATGAATGGATCGGCGACGGCTGGGCGGTATTGTTCAGCCATCCGAAGAACTTTACGCCGGTTTGCACAACCGAACTCGGCACGATGGCCGGGCTCGAAGGCGAGTTCAGGAAGCGCAACGTTAAGATCATCGGCATCTCGGTCGATCCCGTCGAAAGCCATGGAAAGTGGCAGAACGACATCAAGACGGCGACCGGCCATTCGGTGAATTACCCGCTGATCGGCGACAAGGATCTCAAGGTCGCCAAGCTTTACGAGATGCTGCCGGCGGGTGCCGGCGAGAGCTCGGAGGGCCGCACGCCCGCCGACAATGCCACGGTGCGTTCGGTCTACGTCATCGGGCCCGACAAGAAGATCAAGCTGGTCCTCACCTATCCGATGACGACGGGCCGCAACTTCGACGAAATCCTGCGCGCCATCGATTCCATGCAACTGACCGCCAAGCACCAGGTGGCGACGCCGGCGAACTGGAAGCAGGGCGAGGACGTCATCATCACCGCTGCTGTCTCGAATGAGGATGCCATCAAGCGCTTCGGCGCCTACGAGACAATCCTGCCATATCTCAGGAAAACCAAGCAGCCTTCCGCCTGAGCAAGCAGAGGCGGCACGGAGAAATTTTTGGTTTTCCTAGCCGTGTGAGCACGGGGTGCTTGACGACGCCTGGTTGACGGACAACCATGCCTTTCATTTGCCGTGGCTGAGAAAATCATTCCTGCCACGGTGAGAGATCAAGGGGGCTGGGATTGGACGCATTATCGGCCAGGTCGCAGGTCACCGGCTTCTATGACAAGCCGAGCGGGTCCGTCCAGTATGTGGTCGCCGACATGGCGACCCGCAAATGCGCCATTATCGATCCGGTGCTCGACTTCGACGAAAGGTCCGGTGCAACGGCAACGAAAAACGCCGACGCCTTGCTCGACTTCGTCAGGGAAAGCGGGCTGGAGGTCGAGTGGATCCTCGACACGCATCCGCATGCCGACCATTTGTCCGCCGTCCATTATCTGAGGGGGAGAACCGGAGCGCCGACGGCAATCGGCGAGAGGATCATCGACGTCCAGAAATTGTGGAAGGTGATCTACAACTGGCCGGAATTCCCCGCCGACGGTTCGCAATGGGACAGGCTGTTCGCCGACGGCGCGACTTTTTCGGTCGGCGGCCTTCCGGCAAGAGTGCTGTTTTCGCCGGGCCACACCCTGGCCTCGATTACTTACGTCATCGGCGACGCCGCCTTCATCCACGACACGCTGTTCATGCCGGACAGCGGCACCGCAAGGGCAGACTTTCCCGGCGGCAGCGCCGAGCGGCTCTGGCGTTCGATCGAGGACATCCTGGCACTGCCGGACGAGACACGTCTGTTCGTCGGTCACGACTACCAGCCGGGTGACCGCGAAGCGCGCTGGGAAAGCACGGTCGCGGAACAGAAAGCCGGCAACATCCATGTTGCCGGCTGCAAGACGGAAGCCGACTTCGTCGCGCTCCGCCAAGCCCGCGACAGGACGTTGCCGATGCCGCGGCTGATCCTGCACGCGCTGCAGGTCAATATGAATGGCGGACGCCTGCCGGAACCGGAATCCAACGGGCGGCGCTATCTGAAATTTCCGCTCGATTGCCTCTGAGGAGATGGGTCGCTGGCACTACAAATGCCATTTCAAACTCGGCGCCCGCTCATCGTTCCGAGATGGTCATCTAAGTTATTGATTAAGTTATTGATCCTGATTCGATTTTTGCGATGTGTGAATCCGATAGGTCGCCATACGGGAGAAGGTGGCGGCAGCCGGATGAGGAGCGGCGCAGACGCCAGCTAAGTGTTTAGTCCAGCGTCAGGGTTTTGTTCGGCGGGCTAAATGTTCATACGTGATTTGCCAAGGATCGCTCTCGGAAGATCTTTCCTCGCCAATCCAATGGAAGCTGTTGGCAGTGATCTCAGTGAAACGCCATCGAGTTTTCAGACCGCGCGAGTCATTGCCGAGCTGGACAATGTCCTTACCCTCGGCCCGGCCGATCTGGCGCGAGTGATCCCGGTTGAGCGGGTCGTTCCATATGATATGCCAGCCATCGATCCCAGGATCGAAGATGCGCAAGGTTGTGCCATACATCGTCGACGGCGCAGGGCGCTTGGGCCTGATCCAAACGTCCTGAATCGCGCGGCCTTCGAGCACCCAGCCAAAATGGCATTCGCCATCCCATTTCTGGATTGTCCCGTCATCGAGGTAGTGGACCGTGTCCATTTCCCAGCTTCCAATTAGCCATCCATACAGGTCCATGTCTTTCGCTCGGTCGGCTGGGGGACCTTCGGATCCGAGAGCGGTCAGAAACGGAGAAATCGTCATCGTCATATCGCCTTTCGTTTCCGAACAGACGAGTTCAACTGCCCGGCGCGGCCCCGGCGGCCCGTTGTCGCCCGCCTGCCGCAAGCGCCGCCTTGTGGAATTTTGCGACGGAAGCCCGTGTCGGCGCCGGAACATTGCCGCCACAGCTTGCAGCGTTGCGGTTTCCAGAGCTTGGGGAAAATTGCGATAATGCCGCTATCGATGGGATCGTCTGCGGACACGATGGCGAGGCTACTGAGCAGTTTATGGCAGTGGATCGGACATCCGCGAAGGCGCCGCGGAACTGGCAACCTTCTAAAATAACGGCGGCGCCAGTTACCTGACGCCGCCGTTATTTGTTTCTACCGGCCGTTATTTGTTTCTATCGGAAGGCTTTACGCCGCCGGCTGCGCCTCGATGGTGCGCAGCGCCTGCATCTGGCGCTTGGCTGCGGCCTTGACCGCGTCCTGCACCTTCTCGAAGGCGCGCACCTCGATCTGGCGCACGCGCTCGCGGCTGATATCGAACTCGGCCGACAGCTCTTCCAGCGTCAACGGCTCATCGGCGAGGCGGCGCGCCTCGAAGATGCGGCGTTCGCGGTCGTTGAGCACGGCAAGAGCGCCCGACAGCATGCCGCGCCGGTTTTCCAGCTCGTCCTGCTCGATCAGCATCTCTTCCTGGCTTTCGTGATCGTCGACCAGCCAGTCCTGCCATTCGCCGGATTCGCCTTCGCTGGCCCGGATGGGCGCATTGAGCGAGGCATCGCCCGACAGACGGCGGTTCATCGACACGACTTCCGCTTCCGAGACGTTCAGCCGGGTGGCGATCTCGGTAATCTGGTCGGGCTTCAAATCGCCTTCGTCGAGCGCCTGGATCTTGCCCTTCACCTTGCGCAGGTTGAAGAACAGGCGCTTCTGGTTGGCGGTGGTGCCCATCTTGACCAGGCTCCACGAGCGCAGGATGTATTCCTGGATCGAGGCCTTGATCCACCACATCGCATAGGTGGCGAGACGGAAGCCGCGCTCCGGTTCGAATTTCTTGACGGCCTGCATCAGGCCGACATTGCCTTCCGAGATCACCTCGCCGATCGGCAGGCCGTAGCCGCGATAGCCCATGGCGATCTTGGCGACGAGCCGAAGGTGGCTGGTGACGAGCTTGTGCGCAGCCGTGGTGTCATCATGCTCGGCGTAGCGCTTGGCGAGCATGTACTCTTCCTGCGGCTGAAGCATCGGAAAACGGCGGATTTCTTCCAGGTAGCGGCTGAGGCCGCCTTCGCCGGAAACGATACTGGGTAGTGACTGGGCCATGATAGCGCCCCCTCTCTATTGGAGTGATGCCCCCGAAACGCGGCAGGCATGTGGCGCGAATGCCAAAGGCACATTCGCGCCAACCGACATATATAGGAACAAAACCAGAAAGACAGGCATTTGTTCAACACGAAACAGTGTGTCACGCTGAAGTGAACAACGCCGGTCAGGTTTTCAGGTGGTTGGTTCAAAGCTTGCGGAAGCCGTCGACGAGTTCCTCCATCTCCCACGGTATCGGTGCTTCGAACCTCATCGTTAAATGGGTATCCGGATGCCGAAATGCAAGGAGGCGGGCGTGCAAAGCTTGTCGCGGAAATGCTTTCACTTTGCTGGTTAGCGGCTCAGGCAACCGGTTGGCCTTGGTGCGGAAAGCCTGGCCGTATTCGGGGTCGCCAATCACCGGATGGCCGATATGGGCCATGTGGACGCGTATCTGGTGGGTGCGACCGGTTTCCAGCCGGCATTCGACCAGGCTCGCCGTGGCGAATTCCTGCTGCTGCTCGCCAAAGCGCTCAATGACGGTGAAATGCGTTATGGCGTGGCGGGCATCGTCGCGGCCTTGCGGCACCACGGCGCGGCGTACCCGGTCGGCGGCGCGGCCAAGCGGCGCGTCGACCATCCCCGTCGGCCTTGCCGGTATGCCCCAGACCAACGCCAGATAGGCGCGCTCGAGATCGCCGGTCAGGCCGTGGTCGGCAAAGGCCTCCGACAACGCCTTGTGGGCGCGATCGGTCTTGGCGACGACCATGACGCCACTGGTCTCCTTGTCGAGGCGATGGACGATGCCCGGCCGTCTCACCCCGCCGATGCCCGACAGGCTGTTGCCGCAATGATGGATCAGCGCGTTGACCAGCGTGCCGGTCCAGTTGCCGGCGCCGGGATGCACGACCAACCCGGCCGGCTTGTTGATGACGATCAGCTCGCTGTCCTCGTAGAGGACATCCAGCGCAATATCTTCGCCTTGCGGCTCCGCCGGTTCCGGCTCCGGCATGTCGACCGACACGCTGTCACCTTGTGCCATCTTGCGCTTCGTCTCGCTGGCTGGCCTGCCGCCGATCCTGACCGCGCCCTGCTTTATCAGCATCTGCACCCGGCTGCGCGACATGTCGGGGCCGAGCCTGGCCGCCAGCCATTGGTCGAGCCGTTGGCCGGCCGCATCGGCGCCGGCCTCCAGCACGATCTGTCTGGCCCCTATTAATTGTCTGACCTCTTCGTTATGAGCGCTCATCGAAAACAGTTCCGGAATCTGCTGCCATGGCCCGGCCGCTTGCCGACGAAGACGAGGAAAAGCCGCTCGACCCCGAGGTCGAAAAGGTGCGGAGGAAGCTCGTCCGCTTCGTCGCCATCAATCTCGGCCTGCTGTTCCTCGCCCTTATGGTGGTGATCGCGGCGCTTGTCTACAAAGCGCGCAATGCACCGCCTGTCAGCCCTCCGCTGAGCAGCGACATCCAGGTGCCGATCGGCGAACCGGTCAATGGCGACATCGTGCTGCCGGTCGGCGCCAGGGTGGTCAGTCAATCGCTCTCCGGCAATCGCCTGTCGATCGACGCCGAGCTGGCAGACGGCAGCCGCGCCATCTTCGTCTATGACATCACCGAACGACGCATCGTCGGCCGTTTTTCGATCAGGAACAAATGACCGGTTTTGCCGAACACCGCAGCATTGCCACGGTCGCGCTCGTCGTCGCAAATTATGACGAGGCGATCGCCTGGTATGTCGACCGGCTGGGTTTTGTCCTCACCGAAGATGTCGATCTCGGCGGCGGCAAACGCTGGGTCACGATCACGCCAGGCAACGGGCAGGGGGCGCGGCTGCTTCTGGCCGAAGCATCCGGCGATGCGCAAACGGACGCCGTCGGCAACCAGGCCGGCGGGCGGGTTTTTTTGTTCCTCGAAACCGACGCTTTTGCCCGTGACCATGCGCTGATGCTCGAAAAGGGCGTCGAATTCCGTGAGGCGCCCCGGCACGAGACCTATGGCACTGTGGCGGTTTTCGCTGATCTCTACGGCAATCTCTGGGACCTGATCGAGCCAAAACGCTAGGCTTGCAGCGGATATTTCACCGGCGCGACAGGCAGCCTTAAGCCTAGTTGCTTTTTGCCAGCCGTCAGCCTATATCGCCGGTTCTTGAACGCGCCCATCGTCTAGCGGTCAGGACACCGCCCTCTCACGGCGGGAACAGGGGTTCGATTCCCCTTGGGCGTACCAAGTCTCTCCAAGCTCTCCGCAAACCATCAATCCGATCCATCGCCTTGGGTCGCGGCGGGTTTGGCTCATTGCCGCTCAGTCATGGCTTCGCACGATACCAAGATATGCTGCGAACGACACATCCACGGCGCGCTCAACCATTCGATAGTGTCCTGAAGGTTCTGCAAAAAGTTTTGGAGAGAGAACGGCGCTTGCTCTGAAGGGCGAGCGGCCATGGCACGGTGGTGA